>DAITPO010000003.1:64576-78770 GCA_036833535.1 Candidatus Acidiferrales bacterium | reverse complement strand
ATTCTGCTGGCGAATCACGGCGTGGTCACCTACGGGCAGGATCTGCTGACGGCGTTTTTCCGCATGGAGACGACCGAGCACTTCGCGCGCGTTTCGCTCGTCACCGTGCTGCTCGGCAAACAAGTCTTGCTTTCCGCCGAAGATGTGGAAAAATTGCTCGCGGCGCGGGCGCGCTATGGGATTCAAGGCGCGCCGGCCGGCACCAGCCGCCCCGTCACCGCAGAGGCAGACGAGGCGGCTGTGACGGATCGCATCACGCTGAGCCGGCGGGAACTGGAAGCGCTGGTGGAAGACGCGGTGCGCAAAGACCGCATCCGGCGGTGAATTTTTCGAGGCGTCTCTGCGGAGGATGAAGAATGGGTGAAGCACTCGGAATGATCGAGACACGCGGCCTCGTGGCGATGATCGAAGCGTCGGACGCCATGGTCAAGGCGGCGAAGGTCACGCTCGTCGGATGGGAAAAGATCGGCTCGGGCTACGTGACGGCGATGGTGCGCGGCGACGTGGCGGCGGTGAAAGCCGCGACGGATGCCGGCGCAGCAGCAGCGCGGCGCGTGGGCGAGTTGATCGCCGTGCACGTGATTCCGCGGCCGCACCAGTCGCTCGAAGATACGCTGCCCATCGGCAAGAGCGCGATGGCGGCGGCGAAGTAACGGGCGAAGTAGCCGTTCGGGCGACGCCGCGCGCGAGGTGCGAAATCCGGCGGCGGAGTTTCTTCGTTTTGCAGTAAAGGCAAATCCTCAGACAAGATGATTCTTGCCCGCATCGTCGGCACTGTAGTTTCCACTCGCAAAGATCCTCGCCTCGAAGGAAAAAAACTCCTCATCGTGAAACCGATCTCGCCCGAAGGCCGCGACGAGCCCGGCTATCTCATCGCCGTGGATGCGGTAGGGGCGGGCTACCGCGAGACCGTGTTGGTCGTCTCCGGCAGCTCCGCGCGCATGGCCGCAGAATGCAAGGACCGTCCAGTGGACGCGGCAATCATAGGGATCGTGGATACAGTGCGGTTGGACGAGGCGCATGAAGCGGAACTCGCCGCCGCGAGAAATAAGTAACGTGATCCTTGGTCGAGTCATCGGAAATGTCGTCTCTTCAGCGAAAGATCCGTCGCTAATTGGCCTCAAACTGCTAATCGTGCAGCCGATCGGGCGCGATGGGCGCGCGAAGGGGCGGCCGGTGGTGGCGCTGGATTCTGTGGGCGCGGGTGCGGGCGAAATGGTTTATTGGTGCCGCGGGAAAGAGGCTAGCTTTCCGTTTCTTCCTGCCGAAGTGCCGACTGAGGCGACAATTGTGGGCATCGTGGATGAAGTGAATCTCGCGGACGCGGCGAAACTTGCGAAGGAGTAGCAGCCTGTGCTGATCGGGCGCGTGATTGGCGACGTGGTGGCTACGCAAAAGGCGGCGTCGCACGTCGGGCGCAAAATCCTGGTCGTGCAGCCGCTGAATCTCGATGGCTCGGATCGCGGCGAGCCGGTGCTCGCGCTCGACGCCGTGGATGCCGGCGAAGGCGATCGCGTGTTGCTCTCGACCGAAGGCTATTCGGCGATGACTGCGGTCGGCCGGCCCAACTCGCCCATCGATTCCGCGGTGGTCGGCGTCATCGACGTGATCGAGTTGAACGCAGACACACCCTGAGCAACTACAACTCAAAAAATTGAATCAGAAAAAAGCAGCGAGCGGCATGGGATGTGCCGCTCGCTGTCGTCCTGTGGGTGCTTCGGGTTACTCCTGGACGAGGGCTGTGCGTGTCTTTCCGCTGAAGCGGATTTCCTTTACGGTTCCGCTCTCGATAACCAGCGCGCTGGCATCCGCTTTCTGTTTTGCGTCCTGCCACTGAACGGAAACTTCCGCGACTACTTTTCCGTCGGACACGACCTGAACTTTCGTATCGTCGGCGACGAACCAATAGCTCCCGGCCTTCAATTGCTTTCCGCCGAGCGTCACCGCGTTGACGATGGAGATCTGGGCTTTCATGGTGGATTTCAGTTCCCGGGCCCCGGCAGTCACGGCAAGGGCTGGAAGGAGCATCGCCACAATTACTGCCACCGCGGCGATTTGCGCAATACGACGATGTGACATCTTTGTTTCTCCTTTGTATTAGCCCCAGTCCCCCAGTTAGACGGTTGAGTGGACGCCAGGAAAGCAAACGATGTTTTTTCTGGCGCAAATTTTTTATGCGTTAATGAAACCGTAATTCCCGAATCCGAACACACCCGTTCCGCAAGCGGACAATCGTGAAATCGCCCCAGATCCACGAAGTGGTGCGTCACATGGGATTACGCGGAAGGCGGCGAAAATGTTTCGTTAAAATTGTGTGAGAGTGCTGCGCCAATTTGAGACGCCGCGTGCAGATTTGACACCTCTACAACGCTAATCAATAATCGCTGCTACATGATTGGACAGCTTCGCGGAAAACTGACTGAGCGCCGGCCGAACCAGGTGATGGTGGATGTCGGCGGCGTGGGATATTTGGTGCAGATTCCGCTCTCCACGTTTTCGGTGCTGGGTGCGGTGAATTCCGACGTGACGCTGATGATTTATACGCACGTGCGCGAGGATCAGTTGTGCCTTTATGGATTTTTGACCGCACGTGAAAAGCAAACGTTTGAATTGCTGATTTCCGTGAGCGGCGTGGGTCCTTCGCTGGCGCTGAAAATTCTCTCCGGGATGAGAATCAGCGAACTTTTACCGGCCATACGCAGCAGCGATCTGGCGCTGCTCGAGCGAATCCCTGGGATTGGGCGGAAGACGGCGGAGCGAATCGTGGTCGAATTGCGGGAAAAAGCCGCGGCGCTCGAGCCTGCTGAGTCGGCAAAGCCGGCGGCGCGCTCGCCGCTAGAATCGGATGTGGCCTCGGCGCTGCTGAATCTGGGTTATGAGGCGCGCGCCGTCGAACGCACGCTTGAGCAAATTCGCAAGAGTGGCGCAACTGAGAATGATTTCAACGTGCTGCTTCGCGCGGCGTTGCAGCAACTCGGCGGCGCGAAGATGCAGAGGAGCGCTCACGCTGGCCACGGCGAGTGACCTGGCAAAGTTTTGCGGAGGCGGGCGTGATACAGCTCGTTTGGGAATTCGTGGCGCGTCAAGACAAGATCGAGGAATTCGAGCGGCATTATTCGAGTGAGGGAAGCTGGGCGCAACTCTTTCGACAGAGCGCCGGATTTCGAGGCACGACACTGCTCCGCGATACGAAGGAACGCTACCGTTATCTGACGGTGGATTCGTGGGACAGCCTGGAGGCGCATCGCGTCATGCGGGAGCGGTTCGCTCGCGAGCACGAAGAGCTGGACCGCCGGTGCGAAGAATTCACGGAACGCGAGACAAATCTCGGCGCTTTCGAGGTAAAGTGAACAGCGCATGGAACTGAGCGACACTCGGCACCGGCTGGTATCGGGGCGCGCGTTTGAGGAAGACGCGCGCATCGAGGCCAGCGTGCGCCCCAAAAGGCTCGATGATTACATCGGGCAGACGCGCGTGAAGGAGAATCTCTTCATTGCGGTCGAGGCGGCGCGCACGCGCAAAGAGGCGCTCGATCATGTACTCCTATATGGCCCGCCGGGACTCGGAAAAACCACGCTGGCCCAGATTTTGGCGAACGAGATGGGCGTGGCGATCAAAGTCAGTTCGGGGCCGCTGCTCGAGAAGAAAGGCGATTTGACTGCGGTACTGACGTCGCTTGAGAAGAGCGATTTCTTTTTCCTCGATGAGATTCACCGGCTGCAACCGGCGCTCGAGGAAATTCTCTATCCCGCGATGGAGGATTTTCGGATTGACCTGGTGATCGGCCAGGGGCCCGGCGCGCGGATTCATCCCTATCAGCTCAATCGCTTCACGCTGGTGGGCGCGACGACGCGCGCGGGCTTGCTGATGGCGCCGCTGCGCTCGCGCTTCGGAATCGTGCACCGGCTCGATTTCTACACGCCCGAGGATTTGTTCCTGATTGTGAAGCGCTCGGCGAAAATCCTCGGGATACAGACCGACGACGCCGGAGCTGAAGAAATCGCGCGGCGCAGCCGCGGAACGCCTCGCGTCGCGAATCGCCTGCTGCGCCGCGTGCGCGATTTTGCCGAAGTGCGCGCTGCCGGACATATCGACCGCGGAGTGGCGCAAGAGGCGCTCGCCATGCTCGGCGTGGATGAGCACGGGCTCGATGAAGTTGACCGCAACCTGTTGCTCACCATCATTCAGAAATATTCGGGCGGGCCGGTCGGACTGAACACGATTGCGGCATCGTTGAGCGAAGAAGAAGATGCCATCGAAGAAATTTACGAGCCGTATCTGATGCAGCTAGGCCTGCTCGATCGCACGCAGCGCGGCCGCGTAGCCACGGCGCTCGCCTACAAACATTTCGGCATGGATGAGCCCCGCCGCCAGGCGGCGATGTTTTAGCTTCGGTAGCGCCGGCGCCCCTGCCGGCATCTTGCGAGCAAACCGAACTCCAAATCACACAAAGTAGCGCGGAGCTACCCGTAATTCTCATTCGTTCGGCGAAGTGAGTCCGCCCACAAACGCAGCCCTCGCCGACACTCATAGTCGTAGGATGCCGGCAGGGACGCCGGCGCTACCGAGCGAGAAACTCCTGAATTGCTTCACGTACCTCTCGCGCGCGAATGAACGCAGCGAAATGACTACCCTGTTCCAGCGTAATTAAACGCGCACCGGAGATTTTGCTCGTGGCGAATTCGGCGTGAGCGAAGGGCACCACTTCATCGGCGTTGCCGTGGATGATCAACGTGGGCTGTTGAATGCGCTCAAGAGGATACGCATCGAGCGTCGAAAGATAGTCGCCATCATTCATCACGCCTTCGAAGCGGGGCTTCACGGGCACCGACGTGGCCATCAGCCGCAATCCATCGCGGCGGCCAAGTGCGGGAGTGCGCGAAGATCGTTCGAACCGGCTGAACGCAAATCGCGAGACCGGCGCTGAAAACCGGCTATAGAGCAGCGAGACGATCCAGTTCACCGTGTTCGAAGTGACGACGCGCGGCCATTGCGACGCAAGCACCGCGCGCCGCGGAAGCGTCAGCCGCTGTGTCACCGCGCAAATCAGCACGATAGCCGTGCAGCGTTGCGGATGGCGCAGCGCGAATTGCAGCGCGGGCGGGCCGCCGCCGGAAATGCCGATGATGGGAACGCGATCGATGGCCAGAGAATCGAGAAGCGCGGCGAAAGCATCAGCCTGCTGTTCCGGTTTCGCTCCGGCCGCGAGCGGAGTCCGCAGATAGCCCGGCCGGGAAACGGCGATGGGCCGGAATTGCTGCGGCAGGATCAGCTCCGCCGCGACCATTCCTTGATCGAAACCTCCAAGCGTGCCGTGCGAGATCAGCACCGGGGAGCCGGCCTGCGTTGTCGCGTATTCGATTTCGCCGCAGCGCGTCTTCGCGATATGGCTCGCGGCGCGCAATCCGGCGAGCGTACGTGCATTCCACCGCGCACCGAGATGGCGCAACCATTTCGCGGCCACAATCGCGGCACTGCAAGCGACAACAATCCAAATAGCCAGATTCAAGCGCATCGCCCCTGAACGCTCTTCGCCAGCTCCGAACTCCTACGGTATCATCGCTGCGCCACGGCGCGACAGCCGACGCACACCAAACTCACCTCATGAAGAAAGCCTATCTCTCGCTCGGCTCGAATCTCGGCGACCGCGAAAACAATCTCACGCGCGCGATGGAAGAGCTGGAAGAACGCGAAGTGAAAATTCTGCAACGCTCGGCCATCTACGAGACCGAGCCGGTGGAAATCCGCGAGCAGGGCTGGTTCTTGAATTGCGCTCTCGAAGCGCAAACCGAGCTGATGCCGCGGCAGTTGATGAACGTCCTGCTTGATATCGAACGCGAGCTTGGGCGGCGCCGGCGAATCAAGTACGGACCGCGGGTGATTGACCTCGACATACTCTTGCTGGGCTCAAGCATCGTAAAGACGCCGGAGCTGGTGATCCCTCATCCGCGAATGACGGAGCGGCGCTTCGTGCTCGTCCCGCTCGCGGAAGTTGCCGCCCAGGCGCAACATCCCGTGCTGCACCGGACCATCGCCGAACTTCTCGCGGAATGTCCCGATCAAAGCGAAGTGCGCCGGTGGGTTCAGCCGGGAGCGTGATTCCCGGCGAAACCCACGGCGCGGTGCGCGCGAGGGACTACGTCGCACCAAACAACATCAGGCACGATCAACTGTTGCGAAGCACTTTCATCCAGTGCAACGTCAGAGTTGAAGGCGCAAGCGCTTCGAGTTCGATTTCAGCGTAGTGCCCCTGCGCGACTTCGCGCCAGGTATAAACGCCGGGCTCGGAATCCTCGCGCACGTGGCCCTTCAAGCGATCGAGAAACGACCGCGCATCTTCGAGCGAAGCCTTCTCGACGGTCGCCGGCCGCGCCAGCGCTTCAACCACGTAACTGCGCAACAACTTCGGCCAATACGCCTGAAAGAGCGACTGCGAAGCGAAGATGTCGCTCCAGGCGACTTCCCCGCCATAGGCGACGACAACCCCGACCACCGACTCGCCCTTCAATCCGGAGGTAGCGCTCGCGAATTTTCGCTCCAGCTCATCGGCGAAGGTATCCACGTCACGCCCGATTTGCTGCGACTGATAAATTTTGCGATACGACTGGCTCGGCGCCTCGCGCGAAATCACGCCGCCGACAGCGTTGGCGGAAATGCGCGGCGCCGGCGCCGCTTCGACTTGGACTGTCGTTGGGGAGCTCCCCACACCGGCCGCGCCGCTGGCCGGCGGGGCCGCTGTGCGCGAAGCTTGATTCGAAGTGGTGCCAGAGCGCACCGCGGCCCAGACTTTGGTTTGGTCGGAGTCCACCGCTGCTTTCTCACGCACGCTGGGATGCACCATCGTGTTAGCCGCAGCAAATTTCGCCGAGCCGCCAGTCCATCGCCCCTGCTCGACGCAAAAGACGTCGAGCGGCAAAGGCGCCCCGCCGACGGGCACGATGCGATCCTTGCCCACGATACGATCCTGCTTCCCGCCCGAAACAATCTCGCCCGCGAGCAAAATTACCGGCTTCTTGCCGCGATTGATCAGCACAAGCCGGTTGACCTCAGCCCCGCCTCCCTGCTGCGGCGCAGGACGCGCTTCGCCATCGCGCGAGCGGCGCAAGTAATCGCTGCTGCCGTGCTCGGTCACCAGCACATCGCCGGAAGCCAATCCTTCATCGAGCGTCTCGAATGGCCCCGTATCCGCATCCGCTTTCGAAAGCACAGGGAAAACAGTCAAGTTCTCATACCGCACCGGCTCGCCAAGGCTCCAACCGCCCGGCGCTCCGCTCTTGCCCGCGGCTCCGCTCCCGCCCGCAGCATCCCCGCTCGAAACCGCCGGCGTCACGGAAGCGTAGAGCAGTGACATGGCCCCAAGCGCCGCTACCGCCCAATCAAATCTCTTCCCGAATAGCATGTCCGTCCTCTCTCGCGGCGGTCGCTGAGAGCTGGGCCGGCCGCCTTCGCTACGGAGAACGCGCAGCCACGCTTTTCTTGCAGCACTTCACACCTACCGGGCGCCTGTTCGGGTTCGGTTACCGCCTGTTCAGGCAAAAGCACTCCCGTTCAACGCATCAATTAGTGTAGATTGGTAGTTCCGTTCTCCCCCGGGGAGGCTTGCCTGGGAGAGTCGCGAGGGCTCTTTCCGTGAATCCAACGAAGCCAGCAGCCGCCACGGCGCCGGAAGAAACTCCCACGGGCGTTCGGGATTCCCTCAGCATCACCGACAATCGCACCGGCCGGAAATACGAACTCCCCATCAAGAACGACACCATTCGCGCCATGGACCTTCGCCAGATCAAAGTGAAGGACAGCGATTTCGGGATGATCAGCTACGATCCCGCCTTCACCAACACGGCCTCCTGCATCAGCCGCATCACTTACATTGATGGCGATAAGGGCATTCTCGAATACCGCGGCTATCCCATCGAAGAGCTGGCGGAGAAAAGCACCTATCTCGAGACGTCCTACCTGATTCTTTACGGCGAGCTACCTACGCGGGCGCAACTCGAGGATTGGACCTACCACGTCACGCACCACACCTTCATCCACGAGAGCATTAAGAAATTCCTCGACGGCTTCCATTACGATGCTCATCCGATGGGCATGTTGATCTCGACCGTCGCGGCGCTATCGACCTTCTATCCGGACGCCAAAGACATTTTCAATCCCGATTCCCGCCGGAAACAAACCTATCGCCTGATCGGCAAGATGCCCACGCTTTCAGCTTTCGCATATCGCCACAGCCTGGGCATGCCCTACGCGTACCCCGATAACGAGCTGAGCTACGCCGCCAATTTCCTGAACATGCTTTTCCGCACTACAGAATTGAAATACCACGCCAATCCCACGCTCGAACGCGCGCTCGACATTCTTTTCATTCTGCACGCCGAGCACGAGCAGAATTGCTCGTCCACGGCGATGCGCGGCGTGGGCAGTTCGCACGTCGATCCCTATTCCGCGATCGCCGCAGCCACGGCTGCTCTTTATGGCCCGCTGCACGGCGGCGCCAACGAAGCCGTGCTGCGCATGCTCGTAGATATCGGCTCGGTGGATAAAGTGCCGGCCTATGTCAAGAGCGTGAAGGCGGGCGAGCGCAAACTGATGGGTTTCGGGCACCGCGTCTACAAGAATTACGACCCGCGCGCGCGCATCGTCAAGCACATTGCCTACGAAGTCTTCGACGTCATGGGCCGCAATCCCATGATCGATATCGCGCTCGAAGTGGAGCGCATCGCGCTTGACGACGATTACTTCATCTCCCGCCGTCTCTATCCCAACGTGGACTTCTATACCGGGCTCATTTACCAATCCATGGGTTTCCCGGTGACCATGTTCCCGGTGCTTTTCGCCATTCCGCGTACTGCCGGGTGGATTGCGCAATGGGAAGAGATGCTTCTCGATGCTGAGCAAAAGATTTCCCGCCCGCGCCAGGTCTATCTCGGCGCAAGCAAACGCGGCTACATTCCCATCGAGAAACGCGCCTGATTCGCGAATTGCATCTCCAGCTCCGCAGTCCCGTAAGTGCCTTTCCATCTAACTCGTTGCGCGGCGTTATGGGTATCCCAGGACTCGCCTGGCAAGTCCGCCTCTCAAATCGGTTGCAAGTCTCCGAAAACTCTGGCAAAACAGCCTGCACCCCCGGGCGGAGGCCCTAAAAATGCAGATTGCTACGCGGCGGCAAGGCGATGTCTCAATCGTGGATGTCACCGGGGATATCACGCTTTATCATTCACCGGACCTGCGCAAGACGCTCCTTGACCTGATCAAGACGCAGCACATTCCGTACGTGATCGTGAATCTCACGGCGGTGAAATATATCGACAGCGCCGGTGTCGCATCGTTGATCGAGGGTTTGAAAGCGGCGAGGGACATGAAGAGCCGCTTCTCACTCTTTGGCCTGAGCCGGGTGGCGCGTGAAGTTCTCGAACTGACGCGCCTGCTGAAAGTTTTCGAAGTATACGAGAGCGAATCGCAGGCGATCGAGAGCACGCCGCCGGCGAATCCCTGAAAGATGGGAGAGGCCGGAATCGGCCGAGAATCTCCACAGCGATGGCGATTACTGACACCGTTGGGCGCGGAACAATTGATACCCTCGCGTACGTCGGGCAACTGGCGCGCCTGATTGCCCGTGCCACCGTCGCCGTGTTCACCAAGACGCAGGGCCAGGGCGCACGCTATCGCCGCGCGCTGCATCAGGCCATGGCCGTGGGCATCGAAGCTCTCCCCATCATTTCGCTGATCACCTTCTTCGTCGGCATAATTCTCGCACTGCAATCCGCGCACGAGCTTAAGCGATTCGGCGCCATGGAATTCGTGCCCAACGCCGTCGCCCTTTCACTCACCCGCGAGCTGGGTCCCCTGATGACTGCCATCATCGTCATTGGCCGGTCGGGCTCAGCCTTCGCCGCGGAAATCGGGACCATGAAAGTGAGCGAGGAGATTGACGCGCTGGAAACGATGGCGCTCGATCCCGTGCGCTTCCTGGTCGCTCCCAAGCTCGTCGCCATGCTCATCATGATGCCTTGCCTCACCATGTGGGCGGATTTCATGGGTATCGTGGGCGGAGCCACGTTCGGCATCCTGGGCGCCGGATTCACCTTCGGGTCTTACTTCCGCGCCACGCTCGACGCGCTCTTGAAAGAGGACATCGTCACGGGCTTGATCAAGGCCTTCATGTTCGGCCTGGTGATCACGGCGGTGGGCTGCCAGGAGGGTTTCCTCACCGGCCTGGGCTCCGAGCAAGTGGGCCGTTCGACGACTACGGCCGTGGTCAAGTCCATTTTCCTGGTTATCGTGGTTGACTTAGCGTTTACGGCGCTGTTTTATTTCACTTCGCCGTCTTAAATTTACCGGTATCATTTTTGGGACCGAGCCATGACGCCCAGCTCAGAAGCTCCGACTCAAGCCCGCGGCTCTGCGATATCCGTCCGCGACCTCCGCGTATCCTACGGCGAGCGCGAAATTCTGCACGGCATCAGCTTCGACGTTTGCGCCGGGGAAACTCTGGTCATCCTCGGCGGCTCGGGCTCGGGAAAGAGCACGCTGCTGCGCACTCTCGTCGGCCTCGAACGCCCCACCAGCGGCGAAATCTGGCTCGGCGGCAAGAACATGGCCACCATCACGCCGAAGGAACTCAACGACCTGCGCAAAACCATCGGCATGTCGTTTCAGGGCTCCGCTCTGTTTGGCTCGATGACCGTCGGCGAGAACGTCTCACTTCCGCTACGCGAGCACAGCCCTCTCGATGCCTCCACCATCGAAATCATGGTGCGCCTGAAGCTCGATCAAGTAGGCCTCGCCGGCTACGAGAACTACATGCCCGCCCAATTGAGCGGCGGGATGAAAAAGCGCGCCGCCGTCGCCCGCGCCATGTCCATGGATCCGCAAATTCTTTTTTTTGACGAGCCTTCGGCCGGCCTTGATCCCATCATCGCCGCTGGAATTGACGAGCTGATCTTGAAGCTGAAAAAAGCGTTTGGAATGACCTGCGTGGTCGTGACGCACGAACTGCCGAGCGCCTTCCTGATCGGCGATCGCATGATTTTGCTCGACCGCGGCGTGATCGTCGCCAATGGAACGAAAGACGAAATCCAGTCGAGCACGCAGCCGCGCGTTCGTCAGTTCCTCGATCGCATTGCCGAGCCGGAACTCGAGGACGAATTGAGCTATCTGCAAATGCTCATCGGCGATGAATCGGTGGTCAGGAAATAGCGCGGAATTGGAAACAAGGGCGAAGCGGACGGACGTGATATACTCGCGCCTTTCCGCAGCAGTTTGAAAGCGGATAGCGGCGAATTTTAAAGGCTGAGGTCAAAGCAGGGATGGAATCCAAGCGCGAACAGGCATTCGTCGGAACCTTCGTGATCGTCGCGATCGCGATCCTGCTGTTCACGCTCTTTTACATCTCCGGGACTTTCCGCAGCAGCGGAAACCTCTATCGCGCCTATTTCAAGAATGCCGGTGGGCTCCAAGAAGGCGCGCAGGTGCGTTACGCCGGCGGTCCTCCGATTGGCCGCATCACCAGCGTTGTGCCCGACCCCACGAATCCGGCGCAAATGAGAGTCGAATTCCGAGTCGAACCGAATGTGCCGGTGAAAACTGACAGCACGGTGAAAATTTCCAGCCTGAGCGCGCTCGGCGAGAATTTCCTGGCCATTGTACCCGGCAGCCCATCCGCACAGGCAGCTCCCAACGGTGCCACTCTTCAGACCGGCGCCTACACCAGCCTGGACGATCTCGAAGCCACCATCGGCGACCTCGGCCCGAAAGCCACGGAACTGATACAAAATCTGAACGGCCGCGTCACCGCGCTGCAGACCACCATCGACCGCGTCAATGATCTGCTCAATGATGAGAATCGTAAAAACATTGCCGGCGTAATGCGCCAGGCCAACCACATGCTGGAAGAGGATCGCGAACCTCTACGCTCCACTCTGAATCACATGAACGAGGTGACCGCGAAGCTCTCTCCGATGCTGGATGATTTCAAGAAAACCATGGCCAAGGCCGACGATGCCATCACCGACGCGGACAAAATGATCAAGGATAATAGCCAGCCTCTTCACGATACTTTGATGAAAGCGCACGAAGCCTTGACCTCGATGGCTTCTCTCACCGATCAACTGGACCGCACTCTCAACGTCAACAGCGGGAACCTCGACGAGATCATCGAGAATTTCCGTCAAGTCAGCGAAAACATGAAGGAATTCACGGAGACAATCAAGACGCGACCCTATACTCTGATTCGCAGCTCAGAGCCGAAGCCGCGTAAGCCAGGCGAGGCACCCCCGCCATGAGATTTTTTGCTCCTTGCTCTAAACCGGACGCGCGTCCCCGCGCCTCCGCATCTTCTGTGAGCAGCGCAGCTCTGGCTCTCGCCTTCTGCGTGCTGCTTGCGAACTGTGGCTCGGCCAGGCCCGTGAGCTATTACACGCTCCAGTCTCCGCCTCCGTCCGCGCCGCAAGCCTCTACTGTTTATCCCGTCACTATCGTTGTGGGCCACATCACCGCGCCTCTTCTCTATCGCGACGATCGCATTGTCTACAGCAATGGCCAGGTAGAACTTGGCGCGGACTATTTCCATCGCTGGGCCGAAGCTCCCACGGAAATGCTCGAGTCCATGCTGCTTCAGGACCTGCGCTCCTCGGGCCAGTTTCGCGCCGTGCAGCGCCTCGGCAGCAGCTCCAAGGGCGATTATGTCCTTCGCGGCCATCTCTCTGCCTTTAACGAAGTCGATACCGGAGGCGCGGCTGCACGGTTCTCGATCGAGTTCGAGTTGTTCCAACCCAAGACCGGCTCGGTTGTCTGGACATTCCCCTACTCGCACGATGAGCCCGCAAGCGGCAAGAATATGTCCGACGTCGTGACCGCCTTGCAGTCCAACGTACGTTCCGGATTGCAACAGGCCATCGGCTCGCTCACTCAATATTTCGCGAGCCATCCGGCACAGTAACTGCTCTTAGTTTTCTCGAAGCATCGCAACCGAACGCCTCCGCACTCTCCACAGCACCGCTTCTCTCAAGTCGCCGGTCTTTCTGCCGATATTCCTCCCGCATGGCCTGTGCTGTCGCCAGGCAAAGGCGCAAGTGTATTTGAACGAGTGCGTCTCACCGCTTCGCATCGCTTCACGCGCGCGGTATAGATTCGAGGAGAACCCGGGTGCAATTCCTGAAATGGCTCTTCTCTTCCGGCGATTTCATGCCCCACGGTTATTGCTACCAGTGGAACGCCGGACTCGTCTGGCTACATCTAGTCTCCGACGCCCTCATTTTTGCCGCCTACATGACCATTCCCGTCACCCTGTTGCGCGTGGTACGGCGCCGCAATGACTTGCCTTTCAGTTGGGCGTTTGTCTGTGTCGGCGTTTTCATTGTGGCCTGCGGCTTCACCCACGCTATCGAAGTCTGGAACCTCTGGCACGCTGCCTACTGGCTGGCCGGCGCTATCAAGGCCGTAACCGCCGCGGCTTCGATTGGAACCGCCATCCTCTTGGTCCGGCTGGCTCCCGTCGCTATCGCGCTGCCGAGCTTCTCTGATTTACGGAACGCCAATGAAGCGATGTCGCGTCAAGCGGCAAAGATCTCCGCAGAGGAAGCCAAGTTCCGAGGTTTCCTCGAGTCGGCCCCCGATGCCATGGTCATCGCCGATGCGAATGGCCGCATTCTCATTGTCAATGCGGAAACCGAAAAGCTCTTCCGCTACCACCGCGAAGAATTAATCGGGCAGGCCGTTGAAATCTTGGTGCCTCAACGCTTCCGCAATGTTCACCCTTCGCACCGCGCCGATTATTCGGTGCATCCCCGCCCGCGCTCCATGGGAGTAGGGCTGGAACTCTACGGCTTGCGCCGGGACGGCACTGAATTCCCGGTCGAAATCAGTTTGAGCCCTATCGTAAGCCCGGAAGGCATTCTCGTCGCCAGCGCCATTCGCGACGTCACCGACCAGAAGAAAACGCAGCAACTTCTCCGCAGCGCCAACGTTGAATTGGAAACGCGAGTGGCCGAACGGACCGCGAACCTCGTGACCGCGAAGCAGGAACTCGAAAAAGTGATCGCACAGCAGGAGCGCGCCGAAGAGGAAGTCCGCCGGCTCAATCAAGATCTCGAGAACAGGGTGCGCCTGCGAACCGCGGAGCTGCAGTCCGCCATTCAAGAACTCGCCCTCGAAATGGCTCAGCGCAACCGCGCCGAACGAGCTTTAAAAGAGCACG
>DAITPO010000003.1:6613-64476 GCA_036833535.1 Candidatus Acidiferrales bacterium | reverse complement strand
CTCGCCCTCGAAATGGCTCAGCGCAACCGCGCCGAACGAGCTTTAAAAGAGCACGCCGCCAAGCTGCGCGATCAGGCTGCCCTTCTCGAGCTCGCCGACGACGCCATTCTCGTCCGCGATATGGCTGGCCGCGTTACCTACTGGAATCATGGCGCCGAGCAGCTCTACGGCTGGTCCCGCGAGGAAGCCCACGGCCGGATTAAGCAGGAGCTCCTCTCCACTCAGTATCCCAAGAGTTTTGACGACCTGCAGGCCGACCTATTGCGCGAAGGCAAGTGGGAAGGTGAGCTTGTGCACCGTCAAAAAGACGGAAACTGGATCACTGTAGCCTCTCACTGGTCGCTGCAACGCGATGAGCAAGGCGCGCCCGTGGCCATTCTCGAAATCAACAATGACATAACCGCGCGCAAAAAGGCCGAAGCTCTGGCCCACGAGACTGAAGAAAATGTTCGCCGCCTGAATCAGGATCTCATCTGGCGCACCGCCGAACTCGAATCGTCCAATCGCGAACTGGAATCTTTCAGCTACTCGGTCTCCCACGATCTGCGCGCACCACTCCGCCATATCGACGGATTCGCGCGCATTCTCATCGAAGAGCACGGCGAACGTCTCGGGCCCGACGCCATGCGTTACGTCCAAAAGGTCGTGGACGGCGCGGCGCAGATGGGCCGCCTCGTCGAAGATCTCCTCGACCTCGCCCGCGTCGGCCGCATGGGCCCCAAACGCGAGAATGTGGATCTCAACGAACTTCTGCATCGCATCGCCGCCGACCTCTCCGCCGAACTCGAGGCCCGCAAGATTTCCTGGCAGATCCAACTTTTGCCTGTCGCCAACTGTGACAGCGGCCTCATGCGCATCGTCTTCACAAATCTTCTCGCCAACGCCTTGAAGTTCACGCGTCACTCAGAAATCGCGAGAATCGAAGTCGCCACCTGTCGTGCCGGAGAGGAGGACGCCATTTTCGTTCGCGACAACGGGGTGGGCTTCGACCCCCAATATGCCGATAAGCTGTTCGGCGTCTTTCAGCGCCTCCACCGCGCCGACGAATTCGAAGGCACCGGCATAGGCCTGGCCACGGTGCATCGCATCATTCGCAATCACGGAGGCCGTATCTGGGCCGATTCGCAGCCCGGCCAGGGCGCCACATTTTATTTCACTCTCGGATCCCCTCTTGCGCACGCGCGCGTAGAGGAACCCCAATGCGAGGTGAGGAATGCCTGAGTCCAAAGCCGTAGAGATCTTGCTGGTAGAAGACAATCCGCGCGATGCCGAGTTGACTCTGCACGTGCTGAATCAAAAAGACGCTGCCCCCTCCGTCCATACGGTGCGAGACGGCGAGGAAGCCCTCGACTTTCTTTTCTGCCGCCGAGCCTACTCCGGCCGCTCCTTTGAATCGCCGCCACGCCTCGTTCTCCTCGACGTGAAACTTCCGAAGGTTAACGGCCTCGAGGTTCTTCAAAAAGTCAAAGAGGATCCGCGCACCCGCGCCATCCCCGTCGTCATTCTCACTTCTTCGCGCGAAGAGCGCGACCTCGTCGCCGCTTATCAACATGGCGCCAATAGCTACATCCAAAAACCCCTCGAGTTCACAGATTTCCGCGAGACCGCCAAGCACCTGGGGCTTTACTGGCTGAGCGTCAACATTGCGCCGCCCGCGCGCGCTTTCTGTTTCGACTGAGGAGGCCAATGTCTCAAACTCTCCCGGATACGGTCGCTTTGGTACCGGCCACATCGCCCATCCGGGTTCTCATTGTCGAGCATGATCAGGACGACATCGAGCTATGCCTGCGCGAGTTGAAACGCGACGGCCTCGCCATCGACCCGAAATTTGCCGGCACGCGCGCCGAGTTCGCTGCGGCGGCTCGCGCGAGCAGTTTCGACGTCATTCTCGCCGATTATCGTCTTCCCAATTGGACCGGCATCGACGTTCTGAATCTCGCGAGAGAACTCGGCCTCGACGTCCCGTTCATTCTCGTTACCGGCACGCTCGGCGAAGAACTCGCCGTCGAGTGCATCAAGCGCGGCATCAATGATTACGTCCTCAAGCATCAACTCGCCCGCCTCGGCCTCGCCATCCGACGGACGCTCGAAGAAAAAACGCTGCGCGAAGGCCAAGCCCGCGCCCAGAAAGCTCTTTACGAGAGCGAAATTCACTATCGCTCGCTCGTCGAAAACGCTCCCGAAGCCATCGTCGTCCTGGACACCGAAAAGCGCGCCTTCGTCGACGTGAATCAACGCGCCGAAGCGCTGTTCGGACTTTCCCGCGCTGAGCTGTTGCGTTGCGAGCCCGGGGCGCTGAGCCCCGAAAAACAGCCCGACGGCCGCTCGTCCCTCGAAGCAGCCCACGCCTATACCGAGCGCGCGGTGCGCGGCGAAACGCTTCACTTCGAGTGGCTTCACCGAAATGCTCAAGGCCAAGACATCCCCTGCGAAGTTTTCCTCGCCTCGATTCCTCTTGGTTCACGGCGCCTCGTCCGCGGCAGCATCGTGGACATCACCGAACGGAAACGCGCCGAGGCCGCTCTCCGCGATAGCGAAGCCCGCTACCGCAGCCTCTTTGAATCCGCGATGTACGGCGTTTACCGCACCACTCTCGAAGGCGAAATCCTCGACGTCAATCCCGCTCTCGTCGCCATGCTGGGCTACGATTCCGTGGCAGAAGTTCTCGCGCTTGGCCAAACGGAAAATTTCTATCGCGATCCTGTCGAGCGCCATCGCCTAGCCGGCCAACTCGTGCGCGACGGCAAAGTGGACGCCATCGCCGATTGGGTGCGCAAAGACGGCCGCATCATCAAAGTCCGTATCGCCGCGTACCGCGTTCACGACTCGTACTCTTCCTACGACCGCAATCAAATCGTCGTCGAAGACGTCACCGAACACGTCGCCCTTGAAAAGCAGCTCCGCCAGGCCCAGAAATTCGAAGCCTTCGGCCAGCTCGCCGGCGGCATCGCTCACGACTTCAACAACATGATCGGCGCCATCCTCGGCTGGGCCGAGCTTGGTCTCGACGAAACTCCCGCCGAAGGCACCCTCCACACCCGCTTCGAAAAAATCCGCCTGCAAGCCGATCGCGCCGCCTCGCTCACTCGCCAACTCCTCGCTTTCGCCCGCCGCCAGGCCCTCGAGCCGCGGCAGATGAATCTCAATCAGGCCGTCACCGAGACTCTCAGCCTTCTCGAAAAAGTCATTGGCAGCAACATCGAGATCAGACGCGCGCTCGCCCCGGATCTCGCCATGGTTCGCGCCGACCCCGCTCAAATGGATCAAGTGCTCATGAATCTCTGCCTCAACGCTCGTGACGCCATGCCCGCTGGCGGCGAACTGCGCGTCGAAACTCGCAACGCGGAATTCGACGCCGATTTTTGCCGCCAGAATCCGCACGTTCATCCCGGCCGGCAGGTTTTACTCTCCGTTAGCGACAACGGCGAAGGAATGGACGCCGCTACGCTCGACCGCATCTTCGAGCCTTTCTTCACCACCAAGGGCCCGTCGAAAGGCACGGGACTCGGACTCGCCACGGTTTACGGCGTCACCAAGCAGCATGGCGGCGTGGTTTTCGTTGATAGTGAACTTGGAAAAGGCACCTGCTTCCGCGTTTACCTGCCCATCGCGGAAGGCGCCGCCGTGGCACCCACGCAGCCAGAAGTTGCCGCTCCCGTCTCCGGCGGCACAGAAACGATCTTAGTAGCCGAGGACCACGAAGGTCTCCGTCAACTGGCCATCGAAACTCTTTCCTCCCTCGGCTACACCGTCCTGCCCGTCGCCGATGGAGAAGCCGCCGTCGAACTCTACGCCGAGCGCGCTCAAACGATCGATCTCGCCATTCTCGACGTCATGCTCCCCAAATTGACCGGCCCCGGCGCCCACGAACGCATGCGCGCACAGAACGGCGGCCCGCCCGTCATTTTCGTCACCGGCTATACCGCCGATGTTGATTTCGAGCGGAAAATTCAAGCCGGCGCTTTCAATGTGCTCCACAAGCCGTTTTCACCCCGCGAACTTGCCCGCAAAGTCCGCGAAATGCTCGATCAATCCCGCGCGCAAATGACCAGCCAACAATCGGGTTGACACTGTCTCGCTACCATGCTATTCCCCCTCTATTACTGCCCCGGCCGCTCCGCCGGGGCCGGATCCCCGGGAGACAGAGACCCAGTTTCGAAAGGGATCCACCAGCAACACCCCACCCCGGGAGGTGGTTGCCTCACGGCACTCACCTCCCATTTTCTTTTCTACGCACACCACATTCCGTCGATCCGCACGCACCCGAAACGATTCGGCAAAAGCGCTCCAATCTGAACCAGCGAGAAATTTCTCGGACCTCGACGTCGCGGTGGCAGCCCAAGCAACTTGGTGGGAGCCGTTGCATTTTGGTGGCAGCCCCCACATTTATGTGGGGGAGGAGCGCTTCAGCGCTCCGAAAGCAGCCTCCTCTCTATCGACGCGCTTTAGCGCTGGGCCTTTTCTTTCAACCCCTGTGCGGCCTCGCCTTTCAGCGGCTCCATCCTCGGCGGATGAAGAAGCCCCGCGTTGACGCTGCGAGAGCCTTCGCATTTGGGAGGGAGCCCCCGCATTCATGCGGGGGAGGAGCGCTTCAGCGCTCCGAAGAATGCGCCGTCTTCATCGATGCGCTTTAGCGCTGGGCACTTCAGAGCTAACCCACCAAGCAGATTTTATTAGGAACCGTCGACTCTCGAATTCCGTCGAGAAATTACGACACTATCCCTCAACAAATCTCGCCTTCCAGCCTCGACGGAGTATAATGCGCCACAGTACGCGACTCGCTTAAGGAGCTTCGCTTGGGACTGCAGATATCCAGCCGGCAGTCTGGGGATGTCACCGTCCTCGATCTCCAGGGACGCGCCACCATCGGCCGCAGCAACGACGAATTGAGCACACAGTTGCGCTCGCTGATCGACGGCGGCGCCCGCAAGATCATCATCAATCTCTACGGCGTCTCGCAAATCGATAGCTCCGGCATCAGCACCATCGTCCGCAGCTTCGTCACTGTCCGCCGCCTCGGTGGCACCCTCAAGATAGCTCACGCCACCGGCCACGTCCTCGAAGTCCTCGAGCTAACCCGCCTGATCCAAACCATCCCCAGTTTCCCCGACGAAGCCGCCGCCCTCGCCAGCTTCCACTGAGGCGGACCAGTGCCCGCTTCTGCCGAAACGAATCCCGCAGCAGCTAGAGCTCTCTCCGCGCTACTCGGCATTGCACTTTGCTTGCTGATTGCCCTCGCAGCTTCGCCGGCGCGCGCGCAAACCCCACCTCCGGCGAGTTCCTCAGAAGATCCGGAAGTTGCAGCGATCAAAGACCTCGCAGGCTACATCTCCCAGGCCGTTAAGAAATCGCATTCAAAGAATCTGCTGGTGATGGATTTTCAAGGACCGCAACACTTCTATACCCAGCTAGGCAGAAAACTCACCGATGATCTCTACGCCGCTCTTGCAGCCGATCCAAAAATTAGCCTCGTGGACCGCAAGCAGTTCACAGACTTTGTCTCCCGTGAAGCGCTTCTAATTCCAGAGGCCAACCAGCCGGATCCCGCCAATTGGATTGCCAGCCAGCTCTCTGCGAACTCTTTCGTCACCGGCGAGTTCGAAGAGACCGACAGCGACATCATCTTGCACGTGCACATCTATGAGCATCCGAAACCGCAGAGTATTCAAAGCCTCAAGGCGACGTTTTCGAGGACCAATGAATTGGCATCTCTCGGCCTCCATAGCTTCACTGCGACCGGCGATGACTTGAGGAATGGGCAGCCGAAGCGTTCGTCGCTTCCCTTTCCCGGTCGTGGTTTCTCCATCCCGGAGTGTCAGTATTGTCCTCAACCTGAATTTTCCCGAGAGGGAGGGCAACGCAAAGCCAACGCGACAATAGATCTCATCGCTGACGTGGACGAAAACGGCCGGATTGCGAATGCTGTCGTGACGAGAGGGTTTTTCTACGGGCTAAACGAAAAAGCCGTCGATGGCGTGAAACAGTGGCGGATGAAACCAGCGACTGGACCGGACGGAGAACCGGCAGAAGTCCAGCAAGTGATCGAGATTACGTTCCGGACCTACCAGAAGCCCTAAGCGTTTTTCTTCAATTCGGCGAGAACCAGCTTGGCAACTTCCTTCAAGGTATCAAATACTCCCTGCCCCGTGATGGCCACAGCCTCGAGCGTCGGCTCGCCCTTAAGCTGCAACTGTTTCTTCAGATCCGCCACGGGCATCACGTGCGGCAGATCGCGCTTGTTCAACTGCAGCACGTAAGGAATCGTGCCGAAATCCAGATTGTGATCCCGCAAATGCTCGCGCAGGTTATCGAGCGTTTCCAGATTCGCATCCAGCCGCTCTTCCTGCGAATCCGCAACAAAAACCACTCCGTCCGCGCTCTTCAGAATCAATCGCCGGCTGGCCTCATAAAAAACCTGCCCGGGCACGGTATAAAGATGAAATCGCGTCTTGAATCCGCGCACGGTCCCCAAATCCAGCGGCAGAAAATCAAAAAACAGCGTCCGGTCCGTCTCCGTCGCCAGCGACACCATCTTGCCTTTCTGATTCGCTCCCGTGTGCTCGTAGATCCACTGCAAATTGGCGGTCTTCCCGCCAAGGCCGGGGCCGTAGTAAACGAGCTTGCAATTGATTTCGCGTGCAGGAAAATTGATAAACGGCACGATTTCCTCAGAAATTCTCTGGCCCGCTACTTATAGCATACGCACGCGCGGCTGGCCAACGCGCGCCATCAATGATGCTTCGGAATCGCCAACTTTTCGTGCTCGGCCGCGACCCCCATCGCAGCCGCATCGAGGCTCACGGCGTATTCGGGAGGAAAACCCGCCGCTCCGGCACATAGTAAAGCTTTCGGAGAAAACCCCCACTGCTTACGGAGAGGCCAGGGCATCCGTAAATGTCGGCCAGGTTCGATGCGGCCGCACCGGCCGGCTGTCGCGGTACCACGGCGCCTTAAAACGCATCAGATTCGCAAAGCTCCGGCACGGGTTCGCAAATCCCATCACAAACAGAAAGAGCGGATTCGTCGTCTTGGCATCGGCGGCGCGGATGAGGTGCAGATCCACGAAATCCTCGCCCAGCGTCCAAACCCAGCCCCCCAGCGGCGTGACCACCAGCCCCACCGTCCCAGTTCCATTCGTCTTTTTCCCCGCGTTCTTATCAAAATAGGTCGTGCGGCCCGTATTCCCGAATGACGCTTCGCTGATCGGCCCGAGCTTCCATTCCGTGCTGTAAATCGTGGACCACAAAAGCCCCCACAGCCGGCTGTGCCAATACTCCTTCGTGTTCTGCGCCTCGATGGACATCCCCCGCGGATAATTCTGAATAAAAATATCCATGGTGATTGCGCCCATCATCGGATGCCCCACGTAATCATCCGAAATGGGATTGGCGTCATTCCACCGGCTGAATTTGAAGCCATCCACCGAGTTGATCCAATTCTGAAACCAATGCCCGTGAGTCGTGGCGTCATACACATGCGTATTCGTCGCCAGGTTCCAGCCCGTTTCGATCAGCAGGTATTGCGTCTGCTCGCGCAGCGCCGGCCACCAGTGAAACCGACAAGCTTTGCTATCCAGTTTCCCCGCCTCGCACATTCCCGAAACTTCCCACGGCGGCACATCCGTTATCTTCGGCGGGCGCACTTCTCCTTTGCCCGCGCCGTCTTTCGCGTCGTGCGAATCGTACGCATCCGTGTCCGGCGCGGCTACGTTGTCCGCACTGGAATCAACATCGTTTGGGAGCAAGTGGTAGCGGTCGGCCAGATGCAGCGTCATTCCGGGAGGATTTAGATTCAGAGTTCCACGTACCGGCCCTTCGCCGGTACCTTGCGCATTCGCCGGGTGGCAGAACGCCGCGCAGAGCGCACACACACCCAGCCCAAGTCCGAATTTCATCATTCTTGCTCCGGTACTTTCGCCTCCGGCGGCCGAAGATGGGCCGTGCTCTTCCGGGACGCAGCAAATTATACGCAAGCACAAGCCCTCATCCAACAATTCTCCTACGCCAACGTGCCATGAACGCAAGACCTAACGGACAGCCTTACGTGGTCGTTCTTCTCGCTCGCCGCTAGCCGTTTTCTTCGTAGGGGCGTCCGCCTAGGCGGACTGCGCCCTCCGGCGACCGCACTGTCAAATCAACGCTTCCAACAAGCGCGGAAGACCCGACAAATGACAACCCCCGTTTGACCGCTTCCCTCACCGCCCTCTATAATAGAAAATTCCGCCCAGCCCGAATCCGGCGCTGAGCGCTCGCCGACGGCCCGGTCAACTCCGGCCCCGCGCGAAAGCCCGCTCCAAGCGGCAGCAACCCTTCAAAGGAATCAGGAGCCACGAATGGTAAAGGCCACACAACTGCGCCCCGGAATGGTTATCCGCCACGAGGGCGAGCTCTACACCGTCTTCAGCGTCGATCACCGCACTCCCGGCAATAAGCGCGGACAGATGCAGACCAAAATGCGCAATCTCCGCAGCGGCTCGATCATCGACTACCGCTTCCGCGCAGAAGAATTCGTCGAGCGCGCCGTCTTCGACGAAATCGAATACGAATTCCTCTACGGCGACGCCGAAGGCTTCCACTTCATGAATTCGCAAACCTACGAGCAAATGACGCTGCAAAAAGAGCTGCTGGGTGATACCACCGACTACTTGATTCCCAATCTCCCGGTAAAGCTGGAGTTCTACGAGAACAAGCCCATCGGCGTCCTGCTGCCAGACACCGTCGACCTAACGGTGGTTGACACCGAGCCCAGCATTCAAAAAGCCACCGCGAGCGCCGTAATGAAGCAAGCCAAGCTAGAAACCGGCCTGGTAGTAAACGTCCCCCCATTCGTAAGCAATGGCGACAAGATCAAAGTAGACACCGCCGAAGCTCGCTACATTCAAAGAGTCCAATAAATTCCCGCCGTTGTAGGGGAGGGTCATCAGCCCTCCCGCGTTTCGGCCACGTCTTTCGGCCCTACGTTCTCCGCGGTAATATACAATCCTCTCCGGAGCCTCCGATTCCGCAAATGAACGAAGCCGCATCTCTCTATCTCGACCTGACAAAAAAAGCCCTAACCTTCTTGCTCTACGGCCAGGAACTCTACGCGCCGGCGGAAAGACCCAAGAACAGAATCAAGCGCATCCTCTTCGAAGCCATGCTCAAACGCGGCATGATCCCCATGCGCCGCGTAAAAGTCGATCGCGAGCTTCGCCGTCAAGGCTTGGACTTCCCTCCGCAGGCCCTGACCATGATCGGCATGAAACGCCTCGACAATCTTCAGGCCTGCCTCGAGGATATTTTGCGCAGCGGCGTCCCCGGCGACATCATCGAAGCGGGAACCTGGCGCGGCGGCGCGGCAATTTTTCTGCGCGCCATTCTCAAAGCCCACGGAATTGCGGACCGCTCCGTCTGGGTAGCGGATTCCTTTGAAGGCCTCCCGTCCCCCGACGTCAGCAAAAATCCCGCCGATGCCGGCAGCTACAATTTCGAGAATCCATATTTGGCCGTGCCTCTCGACACCGTCAAATTAAATTTCAGCCGCTTCGGCCTCCTCGACGATCAGGTTCGCTTCGTGAAGGGCTGGTTCAAGGAAACTCTGCCCGGATTGGCAGGTGAAAAATGGTCGCTGATCCGCGTCGACGGCGACATGTACGAATCCACCATGGACGCGCTGAAAAATCTCTATCCCCATCTTTCTGCAGGCGGCTACGTCATTATCGACGACTATGGCCTAGCCAGCTGCCGCGAAGCAGTGAACGACTTTCGAGACGCAAACCAAATCTCCGAACCAATTCAAACCATCGACAGCACGGGAATCTACTGGCAACGCGGACGCTGAGCCATTCCTCCCGCTGTTGTAGCAAATGTTTTTCAGACCTCCCCTAGAAAACCCGCCGCCAGTTCTGAACCAAGATGTCGTGCCATTGAAATTCCCGCGCGCAACAGTTACTTTCGGATTGCCATCTCGGCCCCGGCGCCGTTTCGCGGCCGCAACAGGAGCATCCACCATCGAAGCTCAGTTCACTTGCCCTAAATGCGGCAAAACTTTCGTGCGCACGGTTGACGGCCGCGCCGTCGATCCGCTGTGCAAGAATTGCCAAAGAGCAGCCGACTCGGAATATTCTGCGCGTCTCGCCACATTCGGCCCCACGCCTATCGTCACGCTCGCGCTGGTCGCCGCCAACTTCGCCGTCTACGTCATCATGTTGGTCGGCGGCGCATCCTGGATCGAGCCGAGCATCACCGACCTCGTCCGCTTCGGCGCCGACTTCGGCCCGCTCACCTTCGGCGGCCAATGGTGGCGCTTGTTCACCAACATGTTCGTGCACATCGGCATCATCCATCTGGCGCTCAACATGTGGTGCCTGTGGTATCTCGGCGGTCTCGCCGAGCGGGTCATGAGCCGCAAAGCCTTCGTGTTCCTTTATCTCGCCTCCGGATTTGCCGGCAGCCTCGCCAGCGAGCTTTGGGATCCCGTGCGCATCAGCGCGGGCGCATCGGGCGCAGTGTTCGGCGCCGCAGGAGGCTTGGTTTCGTTCATTTATCTGAGAAAAGCTCCGATCGACATGCAATATGCGAAGCAGCGGCTCAAGGGCCTGGCAACATTTATCGGCATCAATCTCTTCTATGGTCTGCGCGCCGGCGTTGATAACGCCGCGCATGTCGGCGGCGTGGTAGCAGGACTCGCCATTGGCGCGGCGCTTCCTTCCGTCGTTTCTGATCTTCTCGGCGGTTCATCCGTTGACGCGGCCACGGGCGCTGCGCTTCCCGTCGCGCCGCCTTTGGGAGCGCATGACGCCGCGAAAACGAAGTTCACGATCGTCGTGGCGGCAACGACCGCCTTGCTCGTCGTCGCGGCCGTCGCCATCGCGCATCGCGCCATCCCCAAAATGCGCGCCGACCGCCTCGAGCTCATCTCCGGGTTTGAGAGCGGCACCGCCGATTTGATTCCGATCCTCGAGAACAGAGTGCAGAAGAACCCGGAGGATTTCGCCGGATTCGCGCTGCTCGCCGAAGAACATCTCTTTGCAGACGACGCCAAGGCCGCAATCGACCCGTTCCAAAAAGCGCTGGCGCTCAATCCGCGCAGCGCGAGCACGCACCACAACCTGGCCGTCGCGTATCTGGGCACCGGAGATTTCCAATCCGCGAAACAGGAAATCGCTAAAGCCGCGGGCGATGGGGATCCCGGCGCCGTAGAATTTATGCTCGGCATGGCTGAAGATGGCCTAGGCCATCCCGACATCGCCATCCAGCACTACCAAAAAGCTTTGGCTGTCCGGCCCGATTTATACGAAGCCGAATTCTCGGAGGCTATCGCGTATGTGCAATCGGGTCGCTTCGAAGAAGCCCGCGCGCTCTACGCAAAAATCTCCACCGAGCGCCCTGACGATACGCGCTCCGCAGCAGCCCTGACGGCGCTAAACTCTGGCCGGGTAAAAAGCATCGCAGATTTCAATCCGCCGCAGATCGTGGTTCCCTGCGATCGCCTGATGGATCTGCCGGTGACCTGGCCCTATCTGCCGTAGCTATTCGGCGCGGCGCATCAACCCTCCTTCCACGTAACCTGTTTACTTCCAATGCAAAGCCATTGCACCTTGCCACCCGCCGCGTGCATCCTATGGAGGTGCCCGCGACTGCCCCGAATCCTAGTCTGACCGCGCGCGAGTTGCTCGCCTCCTGGGCTAGCATTCTGATCGGCCGAATCCCGATGCTTTCGATCGAGATTACGCGCGAATGTCCCTTGAGCTGCCCCGGCTGCTACGCCTATGGCGATACGCATCTCGGCGGCGGCGTCACGCTCAGCGAATTGAACGATCGCCGCGGCGATGAGCTGGTCGACGGTGTCCTGCAGCTTGTGCGCAAGCACAAGCCGCTGCACGTTTCGCTCGTCGGCGGCGAGCCGATGGTGCGCCATCGCGAGTTGAGCAAAATTCTTCCCGCGCTGAGCGCGACCGGCATCTTCACGCTGGTAGTGACCAGCGGCATCATCCCCATTCCCATGGAGTGGATGAAGCTGCGGCGCGCGCGCGTGGCAATTTCCGTGGACGGCTTGCCCGAGCATCACGACATCCGCCGCAAGCCGGCGACCTACGAGCGCATTCTCGGCAACATCGAAGGCCGCGAGGTCAACATTCATTGGGTAATTTCGCGGCCGATGCTGGAGCGCCCCGGCTATCTCGAAGAATATGTAAATTTCTGGAGCGCGCGGGCCGAAGTGAATCGCGTCTGGGTCAGCGTTTACACGCCGCAAATCGGCGAGCAGAGCGCTGAAATGCTGACGCCTGACGATCGCCGCGCGCTGGCGGCGCAATTGCCGCCATTGGCCAAGCGCTACAAAAAACTCTTGTTCAACGAAGGACTGGCCCAAGCCTTCCTCAAGCCGCCGGAAAATCCGGGGGATTGCGTGTTCGCCAAGCTCTCGGCCAACTACTCCGCCGATTTGGAGACGCGTGTTGAGCCTTGCGTCTTCGGCGGCACGCCTGACTGCTCGCAATGCGGCTGCGCGATCAGCACCGGCCTGCACTGGGTCAGGAAGATCAAAATGGCTGGGCCGGTGAAGGTGGATCACTTCATCAGCAGTTCGGTGAAAATCGGCCGGGTGATGAGCCGGCTGCGCTCGAGCCGGGCGCGCTCGACACGCTGGAGCGGCTCGCCTGCGGCTTCGGAGAGCAAGCCCAAGCTGGTGCAGATTCAGCCCTGAAGCAGCAAGCGCCATTCGGTCCCGCCGTGCGAATTCAAAACCGCGATACATCCGCGATCCAGATTGCGTTTTGAATACGTGCTTTTTTCCCGATTAGAGGTGGGTGGCGTCGTTTGTTTTCTTTGGGTTACCTCCGTGTCTAATAATTTGGTTCCCGATTAGAAATCGGTGGCCGGTGGCGTGTGGAGTCTGCCGGTGTAGTTCATCTGGGATGCAAATCGCTTCGTGAAAAAGGCGTGTTTTGTCTCGATTAGACTGAGGTGCCGTCGTTTGTTTTCTTCGAGTTACGCTTGTTTCTAATAATTTCGTGTCTCGATTAGAAATTGGTGGCCGGTGGGGCTGGGGTGCGGCGGGAATGTAGCTCAGGTCTTCAGACCTGAGGTCGTTGTCTTCGAATTTGAGCCGAAATGCCAATTCAACACCTGAGCGCCTCATCCGCCCCGGCGGATGAGCTGTATAGATTCAATTATTCGGGACGGATTGCGGCAGGCTCGGGAGAGCCGGTTCCGCGCGTTGAGACTGCCGACCGCCAGGCCATATATATCGCCAGAGTAATAGTAAGTCAATGGTACTTAAGTTTCATTTTTGACTAGTACCGGGTTGCGGGGGCGGGTGAGGTTTGGTGAGAAATTGACTCGCCGGCCGCGAGATGCCTTTTTACTCCTCCGGGGGCAGCGCGCAGGCGATCGCTGCATCAAAATGAACGGAGAAACGATTGCGGCGGAGGGGTATAGTTGGCGTACCGGAAACCGGCCCCGACGGCCGGATTTAGCCATGCGCACCCAGGCGCGTGCGAAAGAATCAAAATGACTGATACGTTGTTTGAAACGATTGGCGGGCGATTCAAGATCAATGCCGCGGTGGAATCGTTCTATAAGCGGGTGATTGCGGACGAGAGCCTGCGGCCGTTCTTCGAGGGTGTCGGCTTGGAGCACTTGCGCGGGCGGCAGAGCATGTTTCTCGCGATGCTGCTCGGGGGCAAGACCGTTTACACCGGCAAGGATATTCGCGAGGCGCACGAGCACGTACGAACGATGGGAATGGATGCATCGCACTTCGAGAAGTTTCTCCACCACTTTCGCGCGGCTTTGGAAGAAGTGGGAGTGCAACACGATAAGTTGGAGCAGATCATCAAGCTTCTCAATCATTCCCGCGGGGCTGTGCTGGATCAATGAATTTGCGCGCGGCTGGACGACGTAAACGCTTGGAGGGAGGATTTACGGCGTCTATTTGGAGCGCGCTGCTGCTGATTACGATCTGGGGAGCGGGCGCTTTCCCGGCGGCGGGCTTCGGCCAGGGCGGTGAAATCACTGAAGCGAATTGGCAGCGGAATGCGCGGATTATTGCGATACGCGGGATCGTTGGGCCGATCAACGCGGGATTGAAAAGCGGGGCCTACAAAACGTCCGAGCGGGATTTCAATAACTGTGAAGGGCAATTTTTCGTGATACGACGGATCGCGCGGGATTCGAAAGGCGCGGTCGCGTGGTATGAAGATTACCTCGAAGGGGAAGACGCGACCTGGGACTTTCAATATTATTACGATAATGCAGGGCGATTGAGGTTTGTGTTTGCGATGGCGCGGTCGACGAATGGCACGCGGGAACAGTTGCGCTTATATTTCGACGAAAATCGGAAGCGGCTGTGGAAGGACGATAAGTTCCTGAAAGGGCCGGGGTGCCCTGGGTGCTTTTCTGCTTACTATGATTCGGATAAGGCGCTGGCGTTTGATCCCGGCAAAGAATTTGCGAATGACGAAGGGTGCGAGGAGATAAAGTCAGATCCGAAGACCAAGTAGATCGGATAAGGCTGACCCACGTGCCGGGTCCAGTAGCACAGGCACTCCTGCCTGTGGCTGTGTGTGCAATTCGCGGTTCCTAATCGGTTGAAGGCGATATCCGGCACAGCCAGGAGTGGCTGTGCTACCTCAGTGATTGCCGATGCGCTGGAGTAGGAAGTTTACGAAGCGCGCTGCGTCGATTCCTGTGGATACGTGAACGTTTGGCTTTACTGGCTCGACGCCTATTGATTCTACGTGATCGCCGCTTACGGCTTCTTTTTCGATTACGTTTTTTCGATTTGCTACCGTCATGCCGCGCGTGAATTTTCCTTCGGTCTCGATGTCTACGCGCATGTCTTGCGTGGTCAGAAACGTGTGATCGATTGCGGCGCCTACTGCTAGCGCGTCATGAATGGCGCCGCCGTGAAAGATGCCCGTGCCTTTGTACGTGCCGATTTGATAGCGCAGGACTGTTGCGGCGAATTGCGTTTCTGGGCCGGGATGCTGCTCGAGCTTGGCTACGTCGTCGTCGGTTACTAGCGTGATCTCGGTGACGTCCAAGCCTACCATGGTGAGCGGCCAGCCGGCGTTGAAAACCATTGCGGCGGCTTCCGGGTCGCTGTGAACATTGTATTCGGCGACTGCGTTTACGTTTCCGCCGGTGATTCCGCCGCCCATCAGAATTACTTCTTTCACTAACGGAACGATTGATGGGTCCTTGCCAATGGCCAGCGCGATATTTGTGAGCGGGCCGATGGGGACGAGCGTGATTTGATGCGGGTATTTGTGAATCGTCTCGATGATGAGGTCGGGGCCGAATTCGGGATTTGCGCGGCATTGCGGCGGCGGCAATTGCGCGCCGCCCATGCCGCCGGGGCCGTTCCAGAATAATCCTGTGGCCAGAGGCTCGAGCAGCGGGCGCGTGGCGCCTTTGGCGATCGGGACATCGCAGCGGCCAACGAGACTTGCGACTTTGAGGGCGTTATCGAGGCCCATGTCGGCGGTGACATTTCCGGCGACGATGGTTACGGCTTCGACTTTTAGTTCGGGGGAATGAAGGGCTAGCAGCAGGGCGATGGCGTCATCGGTGCCTGGATCGGTATCGATGATGATTTTCTTTGGTTCGCTGGCGGCGGGGGCTTGGGCGGGGAGAGATGCGGGGAAGATTAGGGCTACTGCGGCCATACACAAAATGGATTTGATCATGCGACGCGCGCGTGTGTTTGATTCACGCAGTTCCAAGGCGTGGCTCCTTTTTTTGAGTGCGGCGAGATTGCGTTGCGTGCGCGGGAGATGCTAGCACGCGGGCTGGGTAAAAAACATTTCTTCGAAGGTAGTCCATCCGCCACGGGAGCTGGTTCGAGGAGCCAGCGCTAAAGCGCATTCTTAGAGGCGGGACTCTTCCCGGAGCGCTGAAGCGCTCCTTCCCCCGCATGAATGCGGGGGCCCCACCGAAATGCGGGACCACCTTCCTGTGCGCTTGTGGCGCGCGAAAACTCCGGTTTACGCTGAGTCTCGAAGGGCAGGCAGCCCTTCGCTTTCGCTCGGGATGAACCTGCGCTACGAACTGGCCGTTGTGGATTTTGTGCTGAAGAGGCGGCGGAAGATGCTGTCTACGCTGCGGAGTTGGCGATTTAGATCGAAGGTGTGGGCTAGGGCTTTGGCGTCCAAGAGTTTTGTTACGTTTGGATCTTGGCTTATTTTTTCGCGGAAGCTGGATTCGGTTTCCCATGCGGCCATGGCGTGGGATTGGATGGTTTTGTAGGCTTCTTCTCTGGGCATGCCTGCTTCTACCAGGTCTTGTAGGACTTGGCCGCTGAAGACCAGGCCTTGCGTGGAATCTAGATTGCGCAACATGCGTTGGGGGAAGACTTTCATGTTGGCTACTATGTCGGCCATGCGGGCCAGCATGTAGTCGACGAGGATTGTGGAATCGGGGAGGATGATGCGCTCGACCGAGCTGTGAGAGATGTCGCGCTCGTGCCAGAGGGCGATATTTTCGAGGGCGGCGGTGGAGTTGCCGCGGACTACGCGGGCCAGGCCGCAGATTTGCTCGCAGCTTACAGGATTGCGCTTGTGGGGCATGGCGCTGCTGCCGCGTTGCTCGCCGCCGAAGGGTTCTTCGGCTTCCCGGACTTCGGTGCGTTGCAGGTGGCGGATTTCTGTGGCTATGCGCTCGAGCGATGCGGCTGCGATGGCCAGCGTGGCGACGTATTCGGCATGACGATCGCGCTCGATTACTTGCGAGGTGATGGGGGCTGTGGCGAGGCCGAGGCGCTTGCAGATTTTTTCTTCGGCATCGGTGCCTAGATGCGCGGCTGTGCCTACGGCGCCGGAAATTTTGCCCACGGCTAATTGCTTTGCAGCGGCGCGAAAGCGCTCTAGATCGCGGCGATTTTCTGCCCACCAGTTGGCTACTTTCAGGCCGAAGGTGATGGGCTCGGCGTGAACGCCGTGAGTGCGGCCGATTTCTGGGGTGTCTTTGAATTCCCAGGCGCGTTTTTCGAGGATTGCGCCTAGTTTTTCGAGGCCTTGATCGATCAGGCGCGAGGCGTCGCGGATTACCAGGGCTTGGGCGGTATCCACTATGTCATTCGATGTGAGGCCGTAGTGCAGCCAGCGGGCGGCTTCGGGATCGGCTATGGATTCGCCGACCGCCATGGTGAAGGCGATTACGTCGTGTTTAACTTTTGATTCGAGTTCGTTGATGCGAGCTACGTCTACGCGGGCGCGTTGGCGCAGCTTTGCGGCCGCTTCTTTCGGGACGGTGCCGGATTCGGCTAGCGTGTCGGTGGCGGCTAGTTCGACTTCGAGCCATTTTTCGAAGCGGTTTTGGTCGCTCCAGACTCGGGCCATCTCGGCGCGGGTGTAACGCGGGATCAAATTGGGCTCCTCTTTCGGCTTGGCGAAGAGCCCCACGCGCGAGTGCGGCGCATGGGGCGCCCAGCCCTCAGCGGCTAAAGCCGCGACGATTTTGCAGCGCCTGCAGCACGACTGAAGTCGTGCCCTGACAAAGCATCAAACAAACTACGGACTGCTCACTCAGCGCCGCGCACAGTCACGGTCCTTGCCGACAGTTGCGGTCGTAAGATGCCGGCGGGGACGCCAGCGCTACCAATGCACGAGCCGGGCGTAAACTTTGCGAATCAGTTGTGTGGGGGAAACTTCCCTGCTTCATCATAGCTGAAGTTGCGGATATCGTGCTGGAAATTAAGAAACCGCAGATCCTTCACTTCGTTCAGGATGACAACGGAAAGGCTTTTTCCAGATAAACGGGGAAGGAATGAGGGTGAAGCTGGGAGCAAAAAAAGAGTGCAGGCTTTCGCCTGCACTCTCGAGAGGGAAGCTGCTACGCGGTCATCAGCTTCGGGCGCAGCGCTACGCCGTGATCGCGGCGGTCGAGCGGCGTGACCGTGCGGTTGCGCGGCGCGCCGAACATGGGATCGGCGGCCATCGCGGCCACGGCGTTTCCTACCGGCTGCGAATCGGCGCTGCCGAAGAGGCTCGGCGTCTTGCGCATCAGCTCGATGCGGCTGCGCACTTTGAATTTCACGAAAAGAGAGGAGACATGAAATTTCACCGTGCGTTCGGAGATGCTGAGACGCGAAGCGATTTCCTTGTTGGCCAGATTCTCGAGCACACCTTCGAGGACTTCTTTCTCGCGGCGGCTCAGCGCAACTGGACATGCGATCGCGCGGCCGGCTTCGAGAAGTTGCCGCGCTTTCATCGTAACGCGCTCGAACAAGCTGCCGCCCGCTCGCACCATCACCTGGTAATCATTCGGCGATTGGCCGCGCACTAAACAGTGCATCGCGAGTAGGCTGGCTGCTTCTTCCAGCGGAAGGGTTCCGTCGGCGCTCGCTCGAACTTGAAAGCGGGCCGCACCTGTTTCTTTTTCGCAAAAGATATAAATCTGGGAAGAACAGAGACCAGATTGGAGATCCCGGCGGGTGGGTTCGAGGGATTTGCGTATCTTTTTCAGAGTAGCCTCCCTGCTGCCAGATTGATTTCGATCGGGAAAGTAGATGGAGCAGCCGAAGGCCCCAAGTCCCCCCAAAAGTTGCTGCAGCTTTTGGACGCGACTACCGGGCCGCCTAGTTGAGCCCACGCCCCCAAAGCCCTCCGTCAGCGTCGCACCCCTGCCTGGCGCTGAACGGCAGGGGGTACTAGAGCAATCCTAGTACCACAGATATCAAAAAGAGAAATATAAGAAAATAAATGACTTATCGAGTAGAAAATACAGCTTTTACCTGATTTTCTATGTAGGGATTACAGTAGACGGGCAAATTTTCCAGGGGGCGCCCGGCGGATGCCGGCGTGAAAGGGCGGGGCTACAGAACCAGGGGACCAAGCGGCGTGCGTTGCGAGGCTAGGAGCAGTTCGCCGCGGAAGGCGGCTTCGGCGGGGCGGCGATTTAGGCCTTCTTCGGCACTGATGCGGGCCAGGTCGGGGGTGTTGTTTTGTTCGGAGAGATGCGCAAGGACTAGGTAACGCGCGCGGCCGTCGAAGACTTCGGCGTCTGCGAGAAAATCGCTTACTACTGTGTTTGAAAGGTGGCCGGTGCGGCTCATGACCCGCTGCTTGATGTACCACGGGTACGGGCCAACTTTCAGCATTTCCAGATCGTGATTCGATTCTAGGATCAGGCAATCGGCTTCGCGGAGATGATGCTTTACGAGCTCGGGCAGATAGCCTAGATCGGTGACTATGGCTACTTTCGTGCCGTTGGTGCGGAAAGTGTAGCCGACCGGATCGGCGGCATCATGCGGAATGGCGAAGGCGGAGACTTCGATGTCGCCGATGGTGAAGACGTCGCCGGCGCGGATGTGTTCTACGCGCGAGAGTTTCTTGGCGGCGGGCTCGGGGAGGATTTTTTCAATCTCGCGATGCGTGGATTTGGTGAGATAGGCGGTGGCGCTCCATTCGTAGCTGATTTGCGGGAGGCCGTTGGTGTGATCGGTATGCTCGTGGCTGATTAAAATGCCGTCGAGACGCTCCGGCTTAACGCCGAGACATTCGAGGCGCCGGCCCATTTCTTTGCGGTTGATTCCGGCGTCCACGAGGAGGCAAGTGCGCTCGGTCTCGAGCAACGTGCAATTGCCCGAGCTGCCGGACGCCAGGATGGAAACGCGGAAGCCGATGCGAAGCCTCGCCGAGCCGCAAAGCCTGATGGAGGCGGCCGTCGAGGATGTTCGCAAACGGATTGCCCGCCGTCAATCGTAATTGCTTCGGGGCGGCGAGCGCGCTGCTAGTCCTGTTCGCCGAGAGTTTGGGCGTACGTTTTGCCGTACGGATAGAACAGATCCTTGCGGCCTTCTTTCCATGCCGCTCGCATCTCGGGCGTAGTGATGTCCCAGTCCGGGCGGCATTTTTTGGTGACGGCGCGCAAATCCTGGCGGAGATCTTCCATAGTGGGCCGGCCCCAGAACCAGTAGCCGTTGTAGATTTTATAAACTACAAGGCCGGGCTCGAGGACAATTACGTGCGGGATCATGGGATTGTGGGCGGGGTCGGTGTGTTCGGCGATGTCGAGATCTTTTTGCACGACGCGCGCGGGGTCGGAGAGAAAAGGCCAGTGGGCGCCGACGCCGGTGCGATATTCATTGGTCTCGGTGATGTTGTCGGTGCTGATGGTGACCAGGCGGCAATAGGCGACTTCGAGCTCGCGGTGGAGTTGAACGAGCAACTCGGCCTGGCGGCGGTCTTTGGGGCAGTAACCGCCGCGGCCTAGAACCAGCACCATCGGGTTCACCTCTTGCAACTCGGAAAGCTTGCGGCGTTTCGCGGTATGGTCGGAGAGTTCGTAGTCGGGGAATGCCGCGCCGGGAACAATGTCAGCTCGCATTTTAAATCCTTCCTTGTTGAATTCCGGAACGGCTAGTGAGCCGCGCTCCGACGCGTTGCGCCGGCAAAGTTTCGGACCAGCGCGGCGATTTCGTCGGCGGCCGTGTCGAGGGCGAAGTGGCCGCCATCGACGATGTGAATTTCGGCGTTTGGCACGTCGCGGCGGTAGGCTTCCGGCTCTGAGGGATCGAACGAGAGTTCGTACTTACCCCAGATCACAAGAAGGCGTGGCTGCTTCTCGCGCAGCCAGGCTTGCCATTTCGGATAAGCCTCGACATTCGTGCGGTAGTCGTAAAAAAGATCGCTTTGAATATCGGCCTGGCCGGGTTGGTTGAGAAAGTTGAATTCATCGGTCCAGAGGTCGGGGTCGTAGCGTTCCACGTTGGGATCGTTTCCGACGTGGCGCGTGCGGGTGGTCGCCAGCGAGAGGAGATTGGTGCGCAGCGCGCTTTCGTTGGCGGCGCGATCGGCCCAAAAAGCGCGGCGCGTCTTCCAGTTCGCGCCGAGGCCTTCGTTGTGCGCCACAGCATCCTGGACGATGAGAGCCTCGACCCGATCCGGATGCGCCAAGGCCATTCGAAAACCGACCGGGCCGCCGTAATCCTGCATGTAAAGCGTGTAACGCGGAAGTCCGAGCGTTACGGTGAAATGATTCATGATCTCCGCGTAGTGATCGAAGGTGTACGCGAATTTTTTCGGGTCGGGCCAGTCGCTGTGTCCGAAGCCCGGGTAATCGGGCGCGACAAGGTGATAGCGATCGGAAAGCCTAGCGAAGAGCGGCTCGAACATGCGCGAGGATGACGGGAGTCCGTGCAGCAGGAGAAGACTAGGCGCATCTTTCGGGCCGGCCTCCCGATAAAAGATAGAGAGACCATCTATCTGTGTGGTGCGATAAGAAGTCGGATGTTCCACGAGACGTTCCTTTCATCGGCCTTGGTCGCGCAATTGAAATGTTGCGAGCATCGCAGAAACCGCCTGCGCCTTACCCACGCTCAGGCGCCGGCCGGCTTCGCAGCTCGGGCCATGTGCGGCGCTCCAACGTAAGGGAACGAGGCGAGCAGGTCTGTGTGCGGCCCTACGTTATCTGTCTTCAACTTTCCTTTCGTGAGGATGGAAATAAAGCCGTCCATAACGTCGTCAGAGAGTGCCCGGCCGTTTTGCGGGTAGGACGCTGGCTGCCTGGGATCATAAGAGAGGATGTCCGGCAGCAGAGTCCTTGCCACGCGCGTTGCTTCTTCCGGCGTGTACCCACCGGTGTGCTCGAGCGAGTGCGCGAAGACGGCGACAAAACGGGCATCGTCCGCCGGGTCGGCAGTGATGTAGGCAGCTTTTTGGTCGCCGGTAAGAAATACAGATTGCGAAGGCCGCGCGCCGCGGTCCGCCGGAATCCATTTACCGCTCGCGCCGTCGAGGGTGCGATGCCACAGGCCCAGTTTTTTCAGGCCGAGGGCAGAGTTGGGAATTTCCAGCACAATGCTGCACACATCAGCTACGGCGAAGAAATCATTACCGGTGAACTGCAGATTGTTGACTGCGCCCATCGTGTCGAAGAAAAAGGGATCGCTACGCCAGCCGGCAAAGAAGCGGTAGTCGCCGGCCTCAGTCACGCGAGCCTCCGCGCCCGTCGAGACGGGCGCACCTTCGAGGATGGTCTGCCCGCCGTCACCTGTAGTAGCGGCCTGCGCATCTTCCACACGGCGTAATGTCGCAGTCTGCGCGCCATCCTTGCTCGAGGAGAAGCGCACGCGATAGGCGATGTTGGCGACGTTATCGCCGTCCGTGTCGATCTTCAGCTCATAGATCGCCTCGGGGGCGAAGGCTTCGTTTGTGGTCGGCCCGGGAGGGTTCAGGGCCGCGGACGGATGCACGTCCATAATGATGATCGATTTGCCAGCATCCCCAGGCTTGGGGAAAGCGTACAGGTCAGTAAGGTCAAGACGCGCGTCCTTATGCGGAAAACCAAAGTCTGGACCGGAGTAATGGTGCGACATAATTTATTTTCTCCTCTTTTTGCGTTTAAGTTGGCTGAAAGCCCTGTGAATTTCTCCCGTCGTGTGGCCTGCTACGTTTAAATCGCCGCTTCACGGTGCTGTTCGGCGTTGGCGCGCTGAGAGGCTTCGTGGATTACCATGCGCCCACGTGCGCGCCGCCGTCCACGTGCAGCACCTCACCGGTCACTTGATCGGCCTCCGTCAGATAGACGATGGCGTCAACGATGTCTTTCACTTGCGAAAATTTTCCCATGGGTTGCAGCGTCTTGAGAGCATCCATGGACTGGCCGTTGTGCATAGACGTGTCGACGATGCCGGGCGCGACGGCGTTGACGCGTATGCCCTGTTTTGCATATTCCGTGGCCAGGCTGCGCGTGACGGCCTGCAGGCCGCCTTTCGTGATCATGGCCACCGAAGCGTGCACTCCTGCGAACGGATGATCGACCATCGTTGTGGTGATATTGACGATGCTTCCGCCGGTGTTCTGAGCCAGCATCTGCTTCACCACGAGTTGGGTGATGAATAGGAAACCTTCGATGTTGACGGCAGTGAGAGAGCGCAGATCGTCGACCGTGTAATCCGTGAAATGCTTTGCGAGATATATGCCGGCGTTGTTGACGAGCGCGTCGATCGATCCGAATTTGCTTTTGGCGACTTCAGCGATATTCGCCGCGGTAGCCGCTTCGGCGATGTTTCCGTCGACCAAGGCAAGCTTATCCGACGGCTCGAACGTGCCCGATCTGGTGATGTTTCGCGCAGTCGCCACTACGTTGTAACCGCGATCCAAAAAGGCCCTCACGACGCCCGCGCCGATGCCTTGCGAGCCGCCGGTCACGATCACTGTTTTCTGCGTGGTTGCCAATTTCTAGGCTCCGCATGCCGCAAACTGGGCTGCCGGTTAACTTCACATCGTCAGAACGACGCGGAACTGTGCGTTGCCGCTCATCATGCGCGCGTAAGCCTCAGCCGCTTTTTCGAGTGGATAGGTTTCAATCATGGCTCGCACTCCGCTCAACTCCGCGAAGCGCAGCGTGTCGTCGGAGTCGGCCGGAGTTCCGGCGGCCCAACCTTGAATGGTGTGCACACCAAAGATGAGCTGAGCCGACGTCACTTCGATGGGATCGGGTGCGGCGCCCACTACCATCAACGTGCCGTTCGGCCCGAGCCCATTGATAAGCTCGGACATCGCTTTCGAGCTTGGCGCCGTGGCCATGATCACCCGCGCGCCTCCAAGCTTCTGCAATTCCTCGGCGGCGTTTGTCGCTTTGCTGTCGATGTAGGCATGCGCGCCGAGTTTCTTGGCCAGCGGCGCGTTTTCGCTGCCGCGACCGATGGCCGCGACTTTGTAGCCGAATTTATTGGCGAATTGAATTCCAAGATGCCCCAGTCCGCCGACGCCCTGCACTGCAACAAGATCGCCCGGCAACGCGCCGCTGTGCCGCAGCGCGTTGTACGTGGTGATTCCGGCGCAGAGCAGCGGCGCGGCTTCCACGTCGCTGAGCGTTTCGGGTATCGCCACCAGCGCTTCCTGGGGCGCCACCATGTATTGCTGGTATCCGCCGTCATAGCTGATCCCGGGAATTTTCACATTGCGACAATTGCGAAAATCGCCGCGACGGCACTCCCGGCACGTGCCGTCATGTCCGCCGTGCCAGCCCACGCCCACTCGCTGCCCTTTTTTCCAAACGGTCACGCCGGCGCCCACTTCATCCACCACGCCGGCGACTTCGTGTCCCGGAACTCGCGGGTACTGAATTCCGGGAAACATGCCTTCCTTGGTCAGCACATCGCTGTGGCAGATGCCGCAGGCTTGCACCTTGATGCGCACCTGCCTCGCATCCGGATTAGGAATCTCGCGCTCGACGATCTGGAAATCGGCGCCCGGCTTGGGAACCTGCGCGACCTTCATTGGTGCTACTGCGATTTTTGGAGTTGCCATAAATCCTCCGGTAATTCATCGAGTTATTGTCGAAGCGCCCTGCTGATTCCGGTTCGAGCTTTAGGTATTAAGGTGCGTAGCGGGTGAAGACATAGTCGTGATCTTGCGCCGGCATGTGGCAGGGGAAGCAGGTCTCGTGCAGCGCCTTGTCCCCTGGCTTTCCGTCCTTAAAGTCAGCGAACCCCCAGCCGCGGCTCGCGGCATACTTCTTAGAGTCCTTAACCATGAACTGAACGTTTACGCGTGTCCCGATAATGAACGATTGAGTGCCGGGGAAGGGGCCGTTCAGGACTTTGTCGTTGGCCTCCGCCGGGACGCGCGTCCAATGAATCGCGGCAATGATGGCGCCGTCCGGGAAAGGAAGCTTTCCTTCGCGATAGGCCTGGATCGCGAGATCGTTGCCGAGTTGAGCGCGCAACTGGTCGGACTTTCCTGCTAACAGGAGGTTGTCCACGGCGATCATTTTCCAATCGCGGTATCCGGCGGGGATCTTGACTCCGTAGATCGGGGAGGCGTCTCCATCGGACTGTCCAGTTGCGTGGGCCCTGTAGGCGAAAATCCCGGCCAGGGTTGCAGCCGCAAGCAGCAAGAAAGCGATCCGTTTCATAGGGTGCCTCCCTCCTGGGCATTCACCTAAATCGAAAGTCAGATTTGTCCAAGGTTCGCGCTTGTACTCATTTTTCTTTTGCCATTGGATGTGTGTCGAGGCTGCTGCGTTTCGCGAAAGAAGACGGCGCGCAGGTTGTGCGCGCCGTCCTCGTGCCTGCGATTAGCGCAGTGATTTGAACGATGAGCGGAGCTCGGTAGTGAAAAACTCCGGCTGTTCCCAGGCCGCGAAGTGGCCGCCTTTGGGGAGACGGTTGTAATAAATCAGTTTGGGATAGGCTTTTTCTGCCCAGCTCTTCGGGGCTTGATAGATTTCGTCTGGAAAGGCGCTTACGGCAACCGGAATGGAGACGTTCCGGACATCGAAAAAGCCTCCTTTATATTCCCAATAGAGACGAGCCGAGGAGACCGCCGTGTTCGTCAACCAGTAGAGCGTGATGTTTTCGAGGATGTCGTCGCGCGTCAGGCCCTCGGGCTGACCGTCGAATACGCGTGTGATGAGCGCGTAGCTGGCTGCGTCGTGATCCAGGATCCACGCCGCGAGACCCACCGGCGAATCCGCAATCCCATACAGCGTCTCCGGGCGATTCGCCATTTCCCCGGCGTAGCCCAGGCCGTGCTTATAGAAAAAGGCTAGCTGGTTGTAGGCGCGCAGTTCGTCGGCGGACAGATTCGACGGCGCCGGAGCCCCGGAAAACGCAGCCTTGTCAATGTCGGCTGGAACAGTGGCCGCCATGTTGGTGGCGATGCCGAGCAATTCCGGAGGCGCCTGCAGAGCCATCAGCTCCGTGACACAATTTCCCCAATCGCCGCCTTGGGCCACGTATCGCGTGTATCCGAGGCGCTTCATCAGAACGATCCACGCGCGCGCGATGCGGTCCGGGTCCCAGCCGGTCGCGGTCGGCTTGCCTGAAAACCCGTAGCCCGGCAGCGAAGGAATCACCACATCAAAAGCGTCGTTCGCCGTGCCGCCATAATAGGCAGTGGGATCGGTGAGTGGGGCGATGATCTTCAGCTGCTCAATGATCGAGCCGGGCCACCCGTGCGTGACGATCACCGGCAAAGCGTTCGCATGTTTCGAACGCACGTGGATGAAGTGAATGTCGAGTCCGTCGATCGTAGTGATAAATTGCGGCAGGGCGTTCAGCCTGGCCTCGACCTTTCGCCAGTCGAAATCGGTGGCCCAATATTGCGCGAGCTTCTGCGTGGTGGCGAGCTGTACGCCTTGCGTCGCATCACTGACCAATTCCCGCTCAGGCCACTTGGTCGCTGCGACCCGCCGGCGGAGATCGGCGAGGTCCGCGTCCGGAATATTAATGTGGAACGGGCGGATGGACGTGTCGTCAGCCGCTGCGCCCGTCTTTGCCGGGGCCCAGGCCGCACGTGCTGCTGAACTTCCGCTGCTGGGCAGTGCTTTCGCAGAAGCCATCATGCCGAAGGGGGCTGCAGCGAAGCTCATAGCCGCGGTGCCCAAAAAGCGGCGTCGCTCATTATTAATTTCGTCGGACATTTATCTCTCTCCTCTCAGATTCGAGTAATTGATCTTGAGCGCATCCATTCGTGAACCCCCTCGGTTCGATAGTTCATTGGGGGCTGATGGAGCTGTACCGATGGGACCGGAACGAGTGCGGGTGGAACTAGTGAGGTGTGATCAGCGCGGCTTCATCAGGTCCGTGACCGCGAGCAAACGCTCTCGGACCTTGGTGAAGCAGGCTCTGATCGGTGTCCTTAACTTTGCGGTGTGTTCGGGGGCCGCGGAATTTCGCCGCCACCGCCGAACCATCGCTTGCCCGATGATCGTCTTCGGCCGCGCCATCCAAAGTAAGGCGACGCGTAGCCGCCCATATGACGAACGCACTCTCGCCGAAGTTTCAAATATGAGCAATCTTCGCGGCCCGCACCGAGAAGTGTGACCATCGGTCATGTAGTTCTTCACATCTTTGGAAGCAGGACTAACTTGGAGTGACTTCGTGGCAGTCGCTTGATGCCGCTCACGCCGGCCGTGCAGCAGCACTGTGGCGATTGAATGCGATCTGTGGAACGGCGTATGCTTTCGCGAAATGGTCGCCGGAGGTTAGAGAGCGATGGGATTTCAACTGCAGACGCGGGGGATTGGCGGCATCGTGGTGGTGGACGCGGTGGGGAAGCTCACATTGACCGACGGGCACACCCAACTCCGCGATCTGATTCACGTCTCCACCGGCGATGGAGCGAAGAAATTCATATTCAATCTCGCGCGGGTCGAGTTTATCGACAGTTACGGCATCGGCGAATTGGCGCGATGTTATTCCGTCGTGCGCCGGATGGGCGGAGAGATCAAGTTGGCCGGCGCGAACCAGAAAGTGCTCGATGTGCTCGAGATCTCCCGGATGAACAAACTTTTCGAAATCCACGCGGAGGAACGCGCTGCCCTTCAAGCATTCGGGCAGCGCGGTTGATCCTGCGCGAAGTCGCCGAGGCGAACTCAGACGCGGACCCACACCTTGTACTTGTAGGTGACGACGCGGTCTTCGCCGGGTTTGAGAGTGATTTCCCAGGCCAGGCGCGACATTGGATTGTCCGTCTGGATTGCTTCGCCTAGCTTCACGGCTTCGCCTCCATCCGATTGCGATTCGACCGCGCCGCGAATGGTCTTTCGGATATTCAGGCGCACGTCCTTGGACTTGTAGTTTTTCACTTTGAGCGTGCCTTCCACCGTGACGAGATCGTATTGATAGTTGCGGCGGCGCGGGACATTTTGCTCGCGCCCGATTTCCTGCTCCTCGTGCCTCGAACGAATGTCCGTGGCGATGGTGACTTTCAAATTGGACGAAGCGGCTTTCGGCGTGTACGGCAGCGTGTCCTGCGAAACCGGCTTGGTGCCGGAAATTACGAGCGCCGGGGCGCTGGTCCAGGGAAATTTGCTGGAGTTTTTCAAGCGGATGGAATGCCAGATACTGTTGGCGGCGGCATCGGATGTGGAAGGATTTGGGTTCGGCTGGATCACGTTTCCAAATCCGTCCACGCGCGATTGATCCTGCACTTCCCATTCGTAGATGTGTTCGTAGTCCACCGAGCTGGAAAAAACGTTGTAGGTGGCGCGCTCGTCGCGCGCCAGCGTCACTCCGGAGCGCGTGTAGAGAAAAAGATCTTCTTCTGGCGCGCCCGACAGTTCAGCAACCGCCTGCGCGAACGAAGGGTCGCTGCGAAGGTCGCTTATCTCGTCGGCAATGACCATCTGACCGGCGATGGCATTGGAATAGGGGCTGTTCCTGCCTGTGTCGCGCTGCTCCGCGTCTTTCATGAACGCCAGCAGATTCTGCTGCAGGCTCATGGGCGAGGGGGTATTGGAATACACGAAATTGGGCACGCCGACGACGAAGTAGACGTCGGCATCTTTTAGATCTTCTGCATCGTCCATCACTACGGCCTGCATGGTGATTTGCGCGGTTTTGTCGTCCGTAAGCGAAATCAGATAGGAAGGCGTCCAGCCGAGACCGTGCTCGAGATAGCCGACGGTGAGATTGGTTTTGTCGCCGCCTCCTTTGATCTTGAATCGCAGAGCGGCGCGCTGCTGCTCGATTTTCTCGCTGAAGACGGTGTCGTCGGGAAGAATGGCGTTTGCGATGGAGTTTAGCGGCAAAGCGACGAGCTTTTTATCGATGCGTAGCAGGAGGTACTGCGGCTTCGCGGGCGGCGGAGCGGCCGCCGGGCCCTCTGCAATTTCGGGACTGGGGGCGGGCGGTGGCGTAGCGGCGTTCGGATCAGGCTCGCGCAGGCCGACGACTTCACCGGTGTAATCCTTATTATTGAAAGTAACCGTCACAGTTTTTCCCGCGTTTGCTTGCAGCACTTCCTCCAGAGATTCCATGTTGCGCTGCGTCGCCACGTTGTAGTGATACGCCAAAACCTCATCGAGCGACGCGCCGGACTCGCCGGGCGCGAGCCAGAGCGTGCCAAGCGTCGCGTTGGGAATGGGAGTGATTTGTCCGACGCCGGATCGCAGATGAACCATTCCCTGCCGCACCACGAAAGCGAGGCCGTTCTTGAAAGCGGCGACCGCCACCGTCTTCGGCAGATCCTGCGGCGCTTCCGGCGATTCTGATGAAAATAAAGCGGTGGACAGAGCGAGCACACTGCCGACTACTAGAACGCTGATGCGGGAGAGTTTCATGGCTGGGCCTCCGGACAAGTTTGATTGGAGATTGAGGGGACAGCTATCTGGATGCGACGGAAATCCGTGGGCGTTGCTTTTGTTCATCTAGTTATAGAACGGCGTGACGCGAGGTTCTTGCAGGAGAAAATCGGGGGCGCGTAGAAGAAATGAATTGTTGTTGGCGAGCGGGCGTTTCAGCGCGGGGCTGCGGCGGATTGGGATGCGCCTTGGATTTTTGCAATCATTTGATCGACGGTGAGGACTTCGGCGAATAGGAAGCCCAGGGTGGTGCAAGTCGCGTTCTGTAATTGTTCGGCGGAGAGATTGCCCATTGGGGCTGTGGCCGTGCCGTCGCTTAGGAAGAAAACGTGGAAGTCGCGTACGGCAGCTTCTCGGGCAGTCGTTTCGCAGCAGACGTTGGTGGCTACGCCGCTGACGATGAGAGTGTCGATGCCGCGGCTGCGTAGGATCAATTCCAGGTCGGTTCCGTGGAAGGCGCCGAAGCGGGGCTTGTCTAGGAGGATATCGCGCGGATCGATTACCAGCCCTTTGTGCAGAGCAGCGGATTCGGATCCTTTATTAAGGATGCCTTCTTTGACAGGTTGGCTGAATTCGCCGAGCACGCCGAGGTTGGATCCGTCGGGGCGGACGACGATGCTGGCGTGGATTACAAGGATGCCGGCTTTGCGGCAGGCGGCGGCCAGGCGATTGATGCGTTCGAGGACGACCAGGCCATCGGGGGCGGAGATTGGGTAGCCTTCGATGAAGCAATTTTGGATGTCTACGTTGATTAGGGCGGTGCGAGTAGGTATAGCTGCGAAATCTGGCATGGAGGCCTCGGTTGTGGGGACGTGAATTTCTGATCGGCTGCGATTCTAGACTTAGTTTTGGAGTTCGCCAAAGGGAATGTGGGTTGGACTTAGTGCGGGCCTGTCAAACCACGTCGTCTATTAATTTGGTTTTAGAAAGATCACGCAATAGTCGCGCCCGGACCAATCATTGATCGTCTTTTCTACTTGCAATCCTGCCGACGTAAGTTCGTCCACCAAAATTTTTTGCGGAATGCCGTGGCCTCCGCGATTTTTGGGGACGCCGGGTACGGCATCGGAATTCGCTTCCGGGGGAAAATCGATGATCGCGAGGCGCCCTCCTGGCTTCAACGAGCGCACTAGGCTTTTGTCGAACTCGAGCGGCTGCGTCAGGTGATGATAGACGTGGCGCAGGAAAATCGCGTCGCAGCAGGCTGGCGGCAGCTTGGTGTCATCCGGCGTTCCTTCCACTACGATCACCTTCTCGAGCTTGCGTCTCGCGACTTCCGCGCGAAGACTCTTCAATTTTTCCGGATCAATCTCCGTGGCATAAACGCGGCCGGATGCGCCGACGTGTTGCTCGGCCGCAAAACTGTAGCTGCCGTCGCCCGCGCCAACGTCCGCGACAGCCGCCCCCGGCTTCCATTGCATCGCCTGCGCCAAGCGATCGATCTCCTGGCGTTGATCGGCGCTCACACGCGGAACCGCGCGTGAGGATATCCAGCACGCCCCAGTAGCCACGATTACGGTCAACAACGGCAAAAGCCATCTTTTGCAATTCATGGATGCTGCTCCTCCCGGTCGTAATCCGGGCGCGCGTGAAGTTCGCCGCGACAGGGACCAATGGCTGATACTCAGTTGGACGCTGGATTGGCCCGATACGTCTCGGGTTTCGTTCAGCGATCTGATGTCTTCATCGGGCCGAGCGGACTTGGGCCGACAGCCGTGTAGTGAAATGTCCGGCAACCGAAGAAGAATACGGTCCGGAAAGCGATCTCGTAGCTGCTGGGGCGTTCGTTACGCGACCCGACTCATTGCTTGTAGCGCTGCTTATAGAAATCGATTTGCTGCTGCAATTGCTCTTTCGTCAGGCCCTTCGTCCACTTGTGATAGTCGGAATTCATGACATCTGCGGTGACGCCGGGCATGAGCCGCTCGGCTTCGGGTATGAAATCCATGTAGAAGATCTTCGCGACTTCAAAAAAGCCGTGCCATTGCGTGTAATCGGGACCCTGCATGGAGGTTCCCATGCGCGCGCGGCGTCCGGCGTGGTGCCAGAGTTCGTAGTAGGTCCATTCAATCTTTTCGTCGAAGGGCGTGGGGGTGAGCTTTTTGGCGGCATAGAGTTTGTCCATGATGGACTTTGCGGGCTTGGCAAATTTTTCGTTGTAGAGAGTGATTGTGCTTTCGTACTGCGTGTAGAAATTTTCGATCCAGCCGCTGGCGTGGCAATTGGAGCAGACATCCTGCATCGCCGCGCGGCGCTTTTCCCAATTATCGAGCTTGATGCTGATCGCAGGACGCAGGGTGTAGCTGATGCGGTCGCCGACGTCATGCGTGACCGGCTGATTGGGCGTGGCGCTCATGTGGCAGGTGGCGCAAGTCGGCGCGGCGGAGTAGTCCTGGCCGACAATCCAGGATTTCGAGTCGAGGTTCATTTTGTCGATGTTGGCGCGAAATTGAATGCCGTGCTTCGACTCGTCGTAGATTTCGATCTGCGGATGGTCGGGGCCCATGTGGCATTTGCCGCAATTCTCCGGCTGGCGCGCGACTGCGGCGCTGAAGCCGTGCCGGCCGTGACAGGCCGCGCAGGATCCTTTGCTGCCGTCGGGATTGACACGGCCGATGCCGCTGTTGGGCCAGGTGTCGGCATCGAACTTTCCGTCACCAAGCGCCTTCACTTCGCTGCCGTGGCATTGACGGCAGCCGTTGACGGCCGCCGGGCCGCCCTCAACAATTTCGCCCAGCATGTTGTCGAGCGAGCCGATGAATTGCGCGGCTGCGGCATGGTGGCTCTTTTCAAACTCCGTGGCTTCCTTGGCGTGGCAGCGCCCGCAATATTTTGGAGTGACGATCACCGCTATCTTGTGGCCGTAGTGGTCAAACGCGGCGGGATCATTGTCCGTGGCCTGATGGCAGGAATAGCAGTCCACGCCGGATTTGGCGTGAGCGCTTCCGTTCCATTGCTGCACAATTCCGGGCGTGGTCGTACTGTGACAATCGAGGCAGGCTTGTCCATGCTCGGAAACCTTGGGCGCTTGAGCTGAAGCTGAAGGAGACATCATTGCTACCGCAAGAACGGCCAGCCAGAGGACAGGGCGCATCATTCACCTCCAAGTGTCTCGCCCGTGCAAACGAACTGCCAGAGAGCAGAGCGAGTGGGCCACGGTACGGACTGCCCGTCTTGTTTGTCGCTTGGTCGCTGGAGACACCGACGTGAGCCCAGAATGTGGCCCGCAGGGGCCAACAGGTGCGCATGATACTACCGGCGCCTACAGTTGGCCCAAAAAAAGGGCCATGTTTCAGTTTGAAAACGGCGGTGGCGATTCAGTTTCCGATTAGCGTTCCGGAAAAGACACGCACCAACGCGTCAGCAGGCTAGATCTTCGCTCGTTAGCTTGAAGCTTTTTAGCGGGCCGAGGACGGTGGCGGCGATTTGGCCGGGGCGGAAGAATTCTTTCGCGACTTCGCGGACTTCTTCGCGGGTTACGGCTTCGAGATTGGCGATCATTTCGTCGGGAGTGAAGAAGCGGCCGAAATAGAGATGCTGGCGGGCGATGTGGGACATGCGCGCGCCGGTGGATTCGAGCGAGAGAAGCATCGCGCCTTTCAAGTGATCTTTGGCGCGGCGCAGCTCTTCGTCGCTGACCAGAACATTCTTCAGGCTGCGGACTTCGGCCATCACGGAGCGAACGAGCTGCGGAGCGGATTTGAGCACCGTGGCGCCGTAGACCGAGAGCATGCCCGCGTCGCGGTAGGGATTCATTTCGCTGAAGATCGAATAGGCGAGGCCCTGGCGCTCGCGGATATTTTGGAACAGGCGCGACGACATTCCGCCGCCGAAGAGAGTATTCAGGATCGAGGCGGAGAAGCGGCGTTGATCGGCGATGGGAAATGCGGCGACGCCGATGCAAACGTGGACTTGCTCGAGATCGCGCTTGGTCTTGAGCTTGATGCGCGGCGCGGGCTTGGGCGCCGGACCGGCGATGCCGTTTTTCGAGGGCTTGCGCTTTTCGAAGCGCTCGCCGACAAGATTCATCAACTGGTCGTGGGTGAGATTGCCGGCGGCGGTGATGACGATGTGATTCGGAGCGTACCATTGTCCGAACCAGTCATTCAAAGTGGCGCGCTCCAGAGCATTGATAGTTTCGCGTGTGCCGAGAATGGGTTTGCCGAGGGCGTGGCCGCGCCAGAAATTCTCGGAAAAAAGTTCGTGCACGAGGTCTTCAGGATTATCACGGGCCATTTTGATTTCTTCGAGGATCACGGATTTTTCGCGCGTGATTTCATCCGGCGGGAAAGCCGGGGCGAGGACCATGTCGGCGATGATGTCGAAGGCCGTAGGAAGATGCTCGTCGAGGACGCGGGTGTTGTAGCAGACGAGCTCTTTCGAGGTGAAGGCGTCGAGCATGCCCCCGATGCGATCGGCTTCGCGGGCGATATCTTCCGCGGAACGGCGCGCGGTGCCTTTGAAAACCATGTGCTCGATGAAGTGCGAGATGCCGTTCAGCTTGCCGGGCTCGCGGCGCGAGCCGTGCTGCAGCCAGATGCCAACGGAGACGCTGCGGACGTGCGGCATCGGCTCGGTGATGACGACCAGGCCGTTGGGCAGCGTGGACTTGTGGATGGTGGATGGAGTCGTGGATTTGGTCACGCTCCATTGTGACATGGGCGCAGATCGAAAGTCATACGGCTCGGCGATTTGGTAATTCGGCTTCGCAGCGCCGGCGCTACAGCAGCTTTTCGTCGGGGGAGAGTTTGCCGTACTCGCTGGAATAGTGGAGCGGGACGTCGGAATAAACGCCTTTGTCTTGGGAATAGATTTCGCAGCTTGAGTAGGGATGCGAATAAATGTGGATGGTTGTGGCGCGGCCGCCGAATTCGGGAAGATTCAGGACCTGATGCACTGGCTCCTCGGGGCGAACAACGCCCGGATGCGCGGCATCCATATCGTAAAAATCGGTGGGGATTAACTTGCAGGTGTGCTGCGCGCCGTCTCGTTGCTCGACGCGGAAATTCTGGACGCGTAGCTTGCCGATGGGCACGGCCATCCAGCAATTTTGATCGCGGTGATTGTGGATGCGGCTAACCTGCCCCGATTCCCAGCAGATGGCGATGATTTCGAAAAGATCGTTTTTGTAGATGAGATTGCGCGTGTAGTGGCTGCGCGCGTAGAAGAGATAGGGCTTCAGAGTCTCGGGCTGCACCAGATTTTCGTGCACGAATTGCTCGACGCGGGGAATGGTGAATTCGCGCTCCGGAATCGCTGTGAGCTTCTTCACCCATTCATCGATGGGCATGGATTGCGCCACGAGTTGAGTCATTGCCGGATCTCCCTGTTGATGCGGCTTCTCGGCGGGATTATAGCTCCGCAACACGCGGGCGGCGCGGAAAAGTTCCTGCCGCGGCGCGTGCTATGATTCAAAAGAGAAGTGGCCATGGCATCCGCATCGCAAAACAAAAAAGCGAATCTCCTGGGAAAGTCGAAAGAGCTATTGTCTGCGCTGGCGGTAACGCTGGGCGAGCACGCCTATCGCGGGGCGCAGTTGTATCACGCGCTGTACGCGGAGAAGCAATTCAATATTGCGGCGATGACGAATTTGCCGGCGGTGTTTCGTCAAAAGCTGGCGGAGCAAGCGACGATCGCGCTGCCGGAAATTGTGCGGCGATATGATTCGGCGGACGGGACGATCCGCTACGTGCTCGGGTTCGACGCGCGGCCGGAGGATGCCGCGGCGCGCGGGACGACGATTGAGGCCGTGTTCATGCCGGAAGAAAGCCGGCAAACGATTTGCATTTCGACGCAGGCGGGCTGCGCGGTGGATTGCCACTTTTGCCTGACTGCGACGCTCGGATTGATCCGCAGCCTTTCGCCTGGCGAAATTTTGGGGCAGGTACTGGCGGCGCTCGAAGATAATCGCGAAGCGCTGAAGCCACAGACGAATGTGGTGCTGATGGGGCAGGGCGAGCCGCTCTTGAATTACGACGCGGTGATGATCGCGCTGCGCATACTGCTCGATCCCGAGGGAATCGGAATCTCGCCGAAGCATGTGACGCTTTCGACCAGCGGGATTATTCCGGGGATCGAGCGGCTGGCGAACGAACGTGCACGGCCGAAATTGGCTGTTTCGCTGAACGCGTCGAATGACAAGCAACGCGACGAGATCATGCCGATCAATCGCAAATATCCGATCGCCGAATTGATTGAGGCTTGCCGGCGGTATCCGTTGCGGACCTGGGAGCACATCACGTTCGAGTATGTACTGCTGGGCGGATTCAATGACGCGCCGGAGGATGCTCGGCGCGTGGCGAAATTGTTGGCGAATTTGCGGGCGAAGGTGAATTTGATTCCGTGGAATCCGGGCGATTTGCCTTACAAGCCGCCGGATGCGGGACGGATTGAGGAATTTCGGCGCATCTTGACGGATAAAGGGCTGCTGGCGTTCGTGCGTTATTCGCGGGGACAGGATGTGATGGCCGCCTGCGGGCAATTGGCGCTGCTGGAAGCAAGCGGTGAGCGGCCACTCGCGCAGATTTCGTTGTAGGTGCAAAATTTGGACTATGCTGCAAATTAGACTTCCAATCGTCGTTGAATCGGATGGGGACGGTTACTTTGTTTTTTGCCCGGCGCTGCAAGGATGCTACAGCCAGGGGGAAACCTACCAAGAGGCCGTAGAGAATATTGAGGACGCAATCCGTCTGCATATTGAGGATCGGATTTCAGCCGCACCGCAAGCCTGACGATTAGCCTTCCCTATCTCAAAATCAAGATGCCGACCTGAAAGGTCGGCGCTACAAAACCCTTGCCCGGATTATTGTGGCTGAAGTTCGTGGAAGCCGGGGCCTGGGGAGAGGTTTGAATTTACTATCGTGCCTTGGCCGTTGATCCAGTAGCCGTTGTTGGGACCGGTCCAGACTAGGCGCGTCTCATTGCTCAGCGGATCTACCGTTGGCGTCAGGCCTGTCAGCATGTTGCCCCAGGATTCCACTTGCGCGGCTTGTGCGGCTTGATGGCGCTCGAAGGCGTTCACTTGATTGCGCATTCCCTGCATCTTGGCTTCGAATTGCTGCACTTGCTGGCCTAGTTCGGCCATGCGCTGGCGTTGGCGCGCCACCTGGTATTGATAGCCCTGATCATCCATCTGCTTCTGATATTCGACCCACCTGGGACTCACCTGAAACGTTTCCGAGAGATGCATGATGATGCTGCGAACCTGCGGCACTTGATCGGCGGGCGCTATGAAACTGATGAGCGCTTTCACTTGCCACAAGTTCGACGAGAGCGTGGTGCGCGCGTAGACGTAGGCGTCGCGCGATTTTCCGCCGGAATCGCAGCGATAGCCGATCGCGCCGCTTGAGTTTTGCGGTGATTCGGGCGCGGCGTTCGGGTCCTTTTTGCCCGGCGGCGCCTGATCTACTTGCTCGGGCGTAAGCATTTGGCAGAGCGTTTTGAAATGAGTGAGCGCGTAGAGGCCGGCGTAATCTTTGCCGGTGCGATATTTCGCGTAAATGCCTTGCGCTTGTGCGCCAAGATCGGCAGTTTCGCCTTCGCGCGGATGATATTGCGTGGGAAGAAAGTAAGTGGGAACGGCGACGTCACCCGAACGGATATTGATGCTGCCGTCGGGCGAGATGAGATCGATCATCGGGCGGTAGTCGGAATAGCCGAGGCGGAATAGGCCGCCGCGCACCGTCCAGCCTTGCGGGACTTCTACCGTGAAGGCCTGTTCGAAGGGATCTTCGAACTTGATCCAGGTGAGATCGGGACGAGGCGAAGGAGTTGCATTCATCGAGAGGGAAAAGATCAAAGCTGCGATCGTTGCGCCCGCGAGCGCCAGCGCAAATATCGCTTGGAATCGCATAGTTCTCGGGTTCAATTCATGCTCCTCCTCGCCCGGGCTGGCGAGTTCGTATGAGAACTCGAAAACAGGACCCTCAGCGGCTAAAGCCGTACTGATTTTGCACGGCTCGTGGCACGACTGAAGTCGTGCCCTGACAAATCTTGCAAGCCGGCGGTACCGATCACGCGCTGGGCGGAGAAATAAGTTGCGAATGACCGAAGGCTCGATCGACGCGGAAGAGGACGAGTGCCGCCAGCGCTCCTACGGGAATTGCCAGCCACCAGCCGGAATCAAAGATGACAGAACCGGCCTGGCCGAAAACATATTCGTATGCTATCGCAAGTTGTGAAGTGGACGATTGAAGTGCGGGGCCGAGCGAGCCGAACGCGAGGACGACGATGGGCCCAAGTATCGCGCCGGAGATGACCCACGCGCGCGTGGAGCGCAGATGAAACACGTTCATCAGCCGCCGCAACATGAAGCCGCCAATCAGGCTCATGCCGATTCCGAAAATCCAACCGACGAAACTGAAGAGCCAGAAATTGCCCACAGCGCCGTGCAGCGAGAGTGGAACATCGCGATGCGGATCGAGCGTAAAGCGCAGGAAAATCGCGCTGCTCATGAAGAAGCAGCCGCACACCCAGGCGGTAAGGTAGTAGGCGAGCGTGCCATGGCGAGTCATGTAGGCTCAGATCCTCCGCTCGACATTGGGAAAATCGAGCCAGACTTTTACGCCGCAGAAGTGCGAGCCTTCGGTGCAGATGGGCGTGGAGATTCCTGCGCGCAGGACGCACGGCGGACCGATGTAACGCGCGAGCTGCGGAAAAACTTCGCGCACTTGCGCTACTTCGTCCATCGAGGCCTGGTAAATCTCTTCTTGCGCGTTGAAGCAGGTGCGCATGGTCCATTTGTGCAGCAAGTGCAGGAGCGAACCGGTTTCGACCAGGCGGATGGATTTGGCGTTTGGGAGCAAATAGAGAGCGAATTCGAGCGGGACGCCGCGATCGAGAAGTTCGTTCTTGGCTTGCCAGGCGACGGCCATGGCTTCCTCATAGACTTCGCGGGCGCGAACGTTGCCGGCGATCAGCGCGGGCGTAAGGAAATCCGGCGAACGCGTGTCGGCAAGCGTGAGAAGCGGACGCGAGCCGGGAACCATGCGATGGCGCTGGTCCTGGCTGTCAGCGGTGTGACTGATTTTTTTGGCGAAAGTGAAATTGGCGTGCTGCAGTGCGCGGAGGATCGGGGCGTGAACGCCGATGTTGAGCGTTTCGCGACGATAGGGATTGCGTGCGGGATTGAGAAGCAGATCGATGGCTTCGGCATCGGGGCAAGCTGATTCGGTGAGGCCGAGGACGGCGCGATAGGATTCGGCCATCACGCGTAGCGCACGCGGTGAATAATCGACGAGCACGGAAGTGCGTCCGGCAAGCTGCGCGTCGAATTCGCGCGCGAAGGAGTCGCCATCGGCGGCCGGCTGCGCGAATTCGATGGGATCTTCCATCGGCTCATTGTCGAAGCGATCGAAGAATTCGGGATCGACTTCGCGGATGGCGTCAACCATCGCGCCAATTATTTCGCGCGCTTCGGTCGGAGTGTCGGACGCGGCCTGCATTCGCCAGAGGCGATGCAGCACGATACCCGAAAGCGTGTGCACCATGGTGGTGAAAGCGGCGACGGGCAAAACGTAGCGCGCCACTTCAATGGCGCGCTTTTCGGATTGACGCGCGACTTTCTGCAAGCGCTTCGGGTGCGACATCTCGCCGATGTGCCAGATATCGCCGAGAATTTCGCGGGCTTCGGGCTCGAGGAGGCGCGATAGCTCGCGATAGAAATCCCACGCGCGGGCGATGGCGCGCTCGTAAATAGCGCGCTCTTCGGGTCCGAAATTCGGGCCGGCGGGAGGAACGTAGGCTTGCGCGCGATCGAGCCGCACGTAACGCTGGCTCTGCTGCTCGGAATTGTAGAAAGGATGCGCGTGCAGGAACGACCAGACGAATTGGCGGCTGATATTTTCGAGTCCGAATTCAAAATGGGCGTGTTGGAAGACCGTGTGATGGCCGCCGTAATAAGTTGCCGAGCCCACGTTGACGCGCTGCTTTTCGGTGACTTCTTCAGGGCCGATCAGGCGCGCGGAATAGCAGGTACGCGCGGCAGCGATAGCGGAATCGAAGGGATGCGCGAAGGCGTTGCGCAGCGTGATGCGCGGCGCGGCGGTTTCGATCAGCGAATCGGGCGATGCGTTGGAAGAGATGGGCACTGGCGAGGCCATTGACGGGGACATTCTATACCGAGGCGGCGAGCGAGGGCAAAAGAGCAGGTTGGCATAGTCGCGACGTGGCCGCAAACAATGAACCGCTATGGCTTCAGGGAGATTTCAACCTGCCGCAGAATCACATGTGGCTTGGGCTCGCCGCATTTCGTCAACGCCGCGTCCTGGCATTCGCGTTCCACGGTTTCTACAGGATTGTTCATCCTGGCCGACAAGACTTTCCCATCCGCCAGGCTAAGTTGGATGGTAACTTCAAACGTTTCTTTTCCAACGGCGCCCAAAAACTTGCCGTCTTGCGTTTTCTGAATCTGCACCCAATTGTTCGGGGTGTCGGAAACCGGCTTTTGCATCCACTCCGCAGGGATTTTGATCTCCGGCTTCTCCGGCGGCACGTGCCGGACCACGAGCGTGGCCGTTCCCGCGCTTCGATCGACCGCCTTGAGCGTGTAATCAAAATCGATGGAATCTTCACCCAGCAGTACGTATGCGCCATCCGCCCAGGAATTCGGCGTGCCGCGCTTGAAGTAGAAATGATCTCCCGCATGAACCAGCTTGCCGATCTTCGCGCCCAGCCAGTAGTCAACATAGAAGGTCATCAGGTCGGTCACCGGCCCGATGATTCGCGGATCGAATTTACTGAAGTCCGGAATCGCAGGCTTGTGATTCGGATCGAGCGTAAGCTGCTCGCGAAAATCGAGCGTCGCCGGCGATAGCACGACGAGCTTGCCCTCCGACGCGAACTCCGACCATCGAAATTCATCGAAGCAACTCCCGTCCGGATCTTTTTTCGTCAATCCGTCCGCTTCGATGGAATAGTGCCAAGATTCGTTCGTTGCCTTCATCATGTACGCCAACTTTTCGCCCTCGTGACATCGCCGCTGCAGAACTTTCTGTTCATCGCCGGGCGTTTGCGCCGCGACTGCTCCGGCACCGGCCACGACTAAGACAATTGAAACGGCGAGTGTCCTCATGGTCTTCTCCTCAATCCATCGCAGAAGAGTGATATCTCGAGCTGCAGAGCCTTCTCGGTTTGCCGGAACGGCGGGCCTTCCACCGCCCACAGCGCAGTCAGCCCCATGTGCATGGTCTTGAACGTCAGGATCAGGTCCGGCAGATGCACGTCATCGCGCATCAATTTGCGCTCCTGCAATCCACGGAAGAGCGCCTCAAGCGGCGGATCGATCGCTTTCTGCATCTCGAGCATGTACGGCACGAATTGCTCGGTGCGCAGGAACATCTGCGCCATGAACACGCGGACAAACGCGTGGTGTGGCTTCCTCAGTCGGAACTGATAGCGGATGTAACCAGCGAGAATCTCTTCCAGCGAATCGTTGGAGTCAAGAGAGTTGCGGACTTTGGCTTGTATCCGCGCTTCATCGGCGGCGAGGAAGGCCACAACGATATCTTCCTTGGTGGAAAAATAGTTATAGACCGTGCCTTTTCCGATGTCCGCGGCGGCGGCAATTTCCTCGACGGTGACCTCCTCGATGCTGCGTTGGGAGAAAAGGCGGATGGCGGTGGAGAGGATCAGCGAGCGCAGTTCCGCTTTCTTGCGTTCGCGCCGGCTGCCGGATTGCATTGTGACTGCAGTCATAAATGACTGTAGTCATATATGAAGCCGCGCCGTTTGTCAACACATTTTGCGCGAGCAGACTTGCCCGCCCGCGCCGCGCTACCGGCGCCTATCGGCTGGCTGTGATTCGGCGAGCTGGTTACTTCTTTGCGGCGGCCTTGTCGGCGGCGGCCTTTTCGTATTTTTTGTTGAAGCGCTCGACGCGGCCTGCGGTGTCCAACAGCTTTTGCTTGCCGGTGAAGAACGGGTGGCAATTCGAGCAGATTTCCACGCGCAGCAGTTGGCCCTTCATCGTCGAACGCGTCTTGAACGTGCTGCCGCAGGCGCAGTGCACGGTCACTTCGTGATAATCGGGGTGAATTCCGGCTTTCATGAGGAAACTCCAATCGGTCCGGGCCGGTCTGCGCGGCACATCCGCGTGAGCGGAGACTACGGCCGCGTCGCTAGGCCCGCGGACAAACTTTAATGATACGCGAAATCGCGCCATGACGCCAATCGTGATTCGCGGCGCTTGAGCGCTACCCATTTCGCAACTTCTTGCGATAATGTTGCGTCTCATGTGAGTAGGTAATCCGAAGTTATAACGTGCACTAGCCCGACACGAGAAATTTGCTTGACAGCAGAAAATCGGCCATGTTCGCAATCTCAACTCGGAGGCGTAGATGAAGAAATTACTTGGATTCCTGTTCGCGCTGTTGATTTTCTCGGTCCCGGCATTTGCGCAAAACAAGAAGCCTGCCGGCGGCGGGCACGGCGTTGGCGGCGGGCACGTACCGGCACACGGCCCAGCTCCGGCGAAGCCGCAATCGCATCCGTCACGTGCGCCGGAATCACATCCGGCCCCGGCGCCGGATCACCGCACGTATTCCGACAAGAAAGGCCACCCCGAAGCGCCGCACGTTCATTCGAACGATAAGTGGGTCGGGCACGACACGGGGCGCGATGATCCGCACTACCATGTCGATCATCCGTGGGAGCACGGACACTTCACCGGCGGATTCGGCCGCGGGCACGTGTGGCATCTCGGGGGAGGCGGCAGGGATCGATTCTGGTTCGGCGGATTTTATTTCAGCGTGGCGCCTTACGATTTTGACTATTGCAACGACTGGCTGTGGGATTCAGACGACATCGTGATTTACGAAGATCCGGATCACGATGGATGGTATCTGGCCTACAACGTGAGGCTCGGGACTTACGTTCACGTGATGTATCTGGGAACTTAAGCGATTCGGCGGCGGCCGCGATCAGGCGACGAATGCGCAACCCATGCGCACGCGGCCGCCCTCGGCGCTGTTGGCGTAAGCCTTGCGCAGGCTGACGCGCAGCGGCGGCAGAATCGGCACGTGCAGCACGGCTGAGAACTGCGACGGCAGGTCGTCGCCTTTGTCGAAGACAAGGGCGACGCCGCCGTAGCTCAGATCCACGACTGTCGCGGTTCTCAAAGAGCCGTCGAGCACCGCGTAGGATTTCGTGCCGGCCAGAGAGACGCGCTCCCATTTGCGCGGGTGCGTGGCTTGCTTTGGCGCCGCGCCGGCGTGAGTTGCGGCGGCCGCGCTTGCGGCTGTTGTAACCGGCGGAATTACTATCGGGGGAATCGTCGTAGCTGGCGCGGCCGGAGTTTCGCGCGGCGCCGGGCGCGAACTCGCCGGCGCTTCCATGGGGATCACGCGCGAAGAACCGGTCGCAGTCCGCAGCGCATAGAGCTGCTTATCGGCAGCGTCGATAAGGTTTTCTTTCGTGTCGGCGTCGCGCGGATGAACTGCCAACCCAAAATCCAGCGTCACTCCCGCCTTCATTTGCAACGGCGCCACTTCCGCTTCGAAATTGCTGCGCACGCGGCGGCAGAGCGTGGCGGCCTGCTCGGGATCGGTCTGCGGGAGAAGCAGCGCGAATTCATCGCCGCCTATACGAAAGGCAAAGTCCGAGGCGCGCAGAGTCTTGCGCAAATTGTTGGCGGCGAGGCGCAGCACTTCGTCGCCTTTCGGATGGCCGTACTGGTCGTTCACTTCTTTTAGGTGGCGGAGATCGAAAATCACGAAGGCCAATTGCTGGTTGTAACGTTTTGAACGGGTCAGCTCGCGCTCGCAGGTTTCGTCGAAAAGGCGGCGATTGTAGAGACCTGTAAGCGCGTCGGTCGCGGCGTAGCTTTGCAGTTTCTTGTATTCGTCGTATTCGAGGACCACGGGTACGCGCATGAAATGAGTGGTGCTGAGAACATCAACGAGCGCGGTCTTTAGAGAAACACGACGCCCAAGCGCTTCGGAGAATTCGCGCTGGCGCGAAAGAATCTTGCTCCAGGCTTCGAGGCTCTGAGCTTCGGTGAGATCGATCTGCGTGAAGGTCTTGAAAAAACGCTGCAGGAACGGGCCGCGAACGCCCTCCTCGAGACCTGCGAGAGTCTCGACGAGCATATCGAGAAAGCTGTCTTCCGCCGATGGCTGAGGCCGCACCGGCTCGCCGGGCTGGGGCATAATTCGGATCTGCTCCGAACTTTTAGGACACGACTTCGAATTGCGCCTGGGGGCGCACATTCGATTAGCGCGGGGGCGCACTTCTATATCAGCAAGAGTGAGTCCATCGCGGGGAAGATATCCAGAGACGCGCGCGCCGCTAAGTGCTTGAATTCCGGTCGATTCAAGAGCGATTCCCTCACGGCAGCAGATTCTTTGGTCCGAATTGCGGCCGCCGAGAGCAAATTGCTTCCACTTGCGGATTCTCGGGGAAAAATTCCAGAAAGAGGCGTACTAGGAGTTTCGTTTCAATCGAGCGGCTTCAGAAATTGAACTCCGATGAGATGCACATCGCCCACTTCCTTCTGCCGCAGGACGCGCGCCTGAATCGGCGCCATCGAGGCCGGGACGAGACCGGAATTCGAGACCGAAGGAGCGGGAACCGTAAGAGTGATCAACGCCGCTTTGGCAAGGGCTCGCGGAGAGGTTAGATAGGCGCCCCCGGCGCTGATGTCGAGCGTCTTGGCGAGGTCCACAAAGTCCTCGCCATAGGCGTCGGTGCCGCGCATGAACATCGGCACCTGCAAATGGAGGCGGTAGGCTTGACGTCTTTCTGCGCTTGTCACGCCTATCTCCTGTCGCCGGGCTAGAGACTTTTGTGCCACTGTCGTTAGTACCCCAGTAGTAGTACTTTTCCATATCGCAATTTGGATGCAAGAGCGGAGCGGAGATTACGTAATCGTTAAATCATTGTAAACAAAGAGCTTCCATTTCGTGGGGGGGCAAGCCAAACTGAGCTCCGGAGGGGGTCTGGGGCAACGGAAGGGAATTCCCTTCCCAAACTGTGAAAAGTAGAACTCATTTACCATTGACACCTCCCACCCCCTTTGCGACCATTCGCGCTGGCGTCGCTATCCCCTAGAGCTATCTGGAGATGAATGACTCTCAGTCATATGTTGGACGCAAGGGTGCCCGTGTCGCATGACGTGGAACCGGAGACTGCTAGATGACGCGGTCCGAGCAAGCCGAGCAGCCATCCGCCGCGCAAACCGTATTTGGCGTAATGGCGAGTCTGCTCGATTCCATGGACCGGCCGCTGGTGGTGTCGGACCGAGTGGGGACGATTTTGTTCGCGAACGTTCACGCGCAGGACCGGTTGGCGGCGCAGGGATTTCCTTCAACGGACCGCATCAATCTTTTTCAAGACTTGCTGCATGCGGAAGCGCGCGGAGTGATCGCACAGCTCGAGAGTGGCGAGCAAGAAGTAAGCCTACAAGTTTCTCGTCCAGGATTCGAGACGCATGTGCGTGTTCGCTGGCTGCCCGAGCCGGACTGGCTGGTCACGTTCATAGAGCCATTGCCCGCGGCGGTGCCGGCCGGCGAAGTCGAGATGCGGCAGACGGTGCAGGACTTGATGCAAGAGCGGGAGATTACTTACCGCAATCTCCTGGCCGCCTATCTGCGCTTGCAGGAAGTGAACCGGCAGAAAACGGTATTCCTGGCGTCCGCGGCGCATGAATTGAAGACGCCGCTGGCGGTGATGAAGGGCTATTACGACTTGCTGCTCTCCGGCTCGCTCGGAAGACTCAGCGACAAACAGCGCGAGATTCTGGAAGAATCGAAGGATAGTTGCGACCGGCTGGTGCGCGTGGTGTCAATGTTCTTGAATTATTCGGCGCTGGAGAGCGGGAAGCTGGTGCTGCAACTGCGCGACAACGATATTCGCGCGTGCGTGAACGACGTGGTTACGCGCTGGCAGGATGCGTTTCAAAAAGCCAAAGTGCGTCTCGACACGCACATCGCGAAGACTCTTCCAGCGGTGAGCTTCGATTATCCGAAGTTGCAGCAGTGCATCGCGAATCTGGTGGATAACGCGCTGAAGCACACGCCGCGGGGCGGATGCGTCACCGTGAAAGCTGAGCCGCATTTCTGGGAGCGGCGCACGTCGGAAGTCGCGCCCAGAAGTGAGCGCCGCCGCGCGCGCGGAAGCGAAATCAATAGCGTGCTTGTTTCCGTGGCGGACACCGGCGTGGGCATCTCCGCCGAATATCACCAGGAAATTTTCGAAGAATTCGTGCGCGTCGATCCGTCGTCTTCCGGCATGGGCCTGGGCCTGGCGATTACGAAGAGGCTCATCCAGGCGCATCGCGGAAAAATTTGGGTGGACAGCATACCGGGCACCGGCAGCAAGTTCTCGTTTATCCTGCCGGTGAACCTCGAATAGCATCGCGGCAAGAGCGGGAGAAGAATTCAGCACCGAGGGCAGATCAACATGGCAACCAAAGAAAAAATCTTGATCGTGGACGACGAGCCGAGCATCCGGAAATATTTGCAGACGCTCCTCGAAGTGGATGGATACGAAGTCAACGCCGTTTCAAACGGCAAGGACGCCGTCGAGCTTGTTTCGACGGGTGACAAACCCGACGTCATCATTCTCGACGTGCTGATGCCGGAAATGGACGGCCTGGACACGCTGCGCGCGCTGATGCATCAGGACCGCTCGCTGAACGTGATCATGCTTTCCTGCTCGAACGAAGTCGGCACGGTGGTGGAAGCCATCCGCCTGGGCGCGCACGATTACCTTACCAAGCCGTTCGAGAAGCCTGAGCTCGATGCGGCGCTGCTGAAATGCCGGAAGAGCATTCAGCTCACTTCCGAGAACAAGGCGCTGCGCGAGTATTGCGACCAGCTCACCGAGGACCTCTCATTCCTAGCCTCGAGTCCGCAGATGCTCAAAATCCGCCAGCAGATCCTGCAGATCGCTCCCGTGGATGTGCCGGTGTTCATCAGCGGCGAAAGCGGCGTGGGCAAGGAAGTAGTCGCGCGTATGATTCACTTGCGCTCGACGCGGCGGCACCAGCCGTTCGTCAAGGTAAATTGCGCAGCGCTGCCAGGCGAGCTGCTGGAATCCGAGCTCTTCGGCTACGAGCAAGGTGCTTTCACCGGCGCGGTGCGCTCGAAGCCCGGCAAATTCGAGCAGGCCAACAAGGGCACCATCTTCCTCGACGAAATCGCCGAGATGAGCCCGCACCTGCAAGCCAAGCTCCTGCACGTCCTCCAGGACAATCAGTATTCGCGCCTGGGCGGCCGCAGCGTGATCAACGTGGACGTTCGCGTCCTCGCCGCCACGAATATGAACGTGCAGGAAGCGATGCAATCCGGCCGCTTCCGCGAGGATCTTTATTACCGCTTGAATGTTCTCTCGATTCACATTCCGCCGCTGCGCGAGCGCACTGGGGAAATTCCGCTGCTCTTCCAGCACTTCCTGCAGAAGTACAGCGAGAAGTTTCAAAAGGCGGCGCCCGAACCTTCGACGCATCTCCTCGAAGCGGCGCAGCGCTATCAATGGCCGGGCAACTTGCGCGAGCTGGAAAACTTCACCAAGCGCTACGTGATTCTCGAAGACGACGAAGGAAGTTTCCGCGAATTGCTGGAAATGACCACCGCGCAGCAGCGTCTCTCGCCGCAGCCCGAAGCGACGCCGACGCGCGAGCAAGGCGGATTGAAAGCTCTCGTGCGCGGCTTGAAGGACGAAGCCGAGGCCGAAGCGATCGCGCAAGCTCTCGAGAAAACGCGCTGGTGCCGCAAGGACGCCGCGAAAATGCTGGGCATCAGCTACAAGGCGCTGCTCTACAAAATGCGCCAATTCAATCTCGATTCTGGGCGCGGTTCGCGTTCCGCCACGCCGGCGGTGCCGGCAGCGCCGGTTTCGCGAAACGAGTAGTACCACTACGAGTTGCGGGACTACGCCTGCAACCTATTGCCTATTCAGAGCACAGAACAGAATAAAAATTCTGTTCATTAAACGTCTACATAGCTAAGATGCGTCGCCAGGGAAGCGCCTGGAGGCGCAGGCGCGATTCGCGAATTTGGGGGAATTCTTGACCGCGAGTCACGCAAGCAGGCTTCTCTTGTCTTTGCAACGGGTTTGGGCAACCCAGAGCGATCCGGCCATCCAAAAGATTTGCTGAAGAAGGCGCGCCGTGGCGCAGGCAAGATTCGGATGCCGCGCCGGCATTTGGAAGCAGGATTGCTAACCCCTTGTAGCGGGGAATCTTACGCCCATTTGCGCATTGAGGGAGCAACCGGAATGACGGAGCGTCGCACCGCACGCCGATACGACCTATCGTTGCCCGTACTCGTCCGTCTGCCCATCAACCGCGAACCGGGTTCGCATAGCGGGCAGACCCGCGACATCTCCACGCGCGGCGTCTATTTCATCATGAGCAAGGATATGGCGCCCGGCACCGAGCTCGATTTCACGCTCACGCTTCCCGCAGAAATCACGCGCGGCACCGAAGTCTTCGTGCGCGCGCATGGGCGCGTGGTGCGCGTGGACAAGCGCGAAGGCGATGATACCGACAGCATCGGCGTCGCCGCCGTGATCGAGCGCTACGACATCATCCGGGGCAAGACCGCATAATTCGCGGCTGCCCCGCGTTTTCCCTTCGAGTTTTCCTTTCGTTCCGCAATTCCGTTCTCGCCACTTTTTCGCGCCGCCCCATCGACCACTCGCGCGCGTCCGACTCTTACCTCAGCGCATCCGACTTTCGGCTCAGTTTTTGATTGCAAGAATGCCATCGCTGGTCTTAGGATTGCGCCACTCTCGGCTCGAGGAGGGCTCCATGAAAGTTTCGGACCTCATCGCCTCTCGCAAGGAAATTTTCTCGATCAACGAAGACGCCACCGTCCACGATGCGGCGCGCTATTTGCGTGATCGCGGTGTGCGTTCCGCGGGCATTTGCAACAAAGATGGAAAGCTCGTCGGCGTGATTTCGCAGAGCGACATCTCCGATAAAGTCGCCGCGGAAAACAAGTGCCCGGCGTGGATGCGCGTGACGGAAATCATGACCGCGCAGCTTGTCACCGTGCCGCCGGATGCGCCCCTCGATGCTTGTCTGCAATTGATGGAGAAATTCGGCATCTTCCATTTACTGGTTGTCGATGAGAAGGGGCGATTTCACGGGATGATTTCCGTCGCCGACCTGCTCACCGTGATAGCCTCCGACGAAAAGGCGCGTGCAGATCTGCTGGAAGATCTGATGTTCCCGAAACGCTAGCGCAAAGCGCGCGATTTCGCGCGACGATTGTCGCCCTCAAATCTCGCGATTTCGCGACCACGCGCAGAAATTAATTTCTACGTCCAGCGTCACTTCCTCCCGGCTTGAGTCTTCCCTCCGAGTAACTCCATTTCTCTGCTGTGAAACAGTTTTCCTACTTTTAACGGGAGCGCCGCAACCATCAGAACTCCTTTGCGCAACTCTGCCCTGGTTCTATACCTAGCTCATAATCCACTGGCAGCTTTGGAGTTACGGCGCGGACGACGGCCCTCCGTCATCCGTTGCGGCTCATTCCCGGATTGACCCCGTTTGGCCGGGCGAGTGCAGGTATGAAGTGTCGATTACACAAAGGCTTGCCCTCGGGGAATCGGGTCAGGGGCCGGCCGTGAATTCAGGAGACTTGGGACCATGGCAGTAAACAACATTGTGGACGGCTTTGTGCCCGACAAGGCCCCGGCCGGACCATCAACGCACGTCGTCTTCGGCCAGTCCGAAGTGATGCGCGCGGTTCGCCAGAAGATTGAGAAGGTCGCCGGGACAAATGTCCCCGTGCTGATTCAAGGCGATAGCGGCACGGGCAAGGAAGTTCTCGCACGGTTGATCCATCATCTCTCGCCGAGCACCCTCGGGCCGTTCGTGAAAGTGAACTGCGCCGCGATTCCCGGCACTTTGCTGGAAAGCGAGCTTTTCGGATTTCGCAAGGGAGCGTTCACCGGCGCCTACAACACGAAACCCGGCCGCGTGGAAATGGCCAACGGCGGGACGCTCTTCCTCGATGAAATCGGCGAGCTGGATTCTTCGCTGCAAGCCAAGCTTCTTCAGGTGCTGCAGGACGGGCAGTTCTGCGCCATCGGCGACCAGGAAGAAAAGAAAATCGAAGCCCGCGTGATCTGCGCCACCAATCGCCGCCTCGAGGATGAAATCGAGGCCGGGCGCTTTCGAGCCGACTTGTTCTATCGCATCAACGTGATCAGCGTGCATCTCCCTCGCCTGCGCGATCGCCGCGAAGATATCCCCGGCCTGGTCGAATATTTCCTGGCGCAATTCAATGCGCGATTCCAGCGCAGCGCGCCGCTTCCCTCGCGCGAATTGCTGCAGATGTTCCAGGATTCCGAATGGCCCGGAAACATCCGCGAGCTCGAAAACCGCGTCGCGCGCTACGTGATTCTCGGCAGCGAAGAAGCCTTCCGCACCGAATCCGCGCCGCCGCGGCCGATGTCGCTGCCGTATGAGATTCCGGAAAACGGCACGATTCCTCTGAAGCGGATTGCCAAGCAGGCCGTGCGCGAAATGGAACGCGAGCTGATTCTGAAAGTGCTGACGGCCAATCACTGGAATCGCCGCAAGGCCGCGCAGCAGCTGGCGATCAGTTACCGCGCGCTGATTTACAAGATTCGCGAAGCGGGGCTTTCGCAGCGCCACAATCGCAAGGAAGCCATCCTCCCGCCGCCCGACGCGGCCGCCGCTGTCGGAGACTGACCGAGACCGACTCCCCTAATCTCGCTTCCGTTCGCAGGTCTGGCCTCGCATCTGAGGCGCGTCTTCCAGCTTCATTCCTTCGTCATACAACCGCTCAAAGTCACCATTGGACGATTTACGCTGGCCCCCTGCCGTGGGCGCGTCTAAACTTTATTTATCGCGCGTTAGCGCATTCCCGATGACCGACAGAGCCCAACGCCGCCAAGCCTTACTCGACGCGCTCGAGTCACGCATCCTCGTGCTCGACGGCGCCATGGGCACGATGGTGCAGCAAAAGAATCTCACAGCGGAGGATTTCGGCGGGCCGGCTCTCGAGGGATGCAACGAAGTGCTGGTGCGCACGCGCCCCGATGCGATTCTCGATATTCATCGGGCCTATCTCGAAGCCGGTTCGGACATCATCGAAACCGACACGTTCGGTGGAACGCGCATCGTTCTCGGCGAATATCATCTCGAAAAAGAAACCGCGGCGTTGAATCGCGCGGCGGCGGAACTGGCGCGGCGCGCCGCCGATGCATTTTCCACTGCGGCTCGCCCGCGGTTTGTGGCCGGATCGATCGGGCCGACCACGAAGGCGATTTCCGTCACCGGCGGAATCACGTTCGACGCGCTGCGCGAGAATTTTTACGAGCAGGCCAAGGCGCTCGTCGAAGGCGGCGCCGATATTTTGCTGGTTGAAACTTGCCAGGATACGCGCAACGTAAAGGCAGCGCTGCTGGCCATCGCGCGCGTGAAGAAAGAATTCGGCTTCGAGATTCCGGTGATGGTTTCCGGCACGATCGAGCCGATGGGCACGATGCTCGCCGGACAAACGGCGGATGCTCTGTGGTCTTCGATCGCGCGGCAAAATCTGCTTTCGATCGGATTGAATTGCGCCACCGGGCCGGAATTCATGACCGATCACATTCGCACGCTCAGCGAAATCGCCTCGACGCGCATTTCCTGCTATCCGAACGCCGGTCTTCCGCGCGAAGACGGCACCTATGGCGAGACGCCGGAGACGCTGACGGCACAACTCGCGCGCTTCGTCGAGCATGGCTGGCTGAACATGGTCGGTGGCTGCTGCGGAACCACTCCCGCGCACATTCGCGCTCTCGCGGAAATGGTAAAGGGCCGCAAGCCGCGCGCGATTCCTGCGCCCGCACACCGTTCGTATTATTCCGGCATCGAGCTCGTCGAGGCCGATGAATCGAATCGGCCGCTTCTGGTCGGCGAGCGCACCAACGTGATCGGCTCGCGCGCCTTCAAGGAACTCGTCGCTGAAGAAAAATGGGAGGAAGCTACCGAAATCGCCCGCCGCCAGGTTCGCAACGGCGCGCAGGTGATTGATGTCTGCCTGCAGAGCAGCGAGCGCGATGAGGCGAAGGACATTCCGCCGTTCTACGAAAATTTGATTCGCAAGATCAAAGCGCCGGTAATGATCGATACCACCGACGCCGCATCCATCGAGCTCTCGCTCACCTACTGCCAGGGCAAGAGCATAATCAATTCGATCAATCTCGAGGACGGCGAGGAAAAATTCGAGCGCGTCTGCCCGCTGGCGCGCGCGTATGGAGCTGCGCTGGTTGTCGGCTGCATCGACGAAGACAAACTGCAAGCGCAAGCGTTCACCCGCGAGCGCAAGCTGGCTGTCGCTGAACGTTCCTGCCGGCTGCTCGCCGGGAAATTCGGCATCCCGGTGGAAGACGTGATCATCGATCCGCTCGTCTTTCCCTGCGCGACGGGCGATGAAAATTACATCGGCGGTGCTGTCGAGACCATCGAAGCGATCCATTTGATCAAAGAGAAGATCTCCGGCGTCAAAACCATTCTCGGGATTTCAAATATCTCTTTCGGCCTGCCTGCAGCGGCGCGCGAAGTGGTCAATTCCGTTTTTCTCTATTACTGCACCAAGGCCGGCCTCGATCTCGCCATCGTCAATGCCGAGAAAATCGAGCGCTTCGCTTCGATTCCGGAAGAAGAGCGCCGCCTCGCCGAGCATCTTCTCTTCAATACGCCGCCCGCGGAAATCCCGGCCGGTCATCCGGCGGCCGCGACGCTCGAAGCCGTGCCCGAAGACTGGCGCGAGCAGAGCCGCGAACAGAAAATCGCCGTCAATCAATTTCACATCGCGGCCATCGCCGAGCATTTCAGAGGCGCCACGAAACGCAAGAAGCAGGCCGCCGATCTTCCTCTCGATCAGCGTCTCTCAAATTACATCATCGAAGGCAGTCAGGATGGCCTCATCGCCGATCTCGAACGCAAGCGCAGCGAAGGCGCGGCGCCGCTCGACATTATCAATGGACCGCTCATGGCAGGCATGAGTGAAGTCGGCCGCCTCTTTAACAACAACGAGCTGATCGTCGCCGAAGTTCTGCAATCCGCTGAAGCGATGAAGAAGGCCGTCAATCATCTTCAACGATTCATGGAGAAATCGGAATCCTCCGCGCGCGGCCGGATCGTTCTCGCCACAGTCAAAGGCGACGTTCACGACATCGGGAAAAATCTCGTCGAGATCATCCTCGCGAACAATGGCTACGAGGTCGTGAATCTCGGCATCAAAGTTCCGCCCGAAGAATTGATTCGCGCCTGCCACGAACATTCACCCGATGCCGTCGGGCTATCCGGGCTGCTGGTGAAGAGCGCGCAGCAAATGGTGACTACTGCGGGAGACTTGCGCGACGCCGGCATCGAGCTTCCGTTGCTCGTGGGCGGTGCGGCACTTTCCGATAAATTCACGCGCTCGAAAATCGCGCCAAGTTATGCGGGACTCACGCTGTACGCCAAAGACGCGATGACCGGCCTGCGCCTGATGAACGAAATCATGGACCCAGCCGGGCGCGAGAAACTCGTCGAAGTAGCCTCGAATGGTGACGGCGCGCAACCCGCCGCCGTTAGCGAAAAACCGCGCACTCCCGCGGGCGAAGCGCGCAGCTCGCGCATACGCACGGACATTCCCATTCCGCCCGCACCGTATCTCGATCACAAAGCCCGCGCGCTCCCGCATCTTGCAGAAATTTGGACCTACATCAATCCCTACATGCTCTATGGGCGCAATCTCGGCTTCAAAGGCAACTTCACGCAGGCCCTGCACGAACGCAATCCGCTCGCGCTCGAGCTCTATCACAAGACCGAGGAAGTGAAACAAGATGTCGCCAAGTGGATGAAGCCGCGCGGGGTCTGGCAATTCTTCGAAGCCGTGCGCGATGGAAACTCGATCCATCTCTTCGCTCCCGGCGCGAAATCGCCGCTGCACACCTTCCGTTTCGGCCGGCAAGCAAAACCCGATGGACTCTGCCTGAGCGATTACGTTCTCGATCCCGAAGAAAACGCGCGCGATCACATTGCTCTCTTCGTGGTCACCGCGGGCGAAGGCGTCCGCGAGCGCGTCGAACAGGAAAAGCAAGCCGGCGAATATTTCAAGGCCCACGCCACGCAAGCTCTCGCCACGGAAACCGCCGAAGCCTGCGCCGAATGGCTGCATCGCCGCCTGCGCGAAGAATGGGGCTTCCCCGATCCCCCCGCGATGACCATGCAGGAACGCTTCACTTCGAAATATCGCGGCAAGCGTTACAGCTTCGGCTACGGCGCCTGCCCCAACATGGACGACCAGCAAGGTCTATGGAAGCTCTTGCGTCCCGAAGAAATCGGCGTGCACCTGACGGAAGGAATGATGATGGAGCCCGAAGCCAGCGTGAGCGCGCTCGTCTTCCATCATCCCGATTGCGCGTATTTCTCGGTGAGCGACGAACCCGAAGCCGCCGGCAATTCTCCGCAGTCCCAATAGTTGATTTTTCCTCGTGGCCGCCGGAAAATCGGCGCATGGCACACGAATTCACCACCTCCTACGTAAAAGATTCGATCGCTCTCTTCCGCCAGTACAAGCGCCTGGCCGACCGCGCCATCGAGCAGATGACCGACGAGCAGCTCTACACCGCGATCGATCCGGAATCTAATTCCATCGCCATCATCATGAAACACATCGCCGGCAACATGCGCTCGCGCTGGACCGATTTCCTCTCGAGCGATGGCGAGAAGCCCAATCGAAATCGCGACACCGAATTCGAAGCGGCGCCGGCAACCCGCGCGGAACTGCTGGCAATGTGGGAAGAGGGCTGGCGGCTGGTCTTCGCCGCGCTGGAGCCGCTGAGCGACTCCGATCTCACTCGCAAAGTGCTGATCCGTACCGAGCCGCATTCCGTAATGCAGGCCATCAATCGCCAGGTCGCGCACTACGCCATGCACATCGGGCAGATCGTTTTTCTAGCCAAGCATCTAGCCGGAGCAAACTGGAAAACGCTGAGCATCCCCCGCGGCAGATCCGCCGAATTCATGGCCGACGTCTCCGCAGGCCGCAAATCCCAGCGCTAAGCATTTTGTGGCGCCGGCCATTTAGGCCGGCATCTTATCTGCGCGCAACGCCCGGCTGAAGGCCACGCTGCAAAACGACCCTTGCGGCGTTCATTTCTTCTTCGGCGGCAAAAACTTCTTATTAATCTTCGCAATCACAACGTAATTCGGATCCACCATCTCCGGCAAATGAATCGTCGCCACCTTCGAGAGCAGCTCGTAAGCATCCAACTCCGACAATCCATAATCATCGTGCATCCACTTCACCAATTCCGTAAACGCAATCCGCAAGCAATCATCCAAAGGCCGGTAAATTCCCGCTGCCATAATTTCGTTTTCATTTTCGAAGCGCGGCCACTTGGTGGCTTTGTGCTTGATCACTTCCACCTGCAAACGCACCCGCAGTGGAACTTCAATCGCCGACCCGGACACTTCGCCGTCGCCCATCGCGGCGTGTCCATCGCCCATAAATAGCAACGCGCCGGCCACATTCACCGGCAGATAAAGAATATTCCCCACGCTCACTTCCGATGAATCCATATTCCCGCCAAACTCCGCAGGCACCACCGAACTGCGCGCCTCGCCGCCCGCCGGCGCCACCCCGATGCACCCGAGAAATTCATGCAAAGGAATGCTCACCGAAAAATTCGAATCCTGGGCGTGAAAACTCGCGGTATGCGACGCGCGATCGATCGGATAAAAATAAAGGCGCTCGGGTATCGCGGGATTGAGCATGGGCGTGTAGTCAGTCGAGTTGAGAGCACCAAAGCCCGGAGCAAATCCGCCCACGCCCTGATTGCTATTCACATCCAGCGAAAGAATTTCGATGGCAATCGTATCGCCCGGTTCAGCGCCGTCAATATAGAACGGCCCAGTCAACGGATTATCGCCTTTGGTCATACTGAGAGTGTCGCCGGGCTTCTGAATCACGTCGCCAAAAGCATCCAGCGTATTCGTCTCCAAAATATCGCCGGGACGCAAATGCTCGACCGGCGGCATCGTGCCGTAAACATATTTCACGTTGTCAATCGTGCCGCGGTACTTCACCACGCGCCCGGACTCGGAGCCCGCGCCGGCTTGCGCGTGTGTTGTGACGGGCGTCACAGCTGCCGCAGCCAACATCACCACGAAAATTGAAAGCGCTCGATTTCGCATCCTCATCGCACCTCCGGGCGCACATCATACCGGCCTCAGCCAAACCGTGCCATAGCGGTTGAGGCCCAAAAGCCGTCTAAAGCCCAATTTCCAGCGAAACTTTGCTGGAAATGTCGCCGCAATGCCGTGTTACGCTTGCGCACACCCAAGCGGGGATACTAATTGACAATATAGAAGCATCATATAATCTCGACCCAGAGGCGCCGCACGGAAGGCAGCGCCAGGATTCGCGATGACGAATGGCCCGATCCCCTCAGGGACAATCAAAGTTCTCTCCATCGATGGCGGCGGAATCCGCGGCATCATCCCGGCCATAATCCTCGGCGCTCTCCGGGAACAAATCGGCGCCGATCTCCATACTGTTTTCGATCTGATCTCCGGCACATCCACCGGCGGAATCATCGCTCTCGGCATCGGCACGGCCTGCAAGGCCCGCAAGCCCTACGCCCCCGCCGAGCTTTTGAATCTTTACGTACAAAACGGCCCGGCGATATTTCACAAAAATCTGTTTACGCTACCGCACGAGCTGATCGGGCCGAAATATTCGCCCGCAGCGCTGGAAGCCTGCTTGCTGAAATTCTTCGGCGCCACGAAATTCTCATCCGCGCTGGCTCCGCTGCTCATCTCCAGCTACGACCTGCAATCGCAGCTTCCCTTCTTTTTCAAAAGCCACAAGATCGCGCGCGATTCCAGCTACGATTGGAACGTCACCGACATCGCGCGCTCAACGTCGGCAGCGCCAACATTTTTCCCCCCGAATCATCTGACCAAGGGCAACGAGAACTACGCGCTCGTGGATGGCGGCGTCTACGTAAACAATCCGGCGATGGCCGCCTATGCCGAAGCGCGCCGCCTCTACCCCACTGCGACGCAATTCATCGTCCTTGCGGTCGGCACCGGCAACGTCCAGGATCAAATTTCGTTCGATCAGGCGAAGGGCTGGGGATTGCTCGGCTGGGCGCGCCAAATCGTGCCGGTCCTCATGGATAGTGTTTCCGAGGCCGTGGATTTTGAGCTGGGCTGCATTCGCGATTGCGAATATTTCCGCCTGCAGCCTCAGGATCTAAACCCCGCGTCTGGCGCGATGGATGACGCCAGCCCGGAAAATCTCGCGGCGCTGCAGGATGTGGGCCACGCCTTTGTAACGAAGAACGCCGCGCTGCTGAACAAAATCGCCGCTCTACTGAAACCTCTGCGCGGCAGCACTCTCTCCGGTATCGGCAACTAAACGCAATCGTCGTTGCGCGGCGCTCCCTCCGACGCTCAATTTTTCACAGCCGGAGTCGCGGCGAGAGCCAGCTTGAGCAATTGATCGGCAAGCGCGCGGGCGTCCACCTCTTCCATATTGATCAGGACCACCACAGCATCGCGTTTTTCCGGAACGAGAATTATCGTCGTGCTCGCTCCCTGTTGGCTTCCGTTGTGGCCGATCTCAAAAATGCCGTCATGTGTCCCGGTTCCCCAGCCCAGCGCGTAACCATTCTGCTTGCCATCAGCAGTCTTTTGCGGCGTCCACATCACATCGCGCGTCGCGCGCTTGATCAGCGTGTCGCTCAGCACTGCGATTTCAAATCGCGCCATATCATCCGCCGAAGAAATCAAACCGCCGCCGGGAATTTTGGAGCTCGAATCGAGCAAATCCGCGTTCACCACCGCCCCCGACTTGTCTTTCGCGTAGTAGCGCGTGCGGTGCGGAATGATCGCGATCAAATTATCGGCTTGCGTTTCGCTCATTCCCGCCGGCGCAAAGATATTCTCGCGAATGTAATCCACAAACTTTTCGCCCGACGCGCCTTCCATTGCGCACCCTACCAGCGTGTATCCCATCGTTGAGTAGTTAAACTTCGTACCCGGCTTGGCGACCAACGGATCGTTGGCGAAAAACTTGATTCCGTCGGCCACCGACTCAAAATGTTTCGTGTTGCCGATCTCCGGATCGTCCTGCGATTCCGATCTGTAATGGCGGATGCCGCCCAGATGCCCGAGCAGCTCACGCGTTGTGATCGGCCACTCCTTCTGTGGGAACGCCGGGCAATATTTCTGCACCGGCGCGTCCAGATCGATCTTCCCGCTCTCCCAAAGCCGCATCGCCGCGGTAGCCGTGATTGGCTTCGAGACCGAGCCGAGGCGGTATAAGGTACTTGAAGTTGCCGGAACAGAATTCTCAAGGTCGGCCAATCCGAATCCTTCAGACCAAATCAACTCGCCGTTCTCGACTACCGCCGCCGAAATCCCCGGTGCGTGGCTTGCCGCCATGAATTTGGACACGGCCTCTTCGAACTGCGCTTTTTGCTGCGGCGAAATCTTCGCATCATCGGCGATCAATGCGTTCGCGAGCGACATCGCAAGAATGGCCACCACGCCGACGACTCCCAGCCACAATCCGGCAGCACGAGGACCCTGCCGCTCGCGATTCAAGAATTGAGACATCGCTCACCCCGTGAAAAACGATTCGCGGGACAACGATAAGTTATCGTGGAATCAGATGCCACAAACGAATGTCGCAGATCCAAGATCGCCGCGCAGCGGCAATCCCCGTAGGGCCCGCGCTTCAGCCGGGCCGCCAATCGAGCCATGCCCAACGTTCGCCATTTGTCAGGGTCTTTTTCCGCCCAGCCGATTCAATCACCGCGGTTTTGTGAGGTCAAGCTGCAGAAAAGCAGTTCCAGCAACGGGGCTTTGATAGTAAGGCGCAATCG
>DAITPO010000003.1:0-6513 GCA_036833535.1 Candidatus Acidiferrales bacterium | reverse complement strand
TCAAGCTGCAGAAAAGCAGTTCCAGCAACGGGGCTTTGATAGTAAGGCGCAATCGGAAGAAACCCGAGAGCAGCATAAAGTTTGCGCGCCGCAATCATGGTCGGCAGCGTATCAAGTCGCACGAAGCGATGCCCCGCCCGCCGCGCGTCCTCAAGCGCAGCCTCCACAAGCCGCTTCCCCAGACCCGTCGAGCGCCAAGCCGGCCGCACGTAAAGCCGCTTCATCTCACAGAAATTTTCTGCCAGCGGCCGAATCGCCACGCAACCCGCCGCTTCCTTTCCAGCGATCCCAAGCAGCAGCGTCCCGCGCGGCGGCGCAAAGTCGCCAGGAAGCCCGCGGAGTTCCTCCTCAAAATTCTGATAGGAAAGGTCCACGCCAACCGACGCCCCATACTCGCGCATCAAGCCACGCACCGCAGAAATTTCCTCCGGCGTCACCGCGTGAATGATCCCCACATTAGCGCTCTGCGTAGTCATCGTCGTCATCGGCCGCGTTTTTTCTCTTCACCAACACGCTGCGCCCATTCCGTTCCACCCACAAGCGCCATATTGGCGCATCCCACCGTACCGCCGGTTTATCCCGAGTATCGCCGAGAGACCGCCAGTTCACCCCGTACCTGGTCGGGGCCGGCGTTTTTGTCTCAACCAGCCTCGTCGTCGCAAACTCGCGCTAAACCTCCCCCGAACCGACGCTCACTGCAGAACCAACGTGGATTAGGCAAGCGCAAGAATTGCCTGTGCCCGAACCTGCGATGTCTATTGAGCACTATTTAGCCCCAGTTCTATTGACTTCGGTGCACCACGGCGAAAAATGAATGTAGCAAGCAAAGCGAGTCATCTGAACGCCAACCGCATAGTTCGCCACACAGCCGGGCCGCCATTCGCAATTTCAGCCGGCAGCGGAAACTCGCAACGCGTCTCACCGGAGAATCAACCATGGGCTCGGGGAACTTGTCGGCCGCGAAGTTTCAGAATCAGATTCGACTTTGGAGATTCATGCTTTCGGCGTGCGCCATCGCCGCCTTGATCGCAGTTTCATCGCCCGCGACGCACGCTCAACAGCAATCCTCCAACAATCCTCCCGATGAGCCGCCAACTACAGCACCGAACTCGCCGCCAAAGCCGCAGCCGGCAGAACTCAATCCCGGCGTGACACTCGAGAAGCTGATGAAAGGTGGCGAGACGCAATCCTTCGCAATTCACGCCGCGAAGGGTCAATTCCTTCACGCCGTCGTCGAGCAGCACGGCATCGACGTAATGCTCACTTTCGACGCGCCCGACGGCAAGCCCATCACCATGATGGACAGTCCCAACGGTCCGTTCGGGCTCGAACAGCTCTCCACTATTAGCGAAACGTCGGGCGTCTACACTCTCGAGATCGCCTCCGGCGACAAATCCGCTCCGGCAGGAAAATATCGCGTTCGCTTCGACCCGCCGCACGCTCCCGCGGACCCAGACAAAATCCGATTGCACGCGGAAGCCATTTTCATGGCCGCCGGACAGCTCGAAGGCTCCCAGACCGCGGAATCGTTGCGCCAGGCCAGTCTGAAGTATGAAGAGTCAGCCCCGCTCTGGCATCAGGCCGGAGATTCCTACGAAGAATGTCTCGCTCTCAATGAGGCCGGAAAGATTCGCGAAACTCTCGGAGAGTTGGACAAAGGCGAGGAAATGGGGCGGCAAGCGCTCGAGCTAGCCAGGGCCAACGGCGCCCCTGAACTTCTGGGCGCCACAATCAACAACCTTGCCTTGATCGGCGTCGTGCGTGGCAATCGCGAAGAAAGCCTGCGCTATTTTCTCGAAGCGCTTCCTTACACGCGCCAGGATGGCGATCGCTCGACCGAAGGAATCGTCTTGAGCAATATCGGCTACACACTCGCCGGTCTCGATAGGTGGCCCGAAGCTTTGGACTACGACAATCAGGCGATCGCCGTGCTGCTCGAAACAGGCCAACTCGCGGGGGCGTCGTCGACAACATCGAACATGGCGGGAATTTATCAGGGGTTAGGTCAGTATCAGAAGATGCTCGACGCTTGTCTGAAAGCTCTCGACCTCTTGAAATCTGCAAACGACGATACGCGGCAAGGCGCCACACTCGTCGATATCGGACTGGCCGAGAAACTCCTCGGCCACGATGACAAGGCGCTCGATTACTACGGCCAAGCTTTGCCTCTGCTCAAGAAGGTGGGCGATCTAAGTGATGTGAGCGTTACTCTCAACAATATGGCCAATATCTACATGGATCGCGGCGATCCGCAAAAGGGACTCGATCTCCTGGAGCAAGCTCTCACTCTGGCTCAGCGAGCAGGAAACCCGATGGCCCAGGCCACCACGCTCCACTCCATGGGCATCGCCTACGAATCTTTGGGAAACAAGGACAAGGCCCTCGAATCCTTCGGTCAGGCTCTCGCCTTGTATCACCAGATGAAGCAGCCCTTCGACGAAGGCGTCACTCTCAGCCGCTTGATGATGTTCTGGCGCGCCAACGACCACTCCGAGGCCGCCATCTTCTTCGGCAAACAAGCCATCAACAAATTTCAACAGGTCCGCGGCAATATTCACGACCTGGACAAGGAATCACAAAAAAGTTTCGTAGCTTCGCAAAGCTCTACCTATCGCGACGTAGCCGCCTTGCTCATCTCCGCCGGGCGCTTGCCCGAAGCGCAACAAGTCCTCAGCCTGCTGAAAGACGAAGAATATTTCGAGTTTATCCGCCGCGACGGCAAGCAAGCCGATTCGCTAAATTCCGCCATCTCGCTCAACAAGCCCGAAGACGCCGTCAACCGCCAGTACGAAGATCTCGCCAACACCGTTACGTCCATCGGCAATGAGTGGGCTGCGCTCCGCGCAAAACCCTCGCGCACTCCGGAAGAAGATGCACACCTCGCCGATCTTTCCGCCAAATTGAAGCAGGCCAATCAGCAATGGAATCAATTCTTGAATGGCCTGTACGTCGATCTTGGCAAGACCAAACAAGCCCAGCAAGACGTCGCCAGCCTCCAGGAAAACGCCAGCGGCATGCAGGGCGTCCTGCGCAAGCTCGGAACAGGCGCCGTCGCTCTCTATACCTTGGTCGGCGAAGACAAATATCGCGTCATTCTCGTCACCCCGGCCGTTATGCAGGCGCGCGAATATCCCATTCGCGCCGCCGATCTGCGCAAGAAGGTCCTCGATTTCCGTCAGGCTCTCGATGATCCGCGATCGAATCCCTTGCCCCTCGCGCAGGAGCTTTATCGCATCCTTATCGGGCCCGTGGCCGGAGATCTCGAAGGCGCGAAAGCCACGACCTTGATGTGGTCGCTCGATGATGTCCTTCGCTATCTCCCCGTCGCAGCGCTTCACGACGGCAAAGACTATCTCGTCGCGAAATATCGCAACGAAGTCTTCACCCCTGCGAGCATCTCTCATTTGGCCGATCGCCCCGATGTGCAGAATTGGCGCGGGCTGGCGATGGGCGTCTCGAAAGCCTACGGCAATTTCCCAGCGCTGCCTTCCGTTCCCGAAGAGCTCAATCGCGTGGTCCGCGACCCGAGCACGAGCGACAAGCAAGGTGTTCTCCCCGGCAAGCTGATGCTCGACGCGGCCTTCACCGAAGACTCGATGAAGCAGGCCCTCGAGCAGGGATTTCCGCTGGTGCACATCGCCAGCCATTTCGATTTTCAACCAGGAAACGAAACAGATTCTTTCCTGTTGTTAGGCGGGAAGACAGCCGAGGGCGCGCACCTCACGCTCGCAGAACTCCGCGAAGACCCCGACCTGACTTTCACCGACACGCAGCTTCTAACTCTCTCAGCCTGCGATACCGCCATGGGCGGCTCAACCGGCGACGGCCGCGAAGTAGATGGCCTCGGCATTCTCGCGCAACAAAAAGGCGCGAAAGCAGTAGTAGCGAGCCTCTGGGAAGTAAACGACGCCAGTACAGGCCTGATGATGCAGGAATTCTATCGCCTCTGGACCACAAGTCCCGCAACGTCAAAAGCCGAAGCGCTCCGCCAAGCCCAACTCGAACTTCTCCACGGCCAACTCAAAAGCCCATCGCCCGCTTCGAGCACCGCCACACTCCCGGAAAGCAAACTCGAATCCCCCAGCGCGCGCGGCGTCCAAACCAAAACCGCGACCGCCACAATCGGCTACACCCATCCCTACTACTGGGCCCCATTCATCCTCTTCGGCAACTGGCAATAGCCAACGCATCGACGGCCACGCTTCGGCGTCCGTTGCTGCATTAAACGGTTTGTCAGGGCATGGCTTTAGCCATGCCGCAACCGACGCCGATTTAATAGAGCTTTAGCCGCTGAGGTTTTGTTTTCGCATCGTTAAACCAGGCCGATGCCCGGATTTGCACCCCCGCTTGCGCTAGAATGGATAGATGGCATCGCCGAAGATGTTTCCCGGCTGATACCTGACCACCCTCGCGCAAGGGTATCAATGAAAAAGATTCTCCTCACCCTCAACGTCAACGGCCGCGATCACGAATTCGCCTGCGAACCGAGCAAGCTTCTCCTCGACGCCCTGCGCCAGGATCTCAATCTCACCGGCTCAAAACGCGGCTGCGACGATTCCTCCTGCGGCGCCTGCACCGTCCAGGTTGACGGCATGCCGATGTACTCCTGCACCATGCTCGCCGCAAGTTGCGAAGGCCAAAAAATCCTCACCGTCGAAGGCCTCGCCGATCACGGCAGCCTCGCCGCCATCCAAAAAGCCTATGGCGATTGGGGCGGCGCGCAATGCGGCTATTGCACGCCGGGATTCATGATCACCGTCCATTGGCTGCTCGATCAGAATCCCAATCCCACCGAAGAAGAAATTCGCGGCGCGCTCAGCGGAAATCTCTGCCGCTGCACCGGCTACACGCAGATGTATCAGGCCATCAAAGCGGCGATTGATGCGGAGAAAAAAGGAGCGGCCGCTGCAAAATGAGCGAATTCTCCGTAATCGGTAAATCCATCGCGCTGATCGATTCCGCCGGAAAAACCACCGGCCAGGGAAAATACACCGACGATCTCAGCGTCCCCGGAATGCTGATCGGCAAAATCCTGCATTCGCCGTATCCGCACGCGCGCATCAAAAAAATCGACTCGAGCCGCGCCCTCGCTCTCGATGGCGTAGTCACCGTAGTCACCGGCGAAGACGCGCCGAATCAGTACGGAATTCTTCCTGTCGGCCACGATGAAACGGCTCTCGCCGTTGATAAAGTCCGCTACATCGGCGACAACGTCGCCTGCGTCGTAGCCGAATCCGAAGCCATCGCCGAAAAAGCCCTCGAGCTGATCGACGTCGAGTACGAACCGCTGCCCGCCTGGTTCGATCCCGAAGACTCGATGAAAGCCGAAGCCGAGCTGATTCACGATCAACGCCCGCACAATATCGAAAAGGATTATCACCACGTTTTCGGCGATCCCGACAAAGGCTTCGCCGAGTGCGACAAAATCATCGAAGGCCGCTACATCGCCAACGAAGTAACCCACGCCGCGATGGAGCCGCATTCCACTCTCGCCGCTTTCGAATTCGATCCGCAGACCGGCGGACAAGGCCGCCTAACCGTCTGGTCCTCGACGCAAGTTCCCTACTATCTCCAGCACAAGCTCAGCATCGTCCTCGAAATGCAGATGTCGCAGATCCGCGTGATCAAGCCGTTAGTCGGCGGCGGCTTCGGCGGCAAAAGCGAAGTGATTCCCATCGAAATCATCGCAGCCGTAGCAGCCCGCAAAGCGCAAGCCCCGGTAAAAATCACCTACACGCGCGAAGAAGTTTTCTGGGCGCATCGCGGCCGCCCGCGCACCATCGTCGATCTAAAAACCGGCGTGAAAAACGACGGCCGCATCATGGCCGTAGCCGCTCACGTAATCCAAGATGGCGGCGCCTACTGCTCCTACGGCGTCGTCACCATTCTCTATTCCGGCGCCCTACTCGGCGCGCTCTACGACATTCCGCACATTCGCTACGACGGCTATCGCGTGCTAACCAACAAGCCCGCCTGCGGCGCCATGCGCGGCCACGGCACCGTAAACGTCCGCTTCGCCTTCGAATCGCAATTCGATGAACTCGCCGCGGCCATCGGCATGGATCCCGCCGAAATTCGCCGCCGCAATCTCCTCAAACCGCCGACGATCACGGTGAACGGCCTGCGCGTCCAAAGCTACGGCCTGCCCGAGTGCATCGAGCAAGTCTTCACGCGCTCCAAATGGCACGAGCGCAAAGGAAAACTCCCGCGCGGCCGCGGCCTCGGCATCGCCTGCAGCCACTACGTCAGCGGCGCAGCAAATTCCATCATCCGCTCCGACATGCCGCATTCCACCGTCAACATCAAAATCGATCGCGATGGCGGCGTAGTGATTTACACCGGCGCATCCGACATCGGCCAGGGCTCCGACACGATGGTCGCGCAAATCGCCGCCGAAGCCCTAGGCTGCTCGCTCGCGCGCGTGAAAGTAGTAGCCGCCGACACCGATCTCACTCCAATCGATATCGGCTCCTACTCCAGCCGCGTAACATTCATGAACGGCAACGCCACCCT
>DAITPO010000002.1:34387-102264 GCA_036833535.1 Candidatus Acidiferrales bacterium | reverse complement strand
CCGGCGTACCAGAGCGCGATATCCTTCCATGAGCCGCTGGTTTTTGCAGCGGGGCTCGTGGCGGTTGGGAAGTACTTCACGCCCATGCGGCCGGCGATCACGCGCCAGGGCGGCATTTCAGGCTCGATTTCCACGGCCGGCACGTTTTCCATTTCCCAGGTATAGGAATTCTCGCCGGTTTTCTTTTCCTGGACCTCCGGATGGTTGGCCCATTGCGTTTTCATCTCCCAGCCCGGAGGAAGTTGAAGAGTGAAACGCGTGCGGCGAATGGGGATGGTTTCCTGAAAATCCCAAACTTCGTCAAGAATGTAAGGGCGCCGTTTCTGGGAATATTCGTAGGCGACGACGTTTCCGGGAGTGGCTGCGGGAATTTCCAGGAGTTTCGCTTTCATATCGCTGTAGAGAGAGTCGCTAAACATACTTGTTTCCAAAGCGTCTTTCTCTTTGACTTCGTAATCCTTGCCGTTCACCGGGAGAGTCCAGGCTTTGAGGGAGGAGAGCTTCGTATCTTTATCGAATTCAACAATCACGTGGCCGTACTGATCTCGGCCTTCGGGGCGGAGAATTTTACAGACGCGGCGGTAAAGAGAGTCGATTTCGCCGGAATCGCGGACGGTGGTGATCTGTTCGTCGAGCAGGATGACGGCGACGGGGTCCTTCGGCAGGGGCGGCATGGATTCGCGTGCAGCGGCGCTGACCCAGTCGGGCACGGAATCGGCGCCGAGGCGCGCCGCAGCGAAGGCGATAAGAATCAACGCGCCGAGCGTTAGTGGGCTAATTCCCCTTGGCCACTTGCGCGGGCTGGAGAACAATTTGGCCGTCATCGTCAGTTTTCACCGTGTTGAAAAACATGCGAATGGCTGCGTAGTTGCCGACCGGAAAATTGATTCCGGTGATGGTCAATTGGCGCTCGACGGTGACAACGTCGGCGTTTTGGCTGGAAGTGACGGAATAGTCGAAACCGCCGCCCGGACTTGATTTTTGCGGCGCAGGGAGCGTTTCGATTTTGAAGCCGCTCGGGACGTGGATGGTGATGGAGTCCTTCTCGATTTCTGGATAATGAAAATAGATGTTGTTGACGCGCTTCTCGTGCTGGAAGGAAACCGGCTGGGTCGCCTGGAAAAAGGTGAGCGGTACGAGGACGCGGTGACCCGCGGCGGTGGCGAATCCGGGGATGCGCACGGTGCCTTCGATGTGCACAGGTTCTGAGTTTTTGTCCCATCCGGTCATGCTGGTGATTTCAAAAACTGCGCCTGCGGGAAGAACGGTCTTCAGTTCGTCGGTGATGTCTTTCTTTTTGCCGGCTTCGTCATCGTCGCGTTCTTCCTCGCGCTTGACGGCGCTCCACTGGCGGAAATAGGTGATTTCAAGTTTGCCGGAAAGAGTGCCATCGTCGTCGAGCTTAACGTCGGCGTGGCGCTCGCGGACTGAATCGGAAGGCGGACTGAGCGGAATGGCGATGTCGGTTTCGCCGCCCTTGTCGAGGCGGATGCCGGTGACGCCGGTTTCATACCAGGGGAGATACGGATAAGCATGGAACTTGGAAGCTGGGTCGAGGTAAAGATCCTGATTGCCGAGCTTGACCCAGACGACGTCGGCGGAGAGCTGCGAGACATCTTGCATGGTGGGATAGAAGGCGTTGTTGCTGCGAGGCGCGACATAGGCGCGTGAGGATTCGAAGCCGGCGGCGCGCGCGAGACCAATCATCAAGTAGTTGATGTCGCGGCCGCTGCCAGAGGCGTGCTTCAAGACGTCTTCGACGTTGTTGTTTTCCTTTGTCTTGACGCGCTTCGCTTCTTTCTGGGTCTGCGGAGAATCGTAGCCAGTATTGTGTATTTGCTGCACACGGACATAGAGCTTCTGCAGTTTGACTTCGGGAGCGTCGCTGGGCGAGACAGTCTGTGAGACGACGTCCTGGAGCGCTTTTTTCTTATCGACGAACTTCTCCATTTGCGAATCCCAGGCCTTGCCCATGCGCTTCCAGAACTGGTCGGGAGTTTCGTTCTGGGGATCATCGCGGTCGCGGTAGAAGAAAGCGATGCGAGCGCGCAGGAAATTCTTGGGAGGCATGTAGTCCTCCTCCTCGAGGCCGGGAAGATTGCGAATTTCCATGGTGAGGGCGCCGTTGCTCTGCTTGGCAGGCTTGTCGCTGCCGGGGATGCGATATTCGCGCCAGTAGAGAGGAGGAGCGTAGTCGCTGGTGTCCGGCATGATTGAGAATTTGCCCAGGCGCGTAAAAAGATCGCTTTGTACGCCCCATTCGATGTTCACGTAATAGTCGCTGTCGTACTGGGTGCGGTACTTGTATTCGATGATGCAGCCGGGCTGAACATCAGCAAGGCTGAAAGTCTTCGCGAGATATTTGATGCCGCCGACTTTAACGATTTCCTTCTCATAAACTTTGCCTTGAAAATCGGCGACGCTTCCGTCCGGGCGAATCGTTCGAGCGCGGATGTCCTTGACGTCCGCGCTGTTTTTATTGAATGGGATTTCAACATCGCCCCATTTCTTCCCCTCTTCGGTGAAGATCTTGATGCGATCGTATTCGAGCTCGGAGGATAGCCTGGCGTCGATGGAATTCTCGCGGTAGAGGATCATGGCGTGGGCGCCGGGGCTTAGCGGATTGTCTTTTAGCGCGAGATCGGCTGGATCGATTGGTAGCCAGTCGTCTTTGGCGTGCGAGCCGCTGGAGAGAGTGAGTATCGCGGCGAGTATGGTCGCGACTAGAAGGAACGGGATTTGGCGGCTGAGTTTCATCGGGACTCCGTCCTTTGGGATCGAGAGGCGTCGATCGAGTTTTGAGCTCCTGAGAGTGTCGCCCGCTTGGAGAGATTCGCCCTATTTGTTAACAGGGTAAGTTCCCGAGCGGGGAAGTGTTGGTAAAGCTATATGGCGGGGCCGGGGTTGTCAACGGGGATTCGCGGTTGGGGCGGCGATTGCGCTGGGTGCGGGGAGCAATTTGGCGGCCAGAGGGGGAGCGGAGAATACGGAGAGGATGAAAGGCGGGGACGAAGTGCGGGGCCGAAAGGCGGAAGGGCTGCCCTTCGGCGCCAGTAACGCGCCTCAGGGTGAAAAGACCCTCCTCCACTGGGACGGGTTGGTTGCGCCGCGGTTGGGGTTGGGATGTGGCGTTCGGGACGGCCGTAAGATGCCGGCGGGGACGCCAGCGGTACGTGAGAATGCGGCTTGTGTCGGGTGCGGTCTGATGCTAAGTTCGCCGGGTTTGTGGGCCAATTTGGCGCGAGGCTTGGGGTCCGGCGCGCGCGGAGGTGAGATTTGGGGTCTAAGACTTGGAGCTCTACTGCGCCGCCTGGGGAGTTTCGGCCTTATGTGGATTCATCCGAAACTTTGGCGGAATTCACCATACGCGCGATTTTGTTGGGGGCGTTTTTCGGGATTGTGTTTGGGGCCGTGTCGGTTTACGTGGGGTTGCGGGCTGGATTGACCGTATCGGCTTCGATTCCTATTGCGGTGCTGTCGGTCAGCATATTGCGGGCGTTTGGCCGGGCTACCATCCTCGAAAATAATATTGTGCAGACCACCGGCTCGGCGGGGGAATCGCTGGCTGCCGGGGTGATGTTTACTTTGCCGGCTTTGATTTTTTTGGGATTTGGATCGGAATTTACATTCTGGCGGATTTTTCCTTTGGCGCTTTTGGGCGGATGGTTGGGTGTGCTGTTCATGATTCCGCTGCGGCGGCAATTGATTGTGAAAGAGCACGGGAATCTGACGTTTCCTGAGGGGACGGCTTGCGCGGATGTTTTGGTGGCGGGGGAGCGCGGCGGATCGTTTGCGGGGCGCGTGTTTTGGGGATTGGGATTGGGCGGCGTGTATACGGTTTGCATGAACACGTTTCAGATGTGGAATTCGCAGCCGGAGAATCGGCCGGCGTGGTTGCCGGGAGCGTCGTTCCGGATGGCGATCACCAGCGAATATTTGGGGGTCGGTTACATCATCGGTCCGAAGGTTTCGGGGATTTTATTTGCTGGCGGCGTGGTGTCTTGGCTCTTGATTATGCCGGCGATTAAATTTTTCGGGCAGCTTTCGGGGAATACGGCGATTTATCCCGCGACGATTCCGATTCCTTTGATGACGCCGGATGATTTGTGGCGGAGTTATATACGGCCGATGGGAGCGGGGGCGGTGGCGGCGGCGGGGTTGATCACTTTGATGCGCACGATGCCGACGATTATTTCTGCGCTGCGGTCGGGATTTAAGGATATGCGGTCGCAGGGAGGCGCGTCGGTGGCAGCGCCTAGCCGGATTGACGATGATATTTCGATGCGCATGGTGGTGCTGGGATCGATTGTGATTATCGCGATGATGTGGGTGCTGCTGACGTTCCATCCGATGCAGGGGGCGGACACTACCTGGTATCAGAATTTATTTGCGGGGATTTTCGTGGTGGTGTTCGGATTTTTGTTTGTGACTGTGGCTTCGCGGATTAGCGGGCTTTTGGGGAATTCATCGAATCCGGTTAGCGGGATGAGCATCGCGACTTTGATGGCTACCTGCGGGATTTTCTTTTTTGCCGGATGGACGGCGCCGAATTATGCGGTGCTGGCTTTGACGATCGGCGGAGTGGTTTGCATTGCGGCGGCGATTGCCGGGGCGACTTCGCAGGATTTGAAGACTGGTTACCTTGTGGGCTCTACGCCGTGGCGGCAGCAGCTTGGGTTGTTGATCGGCGTGACGGTTTCTACCGTGGCGATTGGCGGGACTTTGAATTTGATGAATACCGGGCTCGAGAGATATTTGCCGCAGCGAATGCCGCTCAATATTTCTGCTTTGCCTACTGGCGTGCAAGTGGAGCGGAATTCGTTTACGTACCAGGGCAAGGACTACATTTTGATCAATTCGCTTGGGTCGCATGAAATTCCTGACGGCGAATATTTGTACGACCGCGATTCGAAACAGATTGAAGTGCAGTGGGCGCAGGGGATTGGGAGCGATAAGGCGCCGGCGCCGCAGGCGCGTTTGATGGCTACGGTGATTAATGGGATTTTGAATCAGAGATTGCCGTGGCGATTGGTGTTTATGGGTGTGGCGCTGGTGGTGGCGGTGGAGATTTTGGGAGTGAGATCGCTGGCGTTTGCGGTGGGATCTTATCTTTCGATTGGAACTACGGCAGCGATGTTTGCCGGGGGGTTGGTGCGTTGGGCCATTGAGGCTAGCGCTAAAGAGAAAACGGGGGATAGCGAGGCTAGTCCTGGGGCGCTTTATGCCAGCGGATTGATTGCTGCGGGCGGAGTGTTTGGTTTATTGGCGATTGTGATTAATTTGTTTCAGGATCCGGATTTGAGTTCGCATGCGCCGCATTGGTTGATGGTGGGATTGCGATTGCCGTGGAATCCGAAATTGTTTGCGATTGGGCCGAATCATTTTCCGGGGTTTAGCGCGTCGTCGGCGGTGGGAGTGATTATGTTTTTGTTGCTGGCGGCTTCGTTGTTCATCAGCGCGAGGAAGAAATTGAATTAGAAGGTTGAGCGTGCTTTGACAGCGGGCGCGTTAGGCCGATAGACTTGAGTTGAGCGATGGGTGGTTTCCGCAATTACGGTCCGCGATTTAACCTGCGCGGTGTGTTTCCCCGGGGAATCAAGACGCTGATTATTGCGTGCGCCGTGGTGTTTCTGGGGCAGACACTGGTGGGGATGTTTCTTGGGGCCGACGCGTATCACAAGGTCAACAACTACCTGGGGTTGATGCCGGCTGCGGTCACGCATTTGGGATTTGTCTGGCAGCTCTTCACCTATCTTTTTCTGCACGGCGGCATTTGGCACATCCTTTTGAACATGCTGTTTTTGTGGATGTTCGGTAAGGATTTGGAACGGGCTTGGGGGACGCGGAAGTTTTACGCTTATTACTTCACTTGCGGCGTGGGCGCGGGAGTGGTGGAAGTGATCGTGAAGACGATTCTCGATCCGCATGGAGTGGGGACTGCGGCGATACCTACTATCGGGGCGTCCGGCGCGATTTATGGGGTGCTGCTGGCGGCGGCGATTGTGTTTCCGGATCAGCCGGTGTGGTTGATTCCGTTTCCGATTTCGTTGCCGATGAAGGTTTACGTGATGATCATGGCAGCGCTGGAATTTTATTTTAGTTTGAGTTCAGGGGCCGGGGACAACGTCAGCCATGTTTGCCATTTGGGAGGGATGTTGGCGGGGTTTCTTTATTTGCGGCGGGGTTCCTATTTTTATGGATTCCGGAATAAATATTCGGATTGGCAGAGGCAGCGGTTGCGGAAGAAATTTGAAGTTTATACGCGGGAGCATCAGGATAAGCCGCCTTCACGGCCAGATAATTGGGTGAATTAGCGGGCGGGCGGGTGAAAAGTAGCGCCGGCGTCCCCGCCGGCATCCTACGACTTCAGACGTAGGCTCGTCGCGCGACGTCGGGCGGCGCACAACACTGAATTCATCGCCTTGGTTTAGCAGCGTTAGTCCGCTCTCGACGACTGCGCTGATTGGGATTTGCGGTCGCAAGATGCCGGCGGGGACGCCAGCGCTACTTTTCGCCGATGCGGTGCAGGCGCATCATGTTTGTTGTGCCTGTGGCGCCTAACGGCGTTCCTGAAATAATTCCAATTACATCGCCCTTGTGAACCAGTTTTTCCTCGACCAGGCGCTTCTCGGCTGCTGTTACCAGCGCGTCCATATCCGTCAGGCGATTAATCGAACGCGGGCGGACGCCCCAATAGAGGCTGATGCGGCGGCGCGTTTCTTGATTGGGCGAAAAGGCGATGATGGGCGCGCGGGGGCGATACTTGGAAACGAGACGCGCGGAGGAGCCGGACTCCGTGAATACCGCGATGGCTTTCATGTGCAGCTCTTCGGCGGCATGGCAGATCGCTTCAGCGATGGTCTCGTTGATGTGCAGCTCGGTGAAGCGCGCGGGGCGCAACGGCTCGGTGATGCTGGCCTCGGCGACGCGAATGATGCGGTCCATCATTTCGACGGACTCGATCGGATAGCGGCCGACGGCGGTTTCGCCGGAGAGCATGAGCGCGTCGCTGCCGTCGAAGATGGCGTTGGCGACATCGGAGGCTTCGGCGCGCGTGGGGCGCGGATTTTGCGTCATGGAATCGAGCATTTGCGTAGCAGTGATTACGGGCACGAGCGCATTGCGCGCGCGGGAAATGATCTGCTTCTGCACCACGGGAACCTGCTCGGGATTCATTTCCACGCCGAGATCGCCGCGCGCCACCATGACGCCATCGGCAACGCTCAGGATTTCATCGAGATTCTCGATGGCTTCGGGCTTTTCGAGCTTGGCGATCACCGGCGTGGTCTTTCCGGCGCGCGCGACGGCGGATTTGGCGGCTTTGACGTCGCGCGCAGAGCGGACGAAGCTGAGAGCGATGTAATTCACGCCGAGACCAAGAGCGACGAGAAGATCCTTGCGATCTTTGGGAGTCAGCGAAGGAATCTTCAATTTCACGCCGGGGAGATTGATGCCCTGGTGCTCGCCCAGCTCGCCGCCATTTTCAACGCGCGTAATCACTTTGCGGCCTTGCGTGGATTGCACGCGCAGCGCGATTTCGCCGTCGCTGAGCAACACGCGATCGCCGTGATGGACCACGTGCGGGAGCTGCTGGAAAGTAGTGCTGACGCCGTCGCAATCGCCGAGAACATTCTCGGTGGTGATCACAAATTTCTGCCCGACGTTGAGCGTAATTTTGCCGCCGCCGGCAAGCCGGCCCGTGCGAATTTTCGGGCCCTGCAGGTCGCCGAGGATGGCGATGGGCTTTTCGTGAGTGCCGGAGGCGCGGCGAATGGCAGCGACGCGCTGTGCGTGTTCTGCAGGAGTGCCGTGTGAGAAATTGAGGCGGGCGACGTCCATTCCCGCGCGCACGAGGCGGTCGGCGATTTCGGGTTTGGAGCTGGCCGGGCCGATGGTGCAGACGATTTTTGCTCGGCGATTTATGTGCGGCATTTATTTCCTCGGTTCCACGCGCTTCAATGTTAGCTGAAGCGGCTTTTATTGGCGACGAGAGGGGACCGAACCGTAAGAGGGCCGAACCGCGGGAGGGTCTGAAGACCCTCCCTTACGACTACGGGGAAACGGCGAAGCCTGTGACTATGTGACTGAGAAACGCGACGCCTTTGCGGAATGAATCGATCGGCAGGCGCTCGTCGTCGGCGTGCATCCGCAGGATTTCGGCTTCAGGGAGCGGGAACGGCAGCAGGCCGTAAGCTTTCACGCTGCGCAGCCGGAGCTGCTGCGAATCGGTCGCGCCCGTGGACATCATGGGAACGACCGTGGTGCCGGGAAATTCTCTTGCGGCGGTAAGTGTGATCTCCGCAAAGAGATCGGAATCCACCGGCGAAGAAGGCGCAGATTGGCCGATGGAAGTCTGCGGCTCAAAGCGAACCTGCGGATCGTTCACCAGCTCAGTGAGTTTCCCGAGCAGCGGATCGAGTAAATTTCCGGGAAGCAGGCGAATGTTCAACACAGCGCGCGCGGTGGAGGGCACAACGTTCTGGCGAATCCCGGCCTGCAGCATTGTGGGAGCGATAGTGTCGCGGAGCATCGAGTTCCAAATCTGATTTTGCGAAATAATTCGCGCGGCGTGGTCCTTGCGGTCTGGGGCTTCCAGCTCGCGCATCCACTTGCCGGTTTCTTCGTCGACGATCTTGGCGAGGCCTTCGAAATAGGCGCGAGTGATGGTGTTGAGCTGGACGGGGGCTTCATAGCCGCCGATTTTCGCAACGGCGGCAGCAAGATGCACGACGGCGTTATCGGGTCGCGGAACGGAGCCATGTCCCGATGGGCCGGTGGCGATGACGTCGACGTTGACGGGAACTTTTTCGCCGGCTTGGATGCCGACGTATTGAACTTTACCGTTGGCGAGAATCACCCGGCCTTCTTCGTTGATGGCATAAGCCGCGGCGATCTTGTCCCAGTGCTTTTGCACGGCGAAAATCATGCCTGTCTCGCCGCCGGCCTCTTCGTCGCCCTCGGCTAGCAAAATAATGTCGCGATTCAGGCGTGCGCCGGTGCGCTTGAGAGCAATGAACACGGCGAGATTCGCGGCCAGCATGCCTTTATCGTCGATGGCCCCGCGGCCGTAGATGTAGCCGTCTTTGATCACGCCGCCGAAGGGATCGACCGTCCATTTCGCTTTATCCACGCCGACGACATCAAGATGCGCCATCAGCAGCAGCGCGCGCGAGGGATCGGGGAACGGGCCGGCATTGAGACGCGCGACGAGAAAGCCGCGCCCCGGCGTGCTCTCGAAAATTTCAAAGGGAATATTCTCCTTCTGCAGGACCCCGCCGACGTATTTTGCGGCGACGAGCTCGTTGCCCGGCGGATTGCTGGTATTGATGCGAATCAAATCCTGGAGCCAGACCAGGGCTTCGTCGGTGATGTGCGTGACGTCCGTGGATGGTGGAGCTGGCGCAGCGGCGGGCTGCGACGGAGGTTGCTGCTGCGCGAGCGTCGCCGGCGCTGCGAGCGTTGCCGCGAAAAGGCACGCGACTCCTACCTTGAGAAAATTGCGGAACATCCCCACCCCCCGAAAAATGGACTTCCGAGCAGATCGAGCGCGAACCATTCATCGTAGCACGGGGCCAAGCGCGCCCGATGGGATCGTGGAGGCTCGTGCCCTGCGCAGCAATTGACCATCCGTTAGGCGCCGTGGCAGCATCAAAGACTCCACGGGTAGAATCGGGCCCAGAGAGGGAGCCATGAAGAGGCAAAATTGGATTCGTGCGGCCGCGCTGGCCATTCTTACAATTGGCCTGGCGGTGCCGGCGGATGCGTGGATCGCCTGGGCGCAGCAGCAGGACAACGGTCCGGTCAAGCCGCCCGCGCAGCAGGCTCCGCCGCCTCAGCCGCCTGCTCAGCCGCAAAAAGCGCCGGCCGGGCAACAGGGCGACCAGAACAAGCCGGAATATCAACTCTCGATCACCTCGAACCTGGTGAATGTGGACGCCGTGGTGACGGATCAGGACGGAAACATCCTGACGGGATTGAAGCGCGACAATTTTCGCGTGACGGATAACGGCGAGCCGCAGCAGATCACCAATTTTGCGCCGACGGATGCGCCGATAACGATCGTGATGCTGATGGAGTTCAGCAATATCGGAGGAGGCTGGTTCGCGCAGTTTGCGAAGTATTGGTCCTACGGGTTTTTGAGCCACCTGAACAAGAATGATTGGGTCGCGCTGATTACCTACGATCTGAATCAGCACATCGAAGTGGATTTCACGCAGAACAAAGAGGAAGTTCAGGAGGCGATCGCCAGCCTGTTTTTTCCCGGGTTCAGCGAAGCGAATACTTTTGATGCGGTGCTCGATACCATCGACCGCTTGCAGGACGTGAAAGGCAAGAAGTCAATTCTGCTGATGTCGTCCGGCTACGATACGTTCAGCAAGCACACGCTGGACCAGACGCTGAAGAGATTGAAGAACACCGACGTCACGATATTTTGCGTGGGAACCGCAGAAGAGATTGCCGTACGCTCGACGCGCGACGGCGGAGTCGGATATCTGCAGGCGAAAAATCAGCTCAGCACGTTTTCGAAAATGACCGGAGGATTTGCGTGGTTCCCGCGGTTCGACGGCGAATTGCCGGGCATCTTCCAGTCGGTGACGGCGTTCTTGCGGAATCAATACACGATTGGATTTGTGCCGTCGAATACGACGCACGACGGGAAGTATCACAAGCTGAAGGTGGAAGTCCTCGATGACAAGGGGAATCCGCTGACTGTGAACGATAAGAAGGGGAAGCCGAGGAAGATTGTGGTGTACGCGCGCGAGGGATATACGGCGATCAGCGGCTCGGTAGGGGATTAGGCTCGTGGCGCGAGTTTTGCCAGGATTATGTGGGGCGGGCGCAGTCCGCCTAGGCGGACGCCCCTACGAAGAACATGGAGCGTTGATTAGTAGCCGCTTTCGAAATCTACTCTGTTTATCAAGTCCCTGCCTGAGAACCAAAGCTCCAGATTCTTGAGTAGCAGATCGGTCTGGCGTTGCCACAGATGTTCGCTGGCTGCGGCTAGGTGCGGAGTGATGAGGATGTTATCGAGCCGCCACAGCGGACTTGCGGGCGGCAGAGGCTCTTCGGCGGCGACATCGAGAGCGGCGCCGGCGATTTTGTGTTGCTCGAGGGCTGCGGCTAGCGCGGCTTCGTCGATCAGCGAGCCGCGGGCTACGTTGACCACGAACGCTGTGCTCTTCATCGCGGCGAATTGGCGCGCGCCGAGGAGATTGTGGGTTGCGGGGGTTTCAGGGGCGGCTACTACGATGTAGTCGGCTTGCGCGAGGGCCGTTTCGAGTTCGGTGGCGGGATAGATCTTAGTGGCGAGGGAAGTGTCGCCGCGGCCTGAACGCGTGACGGCGTGGATTTTCATTCCAAAGGCTTGGGCGCGCCTGGCGATTTCTTTTCCTACTGCGCCAAGGCCGATGAGCAGCAGCACCGCGTCGTGAAGCTCTCCCGGACGCGGCTTTGAATCCCAGATTTCCTGTTGTGCCCAGCGATGATCTTGTTGATGGCGGAGCGCGTCGGGGAATCGGCGTGCCAGGCTGATGAGCATGCCGATGACGTGCTCGGCGATGGGGATGCTGTGAACGCCGCTGGCATTGGTGACGAGGATGCCGCTCTCGCGCAGCGCGGGATAAGTGAGCTGCGCTACCGCTGCGGCAGTCGAGTGAATCCATTTCAATTGCCGCGCCCAGGAAAGTTGATGCGAACGGATGGAATAGCCGACAAAAATTTGTGTCTCGGGAAGTTCAGCTTCGAGACGATCGTAATTCGGCAAATGCACAACGCGCATCGCCGGCCAGCGCTCGCGGACCGCGTCGGCCATCGCTGCGGGCGGGCGCCACAAATCGAATGGGTGCCAGACGCAGATGAGCAGCTTGGTTTCGGCGGGGCTCGGTCGATTCATTTGCCGGGCGTGGCGCGCAGATCGCGGCCGGTCATTTCGATAGGTTCGGGTTGGCTGATTATGCCGAGCATGGTGGGGGCTACATCGCGGAGGGAGCCGTTCGGGGTGAGTCGCATGGCGCCGTCTTCTGTGGCTAGGATGAACGGAACCGGATTCGTGGTGTGATACGTGTGCGGGCCGCCGGTCTTGGGGTCGATCATCGTCTCGGCGTTGCCGTGGTCGGCGGTGATGATCCAGGCGCCGCCTTTGGGTTTGAGCGTTTGATAGAGGCGGCCGAGACATTCGTCTACCGTTTCGACGGCTTTGATTGTGGCGTCGAGTTTGCCGGAATGGCCGACCATGTCGGCGTTGGCGTAATTCATGATGATGGCGTCGAAGTCGCCCTTCTCGATGGCTTTGACGACCGCGTCGGTGATTCCCGCGGCGGACATTTCGGGCTTTAGATCGTAAGTCGGAACTTTCGGCGATGGAACGAGTATGCGTTCTTCGCCGGCGTATGGTTTTTCCACGCCGCCATTGAAGAAATAAGTTACGTGGGCGTATTTTTCGGTTTCGGCTACGCGGAGATTTTTGTAATTCAGCTCGCCGAAAATTTGCGCGAGGATGTGCTCGAGTTTTTCCGGGGCCTGGACGTAGCGGAGCCACGGCCAGGTTTTTTCGTACTGCGTCATGGCCACGTAGCAGAGATTCTTCGGGCGATCCGCGTCGGCAAATTCTTTGAAATCAGGCTCGGCGATTGCGCGGGTCATCTGGCGGGCGCGATCGGCGCGGAAATTGAAGAAGATTACGGCATCATCGTCGCGGATTGGGCCGCGCGGCGCGGCCGGGCGGCCGGGCACAGGCGCTTCGGTGATCGCCGCCGGGATGATGAATTCATCGGTGACGCCTTTTTCGTAGCTGGCGCGGACGGCGGCGATGGGATCGCTGAAGGTGGTTTCGGATTGGCCGTGAACCACGGCGCGGTAGGCTCGCTCGATTCGCTCCCAGCGATTGTCGCGATCCATGGCGTAATAGCGTCCGCTCACGGACGCGATGCGGCCGACGCCGAGTTCGCGCATTTTTTGCTCGAGCTGCTGGAGGAAGGCCATGCCGCTTTCGGGCGGCGTGTCTCGGCCATCGGTGAAGCAATGGATGAAGACGCGCTCGACTTTATTCTCACGCGCCATGCGCAGCAGCGCAAAGAGATGATTGATGTGCGAGTGCACGCCGCCATCGCTGACCAGGCCGAGAAGATGAAGCTGCCGCGCGCGGCCGCGCTGCATGGCTTCGAGGAGCAGCGGCTGGCGATAGAATTCGCCGCTCGCGATCATGGCGTCAATGCGCGTCACGTCCATTTGCACGATGCGCCCGGCGCCCATATTCATGTGGCCCACTTCGCTGTTGCCCATCTGGCCTTCGGGCAGGCCGACGTATGGACCTGAGGTGTGAATGAGAGTATTCGGGAAAGTTTTCATCAGTGAGTCGTAATTCGGCTTGCGGGCCAGAGCGATGGCGTTGCCTTTTGTCTCCGGAGAATAGCCCCAGCCATCGAGGATGGTGAGTACGACGGGTTTTGGTCGACGCATGTTCGCCTGTAGAATACACGGAACAAGATGAGTGCAGAAGTCCGGCGATGCCGGGCCTAACTATCCATCGGTTTAACGGAGGATTTCCATTATGTCGGCCACAGGGGAAATGCGCATGCCATCGCCGGAACTATTTTTCGAGACTGCGCGGGCGTATCAAGGCTCCGCGGCGATCAAGTCCGCGATTGAACTGGATGTGTTCACTGCAATCGGAGAGGGCGCCGGCGAGGCGCGCGAAATCGCCAGTCGCTGCGGCGCTTCGGAGCGCGGAATTCGCATACTCTGCGATTATCTGGTGATCCTCGGATTCCTGACCAAGGCCGCGCAATCCTACGCTTTGACGCCCGATTCGGCGGCGTTTCTCAATCGCAAATCTCCGATGTGCATTGCTTCGGCTGCCAATTTTCTTTGCGATGCGCGCATGGCGGGCATGTTTCATTACCTCACCGACTCGGTGCGCAAAGGCGGCTCGGCGGTCCCCGAGGGAGAATCGACGACGCCGGAGAATCCCATCTGGGTTCAGTTTGCGGAATCGATGGGCCCGATGATGGGCAATGTGGCGGCGGTCGCGGCGGGAGCGATTGAAGCGCGCGCGGCCAAAGCAAAGAAGGCGCTCGATATCGCCGCGGGCCACGGCATGTTCGGGATCACTTTGGCGCAACGGAATCCGCAAATGGAGATGGTTGCGGTGGATTGGCCGCAAGTGCTGGAAGTGGCGAAACACAACGCGCAACGATTGGGCGTCGCGGAGAGATTTCGTACGATTCCTGGAAGCGCGTTCGATGTGGATTTCGGAGCGGGATACGATCTCGTGCTGCTGCCCAATTTCCTGCACCACTTTTCCGCGGAAGTGAATGAAGCTCTGCTGAAGAAAGTTTACGCGGCTTTGAATCCCGGCGGTGCGGCGGTGATCGTCGAATTTGTGCCCAATGATGATCGCGTGAAGCCGTTGCCGGCCGCGGGATTTGCGCTGACGATGCTGAGCACGACGCTCGAGGGAGACGCCTACACTTTTCGCGAGTACGAAAGAATGGCCCGCAACGCCGGCTATTCGAAAGTGACGACCCAAGCGATACCGCCGGCGCCGCAAAGCCTGATCTTGGCAGAAAAATAGCGGCTTAAAACGCGATTTCTAATCGGCCGCAAAATTATTAGAATTTGGCGTAAATTGTTGAAAACAAAGGGTCGACGCCATTTCTAATCGGCCGAAAACGGCCTCTTTTTGAGCGCTCGCCGGGACCGCGAAAATCGTTCAGCCGCGCGCTGAGGATGTCGCAAAGGCCAAATTGAGAAGCGTGCGTTGCTCGACTTCGTGCGCGCCGGCCGAGCCGGTTGCCGGGCTCGCCGCCGCGGAACGCTTCACGCTGATGACGGGCTTGCCGCGGGCGATGCGTTCGAGGCGCGGCAGCAGAAAAGCCAGCGCGCCCATGTTGGCCGGTTCTTCTTGCACCCAAACGAAATCGCGCGCCGAGGCATGACGCGCAAACTCGGCTGCGAGTTCGGCCTCGGGGAACGGATAGAGCTGCTCGAGAAAGACGATTGCGGTTCCAGAGTCCTTCCTTTTCTTTCGCTCGGCCATCAGTTCGTGGCCGATTTTTCCAGTGCAGATCAAGACTCGCGTCGCGTCGTGTGCTTCGGCGTCGGGAATTACATTTTGGAATCGCCCGCTCGTTAGCTGCGCCAGCGGAGACGAGGCCGCGGGATTTCGCAGCATGCTCTTTGGTGTGAAGACTACGAGCGGCTTGCGCCATGTGCGCAGCGCTTGGCGGCGCAGTAGATGGAAATATTGCGCGGCGGTGGACGGCTGGCAAATTTGGATATTGTCGCGAGCGGCGAGCTGCAGAAAGCGCTCGATGCGGGCGCTGGAATGTTCGGGCCCCTGGCCTTCGTAACCATGCGGAAGGAGCAGCACGAGGCCAGAGAGAAGATTCCACTTGGTTTCGGCGGCGACGATGAATTGATCGATCACGATTTGGGCGCCGTTGGCGAAATCGCCGAATTGCGCTTCCCAGAGAACCAGCGCTTCGGGGTAATCGCGGCTGAAGCCGTATTCGAAGCCGAGGACGGAGGCTTCGGACAAAGTTGAATTGTAGATTTCGAAGAAGGCGTCGCCGGCGGTGAGATGCGCGAGCGGCAAATAGACGTCTTCGTTTTCGATGTCGATCAGCGCGGCGTGGCGCTGATTGAATGTGCCGCGGCGCGAATCCTGGCCGCTCAAGCGCACGGGAGTGCCTTGTCGCAATAGCGTGCCGAAGGCGAGGGCTTCGGCCATGCCGAAATCAATCGGGCGCTTGCCGTGACCCATTTCGGCGCGCTGTTCGAGGAGCTTCTTCACCTTGGGATGGATGTGAAATCCGCTCGGATAACTTGTAAGAGCGTCGGTGACCGAGGCGAGTTCATTCGATTCGACCGCTGTTTCTACTTCGAGCGCGGGTTTGTAGCGGCCGCCTTCGTAGGCATTCCAGTACGGCGGAAGCTCCCGCATCGGCGGGTTCTTCTCGAGTTCTTCGGCGGCTTTTTGCGCGGCGTCGAGATCTTCGTGAACTTTTGCGGCCATGGGGGCGGCGTCCACGCCGATCTTCTGCGAATAAATTTGCCAGAGCGGAGCGTGCGCCTGGATTTTGCGATAGCGCAGCGGCTGCGTGATGGTCGGGTCGTCCACTTCGCTGTGGCCGTGCTTGCGATAGCCGATCAGATCGATCACCACCGGGCTCGAGAATTCGTAGCGGTACTCGGCAGCGATGCGGCCGACGCGCACGACGGCGTCAGGATCTTCGGCATTGACGTGGAAGATCGGAATGGGCAGCCGCTTGGAGAGATCGGAAGAGAATCGCGAAGAATGCGATTCAGCGGGCACGGTCGTGAAGCCGATGAGATTGTTGACGATGATGTGGATTGCGCCGCCGACCGTGAAACCCTCGACGCCGGCCATGTTCAGCGTCTCGGCCAAAATGCCCTGGCCGGCGAACGCGGCATCACCATGCAAGAGAATGGGCAGAACGCGGCGGCGGCCTTGGGCGCCGATGCGCGTTTGCTTGGCTCGGGCGCGGCCCGTGGCTACTGGATCAACCGCTTCGAGATGGCTGGGATTCGAGACGAGATGCATGGCAATGCAGCGGCCGTCGGACGTGAAGTATTCGCCCGTTGCGCCAAGATGGTATTTCACGTCGCCACCGCCGAGAACGCTGCGCGGATCAACATCCTCGAAACGGGCGAAGACTTCCGCGGCGGCGCGGCCGATGGTGTGGACCATCACGTTCAGGCGGCCGCGATGGCTCATGGCTACGACGCCTTGCTCGGCGCCGAGGCTGCTTCCGGCATCGAGGATGGAATCGAGAAGAGGGATAAGTGCGGAATTGCCTTCTAGCGAATAGCGCTTGGTGCCGAGATAGCGCGTTTGTAGGACTTGCTCGAAAATTTCGGCGCGGACGAGGCGCTCGAGAATGCGCGCGCGGTCGGGGGCCGGGGCTTCCGATTCCATGCGCTGGGCGATCCAGCGGCGGCGATCGGCGTCGGGGATGTGCATGAATTCTACGCCGATGGTGCCGCAATAGAAGGCGCGGGCTGCGGTGGCGTCTTTGCCGGTGATTTCTAACTCGGGCATGGCGACGGGTTGAAGGTCGCCTAGCGGATCTAGATCGGCTTGGAGATAGCCCCAGCGGCGGAAGGAGTCGAAAGTGGCTTCGCGCTTGGTTGAGGCGGATTCGGCTTCTGCGGTTGCTTGGGCGCGAGGCATTCGTGGGTTCTCCGGAGTGAGAGAACATTATAAACGGAAGCGGGGAGTTCTTGCGATTTCCGGGGGGGGAGAGCATCTCGCGAAGCGGCGCAGTGGCGCGAGGGAGCTTGAGAGCTGCGTCAAAGGCCCAGCGCTAAAGCGCATCGTCAGCGGCAGAGTTTTTCTCGGAGCGCTGAAGCGCTCCTCCCCCGCATGAATGCGGGGGCTCCCACCGAAATGCAAAGGCAGCGCCAAAATGCGGGGGGATTTGGTCAGCGTGGAATTCCATAAGAGAGCGGACGCACCGCAGAGACGCTGAGGGCGCAGAGATCACCGCAGAGAGCGAAGCGCAGGGAGGCGCGGAGTCACGAGCGGAGAGGGGAGCGGAGTTACTTTGATGGCGAGCCGGCGGCTTGGGTTTGGAATTTTTGTTGGGTGGAGTCGGCTCGGGCGCCTTCGCGGAATTGTTTGAATGCTTCGAGGATTTCCTGGCCGTAGAGTTCGGTTTTGCGGACGCCGAAGCCGAAGACTTGGCGGAGTTCGGCTAACGAGGTGGGGCGCTTCTCGCAGAGATCGTCGAGGGTCGTGTCGTGCATGACTATGAACGCGGCGATGGTTTGGCGTTGCGCGGTCTGGCGGCGCCATTCGCGGAGATAGGCGCGCAGCTCGGCTAGATCGGCGGCCACTGGCGCGGGCAGCGTGACTTTTGGCGGGGCAGCGGATGCTGTTGATGCACGCATTGGCGCCGAAATTGGCGCATGGCTGTATGCCGGAATTGATGCGGGAATTAGAGCAGGAATCGGCGCGCTCTTTGGCGGCCGTTGCGCTTTCGATCTCTTGCGCGGCTTCGGCGGCAACGGGCTTATTAGCCAATCGGGGATATAGCCGCAGACGTCGCATGCGCCGCAAGTTTCCCACTTTGTTTTCTCGCCGAAATGGGAGCAGATGCGTTGGTGGCGGCAGGCATTGGATTCGACGAAATCGCGAATGGTGTTGTAGCGCTGCCAGGCGCGCTCTTTCTCGGCCGCATCGTTAATCTGCGAAATGAAGTGCCCGAGTAGGCCGGCATCGCGCGGTTGCCATAGCAGAAGGCAATCAGTGGGGCGGCCATCGCGGCCTCCGCGGCCTGCTTCCTGGTAATACTGCTCGATGGATTTGGGCAGCGAGAGATGAATCACCGCGCGAACGTCGGCCTTATTTATTCCGAGACCGAAAGCGACCGTGCCGACGATTACGCGGACATCGCCGGCCATCCAGGCTTCCTGATTGCGGCGGCGCGTGGGAGCTTCCATTTTGCCGTGATAGCCGAGGGCGTCGATGCCATTGGCCTTGAGCGCTTCCACGGTTTCTTTCACGCGGACGATGGTCGGCGAGTAGACGATGATGCTGCCTTCGGGATGCGCGCGAATGGCGTCCACGAACTGAGAGAACTGCGTGTCGGCGTCGCATTGGCGGACGATGTAGTTCAAATTCTGACGATAGAAGCTGGCGATGTATTTGTCAGGGTCGCGAAGCTTGAGCTGCTCGATGATGTCGTGGCGGACGTGCTGCGTGGCGCTGGCGGTGAAGGCTGCTAGCGGGCGATCGGGAAAGTGGATGCGCAGGCTACTGAGCTGGCGATATTCGGGGCGAAATTCGTGGCCCCATTCGGAGATGCAGTGAGCTTCATCGATCACGAAGAAGGAAACGGGGACGTGCTGCAGCCAGGCCATGGTGGGACGCTGCGCGATGCGTTCGGGAGAAAGATAGAGCAGGCGGTAACGGCCTTCGGCCGCCTGGTCCATGATTGCGCTGGCTTCTTTTTTGGCTACGAAGCTATTCAAGACCGCGGCTTCGATGCCCATCTGGGCGAGTTGGGCGGTTTGGTCCTGCATGAGGGCGATCAGGGGAGAGACCACGATGGCGGTGCTCTTCGGCGCGAGGGCGGCAGGTAATTGATAGCAGAGCGATTTGCCACCGCCTGTGGGCATGATTGCGCAGGTGTCTTTTCCCGCGATAAGACTGCGGATGATGCGCTCTTGCATGGGGCGGAAGGAGTCGTAGCCCCAGTAGCGGCGGAGAGGCTCGAGAAGATTGATGGGCGCGGGCATCAAGTCAATATAGGGGATGCGGGTTTGCGCGTCTATTGAGGAAAGTACGGATTGGGGACGCTATTGGTTTGGCTGCGTGGTCCGCGCGAGATCGGTTGCCTTGGCAGATTTTGCGCTCGTCGGATGCCGGCGGGGACGCCGGCGCTACTGAGTTGGCCAGGCGTCCAGTAAGCGGCGCAGAAGGACTAACTGACCTAGATGATAGGCGTTGTGATCGATGATTAGCAGGGCTTGGCGGAGGATGGTTTGGCCGGAGCCGTGCGGGATTTTCGCGAAGAGATCGGTTTGTGGATCGAGGATGAGTTTGCGCATTTCTTCGACGTCGTGGTGGAAGGCGCGCACGCTTTTGTCCCAGGTGGCATCATCCGGGGGGGCGGGAGTCGGCGGCCAATAGCCCAGTGGAAAATCCGGGGAGATATGCTTGGCGTCGCGGCTGAATTCTAGGATGTCCCATTGAGCGAGGCGCAGATGCTCGAGCAATTGCCACGCGGTGTGCGGCGAGCCTACGAATTTCGCGCCCCGGAGCTCGGGCGGCATTTCGGCGAAAGAGTCGCGCCAGGAGGCGTGGGCCTCGCTGGTCTCGAGACATTTTGCCAATTGCAGGCGCAGAGCGTGGCTGGAGTCCGGCTGGGCTTGCTTGGGTTGTGTTGGTTTTGCGGATCGGGTTCGTGACTTCGGCTGCTTTCTTTTGCGCTTGGCCATGGGTGCCTCCGATGTTTTTCTGCCGCTCGTGATTTGATGCTTGGGGCGGGTGCGCGACGCAGAATCCTGATGATTCGATCTTGGGTGGCTGAGATCCTTCGCTTCGCTCAGGATGACAACGATTTTACTTATTCGCAGGCAGTGAATGGAGCGCACAGACAGTGCTGGGCATCTTTGAGGCGCGGCTTGGCGAGGACCGGACGAGACGCCGCGTGAACGGCGAGACGGCGCAATCATAGCTCGCGGTCAATCAACACCGCGATACGCGAGGAAGTAGTGACCCGTTGCCCCAGCTGCTGCGTTTGCGACGCTACCGCGATTACGCGGACGCGCCGGTGGCGCTGCCACCAGCGCCCATCGTCCGCCGCTGCTGAAAACATTCGCGGCAGTAGACGGGGCGCCCCTGTGTGGGCTTAAACGGAACCGTGGTTTCCTTCCCGCACTGCGAGCAGACAGTCTTGGTTTCGACGCGTTGAACGCCGTTCGAAGCCGAAGACCCGCCCTGCGCGCGGGTAGCTTTGCAAGCCTTGCACCGCTTGGGCTCGTTCTTGAAGCCCTTGTCGGCGAAAAACATCTGTTCGCCGGCGGTGAAGACAAACTCCGCCCCGCAGTCCGCGCACTTCAGGACTTTGTCATGAAATTCCATGGGCCGCTCCGTGGCCTGGCTAGGACAGGTCAGGCGGCGCGACAGGCCATGTCAGACGAAACTGGGACCTGGGGAAGGAAACGGATCCCGTTGGCCGGCTGGCACGATATTGCCTGAGGAAACCCAATGGGTTGGATCGCCTAATCCTGCTCACGCCGCTGCTTTTTGCGGAGGCGTTTACGCGAGAGGGCGGCTTTGGCACGACGCCGCTCACCGGGCTTCATGAAGTAAGAGTGCTTCTTGATTTCCTTGATGATGTCTTCGGATTGCACTTTCCTCTTGAAGCGACGGAGAGCGTTCTCGAGAGACTCACCCTCCTGAATGACAACTTCAGCCACGCGTATTCACCCCCATCCCGGATCGAGTAAATTAAATGTTCTGGTAAGGCACTAATTATAACCGGCTTTCCCCAAAACCGGCAATGCGTGCTGGTTCTATCCTTGCCAGAACTCGAAGTCAAGTGATAATTGAGGAGATACTCGCTCTTCGAGGATCGTTGGGCTGCGTGATTACCAGTTTAGTACTCTTGGCTTGGGGAGCCATGAGTACGGTCCGAGCGGTTCGATCATTCGCACAACATTATTGCGCAGCGCTGACGCAGCCGGCTGCGTCAAATTCCTGCAGCTTGCGGGTGGCTTCGTCGTTCCCTTTTTGTGACGCCGCCAGGAGCAGGACTCGGCCTTGCGCGCAGTTTTGCGGGACGCCATCGCCGCGGATGTAGAGATCGGCGAGCACAATATTTGCGGCAGTATCGCCCTTGCGAGTCGCGGCCCAGAGCCACTGCGCGGCGGTGGAAGCATTACGCCCACTGCCGTCTTCGCGCAGGTAGGCGAGCGCCCTTGCGAATTCCGACGTGGAGGGCCTGGTGAACACTGGCGTTTCCGTGCGTACAGGCTCGGTCCGCGCAGGCGCGGGCGCCGCGACGCGAGCTTTCACTATGCGTGCCGGAGTCTTCTTCGGCGGCGGGCTGGGCTCGGCCGGCGTCTCGCGCTGGGTGAATTCGGGGGTCGCGTTCGCGGTGAAATAATTCGCGGGGGAATTGAATTTGTCGCGGTAGCTGAACATCAGCAGCCCAATGAGCAGGACGGCAGTAATTCCCAGCAGGATGCGAATGTCGCTCGAAGTCGGCTCCACGGGAACGACGGTGGAGATAGCCGTCGAGGAAGCGCGCTTGGTGGCGCTTGCCGCGTCCGTGATCTTGCTGCGGAACGACTGCAGCAGCTCGAGCTGACGCCAATTGCGTGCGGGGCGCGAAGCGCGCTTGGCTGCCGGTTCTACGCGAACGAAGTTGGATGAAAGCTGCGGCGAAAGTCTTTTTGTGACGGTTGCTTTACGCGCCAGCTTGCCGCGGAAAGTCTGCAGTAGCCCGAGTTGCCGGAACTGGCGCGCGGCGCGCCTGGTGCGATCCACGGATGTCGAAGCAGCGGCTTGCGTGGCGCGAGTTGCGCGCGCAGCCGTTGCCGCCAGCGCTGCGACTGCATCGCGGGAAAATCGCGCGGTCGACGTCACGGCAGTGTTAGCAGCGCCTACGATTTCTGACAACGCGGAGGCGAAGCTCTGCCGAATCGCGAGTATGTACTCGCGCATTCGGGAGCCTACCTTGGGGCGCCAACTTTCACGGACCACCGGCGATTCGGCCGCTCGCCATGGCGCTCCCGCGGACCACGGACGAACGTCGATTTCAATTTGCGGGACGGGTTCAGCTATTTGCTCTGCAACGAGCTCCGGAACCTGCGCCGCCGGCTGAGGGGCCGGCTCGATGATCACCGGCGAGGAATTGGACACGGCAGCGGCCGGAGGAAGCTCGGGAGGAACAGTCAAAGGCCATTCTGAATCCTCGGAGGCGATAGCATGACGGAGCATCGACAACATTCCGCTGACGCGGTTCACGGTTAGCCCGAATTGCGCGAATTTATTTTCCGAAGCTGGTTCCGATCGCGGAACGGGCGGGGAATCCGGCCGAGCGTCGCGTGCCGGCCGCGGCGGAATTTTCGCAGTGTGGGGCGAAGGAAGAGGGGCGCGGCGGTGAATGGGAGGAATCGAGGCGCCCATCGAAGGCTTTTTCGGAAAAGTGTCTCGCGACAGATTCGCTGGGGCGCTCGCACGGAATTCCGGAGCGGGCGGGATCGGCTGAAGGTTGTCGAGAGTGGCCGGAGACCTCGCGAACAGCTCTTCGGGATGGGGACGCTGGAGAGATGTAAGGATGTTATCCAAAAGACTCTCGAGTGGGCCGGGATCGGTGTGCGGCAGATTTTGAAGCTGCCCCTCGAAATCGTTCTCTGGCGAGCTGTCCTGGGATTGGAGCTCAAGGTGAGATACGGATTCCGGCGGCGGCTCGTCGAGTTTTGCCGGGGGAGTGTCCACGGACACGCCGACGAGCCGCTGGCGGGAGAGCCAAGTGCGCAATTGCGCGCGCGCCTGTTTGGACGGCTGCGTGAATTTCAATCCGCCGCAGCGCTTGGTGTCGTCAATCCATGCCAGCTCGCCGGAAACTTCGATATGGTTTGCCGAATCGAGCACGAACCAGAGTTGAATGCGTCCACGCTCTTCGACCGGCGCGACGACTTGAAAGCGGAGGCCGGATTCGCAGACGTCCACGAGAGTGCCGCCGTTATCGGGCTCGAATTTGACGTAGGTGAGTCCGGTTGGTTTCGCTCTCGGGGCGCGACGCCGCTCAGGCGGGTAATTTGCCTGCTGCTTGGCCGGCCCGGAGAACGCCGGTTGATCTGGTCCCGTAGAGGGCACTGCTCATCCTTGACCACCGCAAGCTCGCCGCGCGGCTGGCGGGGTAGAATAAAAATAGCGCGCTCGAGTGGGCGCAAATATGCTACTCAATCAGCAAGCAATCCGGCAACCAATGATTTGGCCGAGGTTTAGCAGCTTTTTGCAGGCCGCAAGTGACAGCAGGGGCGCAGAGCTTAGCAGCATTTTGCGCAATAGCGAGAAAGAATTGCGCAATCCTGCCCGAACAGAACTAGAATAATTGTCCCCGGCGGTGGAATTTCATGGGGCGGATGGTTTATGTCGGCGATGCGCGAAGCGCTGGGAGTATTGCTCGCGGGAGGGCAGGGCGAGAGGCTCTGGCCATTGACGCGCGACCGCGCGAAGCCTGCCGTGCCATTCGGCGCGGTGTACCGGATTATTGACATCACCCTCTCGAATTGCCTCAACAGCGATCTGCGCCGCGTTTTCGTCCTAACGCAGTACAAAGCGCTGAGCTTGAACCGGCACGTGCGGCGCGGTTGGTCGTCGCTGATGGGACATGGCGACTTCATGGAAGTCCTGCCGCCGCAAATGCGCGTCTCGACGCACTGGTATCAGGGCACGGCCGACGCGGTCTATCAGAATATCTACTCGATCGGCAGCGAAGCTTCGAGCTACGTTTTCATTCTTTCGGGCGACCACATCTACAAGATGAATTACCGGAAAATGCTCGATCAGCATCGCGATTCCGGCGCCGAGGTGACTTGCGCGACACTCGAAGTGGATGTGGAGGAGGCGGCGCGGCGCTTCGGCGTGATTGAAACCGATCAGAATTGGCGGATCATCGGATTCGAAGAGAAGCCTGCCAAGCCGAAGCCTTCGCGGATTCATCCCGGCAAAGTGAACGCTTCGATGGGCGTGTACATATTCAATACGCAGCTTCTGGTGCCTATATTGATAGCAGATGCCGAGGACACGCAGTCGAGCCACGATTTCGGGAAAGATATCATCCCGAAGATTCTGGGAAAGCATCGCGTGTTTGCTTACAACTTCCGCGATGAAAATAAGAAAGAGACTTCGTACTGGCGCGATGTGGGGACGATTGACGCCTACTACGAAGCCAATATGGATTTGGTCGCCGTGTCGCCGGTGTTCAACCTCTATGACAAAGGCTGGCCGCTGCATACTTGGCAGCAGCAATATCCGCCGGCGAAATTTGTTTTTGCCGATCCGGATCGCATGGGCATCGCGCTGGATTCGATCGTGGCGGGCGGCTCGATTGTTTCGGGCGGCCGCGTGAAGGGCTCGGTGCTGGGTTACGACGTGCGCGTGAACAGTTACTGCGATGTCGAAGATTCGATCATCTTCAATCACGTAACCGTGGGCCGGCATTCGCGCATACGGCGCGCCATCATCGATCGCCACGTGAGCCTGCCTGAAGGCACCGTGATCGGTTACGATGTAGAAGCCGATCGCAAGAAGTATCAGATCACTGATGATGGCGTGGTGATCGTCGTGCGCCAGGAATCCATGCTCGAAGAGCCAGAGTAGAACGCAGGATTTTTTAGTTTTCGCTGTCATCCCGAACGAAGTGAGGGATCTGCATTTTCTGATTCGATGAAACGAGTACGGCGCCAAGCGATTCTCTGAATCCCCTTCACAGCACGCCGACGAAATTCTCGGGAGCTTAGGAATGTCCACAAAAATTCAGTCTGTGCACGGGCGCGAGATTCTCGATTCGCGCGGCAATCCGACGGTCGAAGCCGATGTTGTACTCGAGGGAGGAATTCGCGGGCGCGCGGCCGTGCCGTCGGGAGCCTCGACGGGCGAACACGAGGCGCTTGAGCTGCGCGATGGCGATAAGTCGCGCTATGGCGGCAAAGGAGTATTGAAGGCCGTCGGGAACATCAACACCGCGATTGCAAAAGCGGTTGCTGGATCGGACGCCGGCGATCAAAAGGCGCTCGATCAGAAGATGATCGATCTCGACGGCACGCCGACCAAAGGCAAGCTCGGTGCGAATGCGATCCTCGCGGTTTCGATGGCGGCTGCGCGCGCGGCCGCGACCGCCGCCGGATTGCCGCTTTACAAATATCTCGCGCGGTATTCAAGCGATCAGTCGGCAAACAAGCTTCCCGTCCCGATGATGAATATTCTGAACGGCGGAGCGCACGCCGATAATTCTGTGGATGCTCAGGAATTCATGGTGATGCCGGTTGGCGCGCCGAGTTTTCATGAAGCGCTGCGCTGGGGCGTCGAAGTGTTTCACGCGTTGAAGGCTGTGCTGCACAAAAATGGCTATTCGACCGCGGTGGGAGATGAGGGCGGCTTCGCGCCGAATTTGAAATCGAACGATGAGGCCATCGAGAGAGTTCTCGAAGCGATTACCGCAGCGGGATACAAGCCGGGCGAGCAGATTGCCATCGCCATCGATCCGGCGGCGAGCGAGTTTTACGACAAGACAAAAAAGAAATACGTTTTCAAGAAATCCGACAAGTCCGAACGCACATCGGAGCAGATGATCGCGTTCTGGGAGAATTGGGTGCGGCAGTATCCGATTGTTTCGCTCGAGGACGGCCTTTCCGAGGAAGATTGGTCCGGCTGGAAATTGTTAACGCGCGATCTGGGGAAGAAGCTGCAGTTGGTGGGCGACGATATTTTCGTGACGAATCCTGAAATGTTCGCGCGCGGCATAGGCGAGAAAATCGGCAACGCCATTCTCATCAAGTTGAATCAGATCGGCACGGTGACGGAAACCATTGCCGCCATCGAGATGGCGCGCAAAGCCGGCTACGCGTCGGTGGTATCGCACCGCTCGGGCGAGACCGAGGACACCTTCATCGCCGATTTCGCAGTAGGTCTCGGAACTGGCCAAATTAAGACGGGGTCAGCCTCGCGCACTGATCGCATCTCCAAATACAATCAACTCCTGCGCATCGAAGAAGAATTGGGCGCCAGCGCGAAGTTCCTTGGTCGCTCCGCGCTCGCTGGTCGCTCCTAGAGTAGCGCCGGCGTCCCCGCCGGCATCTTACGACGGACAAGTGCGGCAAAGGCTGTAAGCGTCCGCGGAGCGCCGTGTCAAAAAGCCTCGCTAGTTGCGCTGAGTGATCCGCGCGTGAGTTCTGCATGTGGCAGGTTGGTGCTCGTCGGATGCCGGCGGGGACGCCGGCGCTACCGCCGAAGCTGCGCCGTAGGCGCTGCAACTCCAAATGACTTCGCTTCATTTCATCTCGTTTTTGTAAACGACTCCTTCTTTCATTACGAAGCTGACGCTATCCAGCGCTTTGATATCCTTCAGCGGATCACTCGTCACTGCGATCAGATCTGCATATTTCCCGGGCTCAATGCTGCCGATGCGGTCGCTCCATCCCAAAAGCTCGGCGGCGCTCGAAGTTGCCGTGCGAATGGCCTGCATCGGAGTCATGCCGTATTCCACGTAGTAATGAAATTCCTGCGTTTCATTCATCTCCGTCCAGGCGAAGCCGCCGGCATCCGTGCCGAAGACGATCTTCACATTTTTCTTCAGCGCGCGGCCGAATGCGTCGCGCTCCGTGTTCACCATCTTGATCCAGTTGCCGCCGCGTCCCGGAGCTACGGCTGCACCGACCATCACGGTCGGCACCCAGTAAGTTCCTTTGCGGGCGATTTCATCAATTTCTGCGTCTGTCAGGCCGTCGCCATGCTCGACCGAATCCACTCCGGCGCGTAATGCCGCGGCGATGCCGTCTGAGCCGATGGCGTGCGCGGCAACGCGATGCCCCAGCCGATGGGTCTCGTCCACAATCGCGTGGGCTTCTTCGTCCGTGAAATTCACGATGCTATGAAGCACTCCATCGGCTTCATAGTGATAGCCGTGATCGGAGTAATATTTGATCCAGTCCGCGCCATGCGAGAGCTGCTCGCGCACGGCGAGCCGAGCGCCTTCCACGCCGTCAACCGGCTGCACACCGTGCGGCAATTCCAGTTCCCACGAAAAGCCGAGCAGCGGATACATTCCTGTGGGCGCCATCGCGCGCGTCGAGACAAACATTCGCGGCCCGGGCACTTCGCCGCGGTTGATCGCCGTCTTCACGTCCACGTCGGCGTACATTGCGCCCTCGGTTTCCAGATCGCGCAGCGCCGTGAAACCGTGGTCTAGGGCAATCTTCGCATTGCGCGCAGCGAGAATCGCGCGATAGGGAATCGATTGCTTCAGAAGCTGCACGTCGTAATCCTCTTCGGTGACGTCGCCCTGCAAGAGAATGTGCGTATGCGCATCGATTAGGCCTGGCAGCACGGTGGCGTTCGAGAGATCGATCACCTCGACTCCCGACGGTGGAGAGCCGCCTGGCGTCACGCTCGTAATCTTGCCGTCTTCGATCAAGATAAGCGCGTTGGCGACTGCGTTGTCGCTCTTCCCGTCAATCAGCTTGCCGGCGCGAATGGCGACGTTCTTCTTGGCCGCCGGCGATGCGGAACTCTGCGCCAGGCCCGCTGCGGCCAGGATCAGAGTCAGCGCGCACGCCGTCGCTGTCATTCGTTTCACATCGTGTCGAATCATTTTTCACCTCGCGTTGGATCGAAAATCTGAAGGGGCCTATCGGTCCTTTGAAGCCGGCCTGTCATCGTCATCCGCGTCTGCCGGAAACACGTTGTGCTGCGGCGGAGGCATGGGCCGCTCGCCCATGCGATCGCGCCAGAGAATCTCGTTCAATTTCGCAGCGTCGGCCTGATCCGCATGGCTGAAATCCATCATTTCAGATTCCTTCGCGCCGGGCGCGTTCGGTGAATTCATCTGATAAATCAGGCCATTATCGCGATTGCGATAGTTGGCACGAAATGACGCATGATGTCCGTCGCCGGAGAAAAGAGAGGCAATCACGGGCGCCTCGGCGTCATTGTGATTCATAGGCGGAAGTCCCAGCAGCGCTTCGAGTGTGCGCACCATGCTCACGGTGGTGTAGAAGCCGCTCTCGACAAAAGGCTTCGCGGTCGAAGCCGGCGAATACGCGCTGATCAGCAGCGCCGTGCTGCGATGCGCGTCCACGTGATCGGGGCCGTCCTGCGCGTCATCTTCGAGAATCAAAATCGCCGTGTCCTGCCAGTACGGACTGTTCGAAACCGCTTCGACGATCCGGCCGACGGCTAAATCGTTATCGGCGACTGCCGCCGCAGGCGTTGCGTAATTCGGGTGCGTGCCGGAGGTGTGATCATTCGGAATGCGCAGCATCACGTAATTCGGCAGCGTCGCGCCTGTCCCCTCCTTGCGCGCGCGCACGAAGCCCTCGAATTCATTCAGAAACTCATCCACGCGAAGCTGGTCTGGAAATTGCGTTTCGAAATCCGGGAAGCGCGGATCGAAATGATTCCGCAATTCCGGCTTGGTCGCAATATTTCTGGCAATAAGCGGCACCGGCCAAGGCCAGGGGCTCGGCGAGCCATGCGGCTGGCCGAAATTCGCAGGCAGCGGCTCACCTTTCTGGATTGCCGCCTTGGGACAGGAATGTCCGGCCGGCGAAGGCATGCCTTGCCTTGGCGATGCTGTCTTTTCGAGCTCATTACACCACTTCGTGGTCACAAATTCGCCGTAATGGCGATAGCTCAGCCGGTGCTGCGCGACGTCGGTCCAGATGTATCCGGTTCCCGTCTCGTTCACATCGGGCATGTCGTTCTCGAGAGGAATCAGATTCGCATTCTCGCCCTCGTAATCGTAAGTGCGTTCTTCATTATTGCGATAGCCGGGCTGAATCGCTTTCTCCAGATAATCGCTAGCAATCGCGGCCGTGGACCAATTGTGGCCGTCGCCGGAAACCTCGCCGCTGTCGTAGAAATTGTCGAGGATGCCAAACTCGCGCGCGAGCTGATGCTGATTCGGCGTGATGTCCTCGCCGTACATCGTGAGCGATGGATCGCCGTTCGCGCCTTTCAGATCTCCGAAGATCTGATCATACGTGCGATTTTCCTTGATGATGTATATCACATGATGAATCAGGCTTTTCCCTTCAGGGAAGGGCAGCCGCTGATCAGCGCCGGTTCCGAAATTCGTAGCCGCCACTGTTTTCGTCGTCTCCGGCAGGTTGCGCTCGATCTCCTTCACATTCACGGTGGCAAGCGAGCCGTGGAGCAGTTCGAAAATGTAATCGTACTTGCCGTTGTTGCCGCTCCCGTCGGGATGCAGGACGTGGTTCGTCGGCGCGGTGCCGCGCCCCTTGCCGCACGCGATGATGAGTTCATCGCCGTGTAGCGCGAGCGCTTGTGGATACCACTCAGTTGGAAAAAATCCAAGCGGTTCCCGCGGCGGCAGCTTTGCCGGAATTCGGCCCGAGCGCGCCGCGCCGCTTTGATTTTCGGACGCATCGAGAACTGCGATAGCATTTGCGCCCGAATCGGCAACGTATAGCCGCGTTCCCGCGCTGTTCAGTGCCAGCGCCACGGGCTCGACGCCGAGGAGCTTCTGCCCCGGCAGCCGTGCGGAGAGATATGCCTTGACGCCGCCGGACTTCGTGTCGATCACCGCCACGTCGTCTGAATTTGCGAGCGCCACATAGAGCCGTGAATCATCGGCGTTGAGCAGCAGCGCCGTCGGATGCGAGCCCGAGGCCGTATGCGACACCGGCCTGTGCAGCGGAATCATTCGCGCGAGCGTGTTGTGAACGAGATCGATGTCGGCAACGCGAGACGAATTCCACAGGCTGACGTAAGCGCGGCTGCCATCGCGTGTGACCGCCACTCCGTACGGATACGATCCTGGCACCACGCGCTCCGTGCTGAGATCGAAGCGATGCAAAATCCTCCCGGACGCGGCGTCGAGCAAAATCGCCTCATCGGATAAATTCGCGGCGACGAGAAGTTGATCTCCGCCGGCCCTCTTCACGACGCCTATTCCCGCAGGGTAGGGAATTACCTCGTTTGGTTTCAGTTTTTTATTCAGCGGCGCAGCGACTTTTTGTTCCGCCACCGTCTCAAGTGGTAGCTTGAAGAATTTCTCCGGCGCGATTTTTCCGGAATCAAACGAGTAAACGATGATGCCGTTGCCCAAGCTCGCTTTTTCCGTGGCGGCAGGATCGGTCAGCGAGCCGACCGATGCATACACATGACGTCCGTCGGAGCTGAACGCTAGCCCGAGAAAGTACGATTGATGGGCGTCGAGATCGAGCCGCTCGTCTGGAAAATCCGCGATCGTCTTCGATGCCAGATCGAGCACTGCGAGCGATTGTTTGAACCAGGATTCGGCCGTGCCGTAGCCGCCATTCAACGCGACGGCGTATTTTCCATCCGGGCTGAGAACCAGATTCGCGGGGAAGCTGTTCACTCGCCGGGGCCGGCCGGGGATCGCCGCGGCGAGCCGCTTGCTGGTCGGGAGTTTCTGCTCGGCCGCGCGGTCATCGCGATCCTGGCCGGATAGATCAGCCGCAAGTCCCGCGCCAATCACTGCAGCGAATATTGCGATGAAAATTCCGAGGCGATGGCGGGGCACAGGCCCGCGGAAAGTGAAAGCGGCCTGCATCCTATTCACGCGGCTCCGCGAATCGATCATGCCAAAGGAGCGCGGCTAGCCATCGGCCGGCTGGATTTTTCCGCCATCCACTCATCGATTCGCCCGAGAGCCTTCTGCAATACTGCGACGTCTCCTCCGAATCCGATGCGGAAATAGGAATCCATCCCGAGTTGGTCGCCGGGAACGATCAGCACTCCCTTCTTCGTGCGCAGCTCTTCTCCCATTTCGGCGGAGTTCCATCCGGTGTTGTAGCCGAACCAGGCAATCGCTCCGGCGCGCGGCGGAATGTGCGTCAGCAATCCTTCGTGCTTGGCGGCCCAATCACGCATGATGGGATAGTGCCGCCGAACGATGTCGCGGGTGCGCGCGATGATGCGCGCATTGCGCGCCGGCTCGAGCGCCAGAAGAGCAAGCCGCTCGGTCGGCATCGTCGGCGCCATGCTCGCGTAGTCGTGATAAGTCCAAAGTTTGTCGATCATCGCTGGCGGTCCGATGATCCATCCGGTGCGCAAGCCGGGCAAGCCATAGGCCTTTGAAAGCCCGCCGGTGCAGAACAGGCGATCGTAGCCGCCCCACAGGCTCGGAGTCGTCTCGCCCTCGAGTTCCGCGCCGCGATAAACTTCATCCGCAAGAACGTACGCGCCGACTTTCGCCGCCGCCGCACAGATCGCTTTGCACGCCTCGGCGCTCAACGTCGCGCCGGTTGGATTATTTGGATTGCACAAAGCGATGAGCTTGGTCTTGTTGGTGATCAAGCGCGGCAACTCGTCGAGGTCCGGCGCCCAGCGAAGTTTCTCGCGCAGCCAGAGCGGCTTTACGGTCGCGCCAAAAGCCTGCGCCAGGCCCTGAATCTGCACGTAGTTCGGCAGCATGAAAACAACTTCATCGCCCGGCTCGAGCAGCAGCCAGCTCACGAGAAAGTTCGCCTCCGCGCAACCCGCGGTCAATATTGCATTCTCCGCGCGCGCTCCTGGATACAGCGCCGCAATGCGCCCGCGCAATTCTTCAGTGCCGTTGGTCTGCGGATAGCCGAGCCGCAATCCGAGAAGCATTTCCGCCGCCGCGGGTTCATCGAGCAGGTCGCGGATCACCATCGGCTCGACGCCGCTCTCGGAAATATTCAACTCGACGCGATTTTCCCAGACCGACTGCCAGCGCTCGAGTTCAAACGGTGCAATCTGCATTGGAGGCCTCTCGATTGAGCAATTCTGCCGGATTCAGCGAGATGTGGATTAAACCGCAATGCAGGCCAAACCGAAAGTAAATTCAGTGCCGCGCTGTTTGTAGGGGAGGGTCTTTAGCCCGCCCGCAATTCGGCCCTCTCGCGCCATCAGTCGATTCCGTATTGCTCGACGCGACATCAAGCGAGAGAATGTCGCAGGTCCCTGGGAGCCCTAATGAAATATGCAGTAGGAGTCGCCAGCCTCGCCATCGTCTCGCTCTTAGTTGCGGTCTCAAGCGCCCGCTGGCGAGTTGAGCCGATCTCCGCGGCCGAAGCCCCCGACAATACGCCGGTGACGCTGCGGTTCGCCGTCTCGGGCGATTCCCGCAATTGCGGCGACGTGGTCATGCCCGGCATCGCTGCAAAAGTGATCGCAGATCAAGCCGCCTTCTACTGGCATCTCGGCGACTTCCGCGCCATTTATACCTTCGATGAAGATATGCAGCACGAGCCTGAGCACCTCGCCAAGCCCATGACCATCTCCGCATACCTGACTAACGCTTGGCCCGACTTTCTCGAAAATCAGATCGTGCCGTTCGGAAACCTTCCGGTTTTTCTCGGCATCGGGAATCACGAAACCAGTCCGCCGAAAACCCGCGCCGAATTGATCCCCCAGATTGCCGATTGGCTTGATGCTCCCATTCTTCGCGAGCAGCGGCTTCGCGACGATCCCCGAGACTATCGCCTCAAGACCTACTACCACTGGATGATGGCGGGCGCAGATTTCATCAATATGGATAACGCGACGCCCGAACAATTTGACGCGGCGCAGATCAACTGGTTCGAAGGCGTTCTGGCGCGCGATGATGCCAATAGCGCCGTCAAGACAATCGTCGTGGGCATGCACGAGGCGCTGCCCGACAGCATATCCGCCGGCCACAGCATGAACGAATCTGCCACCGGCACAGAGAGCGGCCGGCGCGTTTATCAGGATTTGCTTCGAGCGCAAAACGACGCTCACAAGCGCATCTATGTTCTCGCCAGCCATTCTCACTACTATATGGAAAATGTTTACAACACTCCGAGCTGGCGCGCGCATGGCGGAGTCTTGCCCGGCTGGATTGTCGGCACTGCGGGCGCGGTTCGTTATGCGTTACCCGACGACCGTTCGGGCGCTCGCGCGGCAATGACGAACGTCTATGGCTATCTTTCTGCCACTCTGCATGCCGACGGCGGAATCGGCTTCGAATTCCGAAAGCTCAATGAAAAAGATATTCCCGCTTCCGTCGCCAGCCGTTTCACGCCGGATTTCGTCCACTGGTGCTTCGCGGAGAATTCCAACGCTCGCACCGACGCCGACGTGCATTAGCCATTGCGGCGCGACGCGTTCGATATGCGTAATCGTCTCCGATAAAAATTCGGCACTGAGCCATGTCGCGATATAATCAATGCATGGCCAGAGGATGGGAAAGCAAAGCCGTTGACGCCCAGATCCACGACGCTTCCGAGTCCCATAAAAACAATAACCCACGGAATCTTTCACCCGAACAAATCGACATAGTTCGTCAGAGGAAAGTCCTCGAGTTGTCGCGCGTGCGCGTGGCGAGTGACCTCGAGAACAATCCGGAACCGCGCTATCGCACCCTGCTGCTCCGCGCTCTCGAAGACTTAGACGCACAACTCGCGCGTCTCAAAGCCGCCGGCTAACCAACTTCGCGCCGGTCGCCGCCAGCACCTTGTCCATATGCCGCTGGGGCGGCTCTGCGTGCGTCCTCCAAGCTGCCGGTTTCCTCCCCGCTCGATCCTCCATTCGCCGGTAACCAGCCGCCACTCGCCGATTTCCCCACGACATGTTCGACGCCCGCGACTAACCTCGCCTCATGAACAGTGAAACAACTCTCGGCAATGATTTCACAGTGGGAGAAGACATCATGAAAAACCTGCGAACTTGGGCGGGACCTGCGCTGCTTGCGCTGCTGCTTGCGGCCGGCGGATTGGGGTATGCTCACCTCCACCTGGAGAGCGCCTTTTGGATTCTGCGTGTAGCGGTCGGCTCGATCTGGCGCGTCGCCGCGGGGCAATTCGCCATGTCCTTGCTGAACGCGGGCATCCTGCTCGTGCCCGTCGCGCTGGTGACCCTGGTTCTCGCCAAGGCCGTCGGCGGCAACGCGAAGAATTGACCATCGAACTGAGCGGCGCGAACGGAGGAAACCATGTCTGAAGATAGAGACCGCGATGGCACAGTGATTGGCATGACCGTCAAAGGCCGCCATTCCCGCGGCGGAAGTTTGGTCGTCGGCATCGTACTCGTTGCTCTCGGCGCCATCTTTCTGCTCGAGCGCCAGGGATTGGTCCCCTCCGACCTGCTTTATCATCTGTGGCCGCTCATTCTGGTGATCATCGGCCTGACGAAACTATTTGGCCCGCGTGAAGGCGAAGAGACGGGGGAGCGCGTCTGGGGCACTCTGTTGGTTCTCTTCGGCGCACTGCTCCTAGTCGGAGAATTTGGTTACCCTCAATTCCGGTTCTTTCGCATTTGGCCGTTCGCGCTGATCGTGCTGGGGATCTATGTGGTTTGGTCCACCTTACAAGGCAGGCAGTCTGGGTCGGTATCGTCGGACGCACAACTCGACAGTGTGAACATTTTCGGCGGCGGCCAATATCGCATCGGAGCCAAGAATTTTCGCGGCGGGCGTATCCTGGCGATTTTCGGCGGCTTCGAGCTGGACCTCCGCCAGGCCGACATCGAAGGCGCAGAAGCCGTAATCGAAGTGAACGCGCTTTTCGGCGGAGGGGAAATCAAGGTGCCCGAGACTTGGCACGTTGTCGTCTCCGGCATGGGAATTTTCGGCGGCTATGGTGATGAGACGCGGTCGCCCGTTCCGAATCCAGCCGCGCCCGCTGCGAAAACGCTTATCCTGAAAGGCGTCGCCATGTTCGGCGGCGTGGGCATCAAGAACTAGCGCGGCGAGCCTCATCCAGTGCATCCAATTCTCGGCAATCTCCGGCGATTGACGCTCTATCTCCTCGCGTGGATTCCTCTCGCGGGCCTGGTCGCCTATCTCTTTGTAGCCACCGCGGGATTCCGCTGGGGCGAAGCCATCGCGCTGGTCGCGCCTCTGAGCCTCTTCTACGCCTTTATGTGCCTCTCCGCCTGGTACACCTGCCGGGGAAATCCTCTGGAGCGATCTGGGATTTCATCGCTGGTCGTGGCGCACGGAATCGGAGCGGTCATCGCTGGCGGCTTTTGGGTGCTGTTGGCGCGCGCCCTCGGCTCGGGACTCTCCCGCCTGAACAATTTCACCGCGCTGCAACCGAAGGTTGCGAAGATTACCGCGCTCGTTTTCGCTCTGGGAGTGTTGTTCTATCTCCTTGCGGTCGGACTTTTCTACGTGCTCATAGCCATCGAGGCTTCGCGGCGCGCCGAGCAACGCGCGCTTGAAGCGCAAGTCTTCGCCCGCGATGCCGAGCTGCGCGCGCTGAAAGCGCAGGTCAATCCGCACTTCATCTTCAATAGTCTTCACTCCATCAGTGCGTTGACCAGTTCCGATCCTGCGAAGGCCCGCGAGATGTGCATCCTGCTCGGTGATTTCCTCCGCCGCACATTGGGCCTCGGCGAAAAACATCTGATCCCGCTCGAAGAAGAGCTGGCTCTCGTGCGATCCTTCCTAAGCGTCGAAAAAGTGCGCTTCGGCGCGCGTCTCGAAATGCAGGAGCAAGTGGACGAAAAATCGCTGGATTGCCAGGTGCCGCCGCTGCTCTTGCAGCCGCTGGTCGAGAACGCCGTCGTGCACGGCATCTCGAATCTCGTTGATGGCGGCTGGGTTCGCCTCGTCATCCGTCCTGAGGGCGAGAACTTGGCAATCGTCGTGGAAAACCAATGGGATGCCGAGGCGCCGAAGAAACGCCGCAACGGCCTCGGCCTGGAAAATGTTCGCCGGAGGCTGGCAACGGCCTTCGGCAGCCGCGCGCGCATGGATGCGACCAGCGATGGCGACGCTTTCCGCGTGAGCATGACGCTCCCGGCGGAACGAAAGGCGAGCGCATTGTGAGCGGCGACGCACAAACGAAAATCCGCGCAGTGATCGTCGATGACGAAGAGCTGGCGCGCCAGATGCTCCGCGAACTTCTTCGCGCCCACGGAGAAATCGAAATCGCCGCCGAATGTGCCAATGGCTTCGAAGCCGTAAAAGCGGTAGCCGAGCTGAAGCCCGATCTCCTATTCCTCGACGTCCAGATGCCCAAACTCGATGGCTTCGAAGTTCTCGAGTTGACCGGCACCGACATGGCCATCATTTTCACTACGGCTTACGATCAATACGCCATTCGCGCTTTCGAAGCGCACGCCGTGGACTATCTACTGAAGCCCTTCGGAGCGGACCGCCTGCAATCAGCCTTGACGCGCGCCCGCGAGCGTCTCGGCGGAAAAATCCCCGCTCCGGCAGATCTCGCCGCGGAAGCGCGCCCGCCCGCGCAATTTGCCGAGCGCATCGTGGTGAAAGACGGAACGCGCGTGCAAATCATCGCAGTAGGCAAGCTCGATTACGCGGAAGCGCAAGACGACTACGTCTCGCTCTGCGCCGAAGGAAAAAAGCACCTGAAGCAGCAAACCATCTCGAGCCTTGAGAAAATCCTAGATCCAGCACGGTTCCTGCGCGTCCATCGCTCTTTCATAGTGAATTTAGAGCGAGTGGCAAAAATCGAGCCCTACGGAAAAGATACCCACGTAGCAGTCCTGACCAACGGCGCAAAAATTCCAGTAAGCCGCAACGGCTACGCCCGCCTCCGCGAATTTCTTAAGTAGCGCCGGCGTCCCCGCCGGCATCTTACGACCACAAGCGCCCGCCACATCTCAAAATCCACCGCGGCGCAACCAGTTCAGCCACTAACCACCCATCGTGCTGAAATGCTCCGGCGTGATCTTATACATCACGCGAACTTCCCCAGGCTGCCGGTACGGATAAACCGCCTGCCCCAAATATTTCTGCGACAGCGAATTGATATGCTCGTCCGCGCCTTTTTCGGTGAATTCCGCCACGCGCCCGCGCACTTCCAAATAGCGGTACGGATTCTCCGGATCGGCGATGGCCAGCGCCACGCGCGGATCGCGCTTCATGTTCTTGTCCTTCTGCCTCCCGCGCGCCGTATTGACGCGCACGTACTGCCCGTCGTAATCCACCCAAACGGGCGTCACCTGCACGCTGCCATCCGGCATCAACGTGCCCAAATTGGCGAACGCTTTCTTCTGAAACAGATCGGCGAACTTCTCGGGGACTTTCTCGGCCATGGTTTTCTCCTTCCAAATTAACTAAGACAAATTCACGCGGCGCAGCGCGCCTGCTAATTCGCTTTCGGCGGAGCCGGAGGCGGCGCGGGCATCGCGAACTGCGAATCCTCCACCGGCACGTTCTGCTTCACCTCGCTCACTTGAATTGTAAATCTCTGCCCCGGCCGCGCCAACGTCCAACGATAGGGAATCTTGACGCCGTCCGCGACGCGGTAGTCCGCGAAGTCTACTTGCGACGGATTTCGCCCCAGCGGAGTCTCGGTGTAACGAATCATGCGCACCAGCATCCCGGATTCGGTGTCGAAATACAGCCGTACCGGCGGCTTGCCTTCCTTAATCGCGCGCACGAGATAGGCTTCGTGTTCGCCGATCTTTTCCGCCGGACGCACGAGAAAACTGGTGAAGAGTTGTTTCACGTCGGCGGCAAAGTGCAACTGTGCGTCGAGGCCAGCCACATTGCTTTCCTGCTCCGTCATCGGCCGCACCGGACGGCCCGGATTGCTCAGCCAGCCCTGGTGCCCGTCGAATGCCGTAATGCTGTCGCCGTCACGCGTGTGCATCATCGAGATGCGCTTGTCCGGCGCCTTGGCGAAGATATCGATCGGCACTTCCGGCCCGCCGGGAACGGAGAGCGAAGCCTTTTCGACACGGCTGGTGATTTTCTCCACCGCTTCGCGCCCGCCGACAGCCTGCAGATATTTGTCGAGAATCTCATCGGCCGTCGGCAGCGGCTTCGCGGCGATCGCCTCATTCTCAGCTTCCGGCTTGGGCGGCTCGTCGGAAATAATCGGCGTGCCGACCGGATCGTTCGCGCCGCGATGGCAGGTAAAGCAGGTGACTTCGCGATTGCCTTTAAAGTTCTCCTTGTTGATGGCCATCATCATCAACATCATTTCGCGCGCCGTCTTCTTGGTCTGCTTGTCGTCCTTGTCCATTGCTCCCTGCACGTGGCAGAACTCGCATTCCACGCCGAGAGAAGCGGCGATGAATTGCATCGCCGGAATAAGCTGATCGGCCGGCAAATCCTTGAGCACCTGAATATTCTTGAACTGCTCCTGCGTCGATTTCGGCTTGGCGCCCGCAGGAGCCTGCGCTCTTGCGTGACCTCCGGCAAAAGCGAACGCCAGCGCGCCCGCGAATCCCAGCCCCGTTGCCAACGATTTGCCCATCTTCCGATTCATCCTCGTTCCTCCGCACTCAAGCCGAAAGAGTGTATCAAACGCTTCGCGCCAGTAGCACAGGCACTCCTGCCTGTGTCCGCCTGTTCCTCTGATTCGATGATAGCCGCGGGCGAGAAAGCACACAGCCAAGTGTGGGCTGTGCTACATCCTGCGTCGGCGAATTGCGCCGATTGCCGTAGAATCAAATCGATATGACGAGCGGGACATCGAGAGAGTTGCAGTTCGCCGCCATCGCCCTTGCCTCGTTCTTCTTCGCAACGAAAATCGCCGGACCATCTCGAATTGCAGTCGCCGCTCCGCAGTCACAAGATTCAACCAAGGCGCATCCGACTTTCTACCGCGACGTCCTTCCGATCCTCCAATCTCACTGCCAAAGCTGCCACCGCAGCGGCGGAATCCCCGCGCTTCCACTCGAAACCTTTGAGCAAGCCGAGCGCAAAGCCGCCGCGATTGCCGATGCCGCCGCAAGCCGCACCATGCCGCCATGGTTCGCCGATGCAAAGATCGGCCGCTTCTTGAACGATCCCTCGCTCTCGGACGACGAAATCACTGCGCTAGTCGCTTGGTTTGAGTCAGGCGCGCCAGCCGGCAATCTGGCGGACGCTCCTCCTCCGCGCCACTGGAATGCCGGTTGGAACATTCCTCAGCCGGACAAAATCGTGCAGATGCCGGTCGCGGTACATATCCCCGCGCAAGGCACAGTCGAATACACCTACGAAATCGTTCCCACTGGTTTCACCGAGGACAAATGGGTGCAGAAGGTCGAGGTACATCCCTCAAGCCCCGAGCACCTCCATCACGCGGTCGTGTACGTTCGCCCGCCCGATTCGAAATGGCTGCGCGGCGCGCCGGTGGGCACGCCTTTCACCGCCCCCATGTTCGCCGATGAAAAGCTGCGCCGCGATGCGCGCTGGACCGACAGCGACGTCCTACTCGTTTACGCGCCGGGAAGCTCGCCGGATGATTGGCCCCCCAACATGGCCAAGTTCATCCCCGCGGGTTCCGACCTCGTCTTTCAAATCCACTACACCACGAACGGCCGTGCCGCCGAAGATCAAACCAGCGCCGGGCTCATCTTTGCCAAGACGCCCCCGCCGCAACGTGTTCTGACGCTTCAGCTCACCAACGACAAATTCGTCATTCCACCCGGCGTGGATGATTTCCGCGTTGAAGTCCACGGCACGCTGCCGAATGATTGCACGCTGCTCAGCTTCTTCCCGCACATGCACCTGCGCGGCAAGCGCTTCGAGTACAACATCGTCCGCAAAAACGGCAGCCTCGAACCGCTCCTCCGCGTCAATTATCACTTCCACTGGCAAATGAGCTATCGCCTGGCCGACCCGCTCCCGCTGAAAGCCGGAACGACGCTCCAGGCCGTAGCCTGGTACGACAATTCCACCAAGAACCCGCACAACCCGGATGCATCCCGCTCGGTCATCTGGGGCGATCAAACCACGGATGAAATGATGGTGGGTTTCTTCGACGTAGCAGTCCCGGCCAACATAGACAAACAGCGTTTCTTCATCCGACCCCAGTAGCGCTGCCGCCCCTGTTTACCCCGATCTGCGAGGGGCCGGCATCCGACGATCTATCAACCGCTACGAGCAACACGCACGCGCGGACTCCGGGTCTCAATACCCTCTCGCGTTCCAGCCCCCCACGCTCACAAACTCCGTGTCCCACCACATACGCCGTCGCATCTCTGACACGCATTGACTCGCACGACCTCTCCAAAATGCCCATATAGCTGCGACTTCCGCTGGCACCCCTCTTGCTCACTCTCTCCACGTTGCCATCGCCGAACCCAGAGGACGGCGCCCATGCACACGCGAATCGAAGCTCTACCCAGCCATCAACCAGCGCTACCGCCAATGAAAGCGCTCCTGCGCCACGGGCCAACGGTCCTCCTATCGCTAGCTGCAAATGCATTGGTCATCGGCGCCGCGAGCGGCTTTCTCTACCTATCCTCTCCAGCGCGACTAACCGCCCGCGTCTCCGGAAACGAGGGCACCCTCGCGGCAGCAGCTAACGCGAACACTACAAGCTCCCGTACGAAACCGCGAAGCCAGCCAGCACTCTGGTCCGACCGCTACGCCGACGGGACCCCCGATTTCCTCCGCCTCGACGCAGCCGCCGACCGCGAATCCTTCCGCCGCTGGTTCGCGCTGATCGCGGAATATCAAGCTTTCCGCCAACCCGCCGAAGTGCCAGCCGAAATCAACGACTGCGCCGCGCTTCTCCGCTATTCCTATCGCAACGCGCTCCGCACCCACGATTCCGCCTGGACGCGCGAAACCGGCATCACGCCGCTCACCGACCCCGGCGCGATCGCCCAATACCGCTACCCATTCACGCCGCTAGGAGCAGCCCTCTTCCGCGTTGCAGCAGGCCCAGCCTCAGAATCCGACGCCAGCAACGGCGCCTTCGCCGAATTCGCCGACGCCAAGACGCTGAAATCCCTGAACACGCACTTCGTTTCTCGCGACGTCCGGGACGCCCGTGCCGGCGATCTCCTCTTCTATCGCCAACTCGAGACCGACGAGCCTTACCACTCGATGATCTACGTCGGTGAAAGCTCCTGGCTCCCGGAGCCAATTTCCGATTGGCGCGGAGCGGTCGTCGTCTATCACACCGGCCCGATCGGCAAAGCGCCGGGCGAAATGCGCCGCGTCACCCTCGCCGAACTGCTCGATCACCCATCGCCGCGCTGGCGGCCCGTCGCGGGCAATTCCAATTTTCTCGGCGTTTATCGCTGGAACGTTTTGAGGGAGGGCAACTAACGTGCTCCGCCGCTTTTCATTTCTTCTCATGCTCCCATTGCTCTGCGCCGTCCCCACAGCAGGACGCCGCTCTGAAGCCTATTTCTCTCTCTCGACGAACGAAACATTCCTCCCCGGCGACAAAGTGAGCGTTCGCCTGTCATCCAGTGGAGTCAATGCGCTGGAGTTCCGCGTTTACAAGGTCAACGATCCCGCCGTCTTCTTCGAACGCCTGGCCGACCCGCACAATTTCGGGACCTCGACGCCGAAAGAACATGTCGAAGCCGCGACGCCCATCGAGCGTTTCCACGATTGGAAGCACAAAATCTGGACCAGCATCCGCAATTTCTTCCGCGAGCAATTCTCCGATGAATCGCGCGAAAAAATCCGCGAAGCGCAGGAGCGTAAAGCGAATCCGCAATCTGCAGGCGGCAAGCCCGGCGCGATTCCTCCAACGGCCGACATTTTCGCGCAGGTCCCGCTGCTCAATAGCTCGCAGCTCGTCCTTCGCTGGCACCAGGAAGTTCCTTCGCATTTTTATTACGAGCGCGAAAGCATCCCCATCAATTCCTTGGGCAAAGGCGTGTACCTGGTGGAAGCCACGAACGGCGAACTGCGCGCTTACACCATCGTCATCGTCAGCGAACTCGGGATCATCACCAAAATGGCGCCGGGGCAAGTTCTAGCATTTGCGGCCGATCGCCGCACCGGCGCGCCAGTTTCCGGCGCCGATGTGCGCATCTGGTCGGACGCCAAGGAACAATCGAAACTTCGCACCGACGCGAATGGCCTGGCTGAATCCGCGCTCCCACAAGGCCGCTATCAGGACATTCGCATCGTCGCCGTCCATGGCGAAGACGTCGCCATCCTCACGCCCTACGCGTGGAATTTGAGCAGCAATCCAGGCGAAGACATCACCGGCTACATCTATACCGACCGGCCCATCTATCGCCCCGGCCACACCGTTCATTTCAAAGTGATTCTGCGCGCTCACAATGGCGACGCGTATCAACTTCCGTCCGGCAAACAGGTGCAAGTCGAGATACAGGATCCGACCGGCAAGAGCGTGCTGCAAACCAAGCTCCCGCTTTCGCAATTCGGCACGATTCATGGCGATCTCACTTTGGCCACGAACGCCGCACTCGGCTACTACTCGATCTTTGTAACGACAAGCGACGCCAACGCCCGCTCCGCCAATGGCGGCTTCCATGTCGAGGAATACAAGAAGCCCGAGTACGAAGTGAAAGTGACGCCGTCGCTGCCGCGCGTGCTGCAAGGCGATGAAATCACCGCCACCATCGAGGCCAAGTATTACTTCGGCGAGCCGGTCGCTGGCGCGAGTGTCAAATACGTGGTTCACACGTCTTCTTTCTGGACTCCTTACATCGATCGCGACGATGAAGGAAATTCCGGCGAGGAAGAAGAAGGCGGCGGCGACTCCGATTCCCAAGGCGACTATGACTACGATTACGATCGCCAGCAAACCTCCGAACAATCCGGCAAGCTCGACGCCGACGGCAAGCTCGCGGTTCATATCCCCACGAAGCCCGACGAACATCACAGCGACTTGCGCTATCGCATCGAAGCGCGCGTCACCGACGACGCCAATCGCGAAATCTCCGGCGTCAATTTCGTGGTCGCCACGTACGGTACGTTCGCACTGGGCGTCTCGACAGAAAGCTACATTTACAAGCCCGGCGACAAAATTGCCGCCATCGTCGTCGCGCGCGATTACGACGGCCATCCCGTGCGCACGCCGGTGCACGTCGATCTAGTCCGCAACCAATGGAATTATTCAAAAATGAACGAAATCGTGGTCGCGTCGCAAGACGGCCAGACCGCCGAAGACGGAACCGCGCGCCTCACCTTCATCACCTCTGAATCAGGCAGCTTCACCCTCAGAGCCACGGCCAACACTCCCGAAAATCGCGAAGTCAATCGAAGCGCGTGGCTTTGGATTCCCGGCAACGATTTCGACGAAGGCTGGTGGGGCGAAGGCCGCCGCCAGATTCGCCTGATCGCCGACAAAAAATCCTACAAAGTGGGCGACACCGCGCACGTCCTGATCATGACCGGCGTCGCCGACGCGCATGTTCTGGTCACCACCGAAGGCCGCAGCATTCACTGGAAGAAAGTCGTCCACGCGAAATCGCAGACGATCACCGTGGATATCCCGCTGCTCAGTAACGATCAACCCAACGTCTTCGTTGCCGCCGCATTTCTAAACGACAACAAGCTCTACGAATCCGCGCGCAATCTGAAAGTGCCTGCAAGTCAAACCAGGCTGCACATCGAAATCGAGCGCACCAAAGATCAATTCCAGCCGGGCCAGAAAGCGGGCTACACGATCATCGCCCGCGACGCCAACAACAAGCCTGTCGCAGGCGAATTCTCGCTGGGCATAGTGGATGAAGCGATTTACGCCATCGCTCCCGAAGCTTCGGGCGACATCCACGATTTCTTCTACGCCAACGTCTACGACCGCGTCTCCACCGAAGCTTCGCTCAGCTATTATTTCAACGGCGAGGCCGGCAAGAAGCAGATGTTCCTGGCCTACCAATCCAAAAATCGCACCGCTCTCGCGCAACTCAAGCCGTCCGAAGCCCTCGTCGAGCCGAAAGTCCGCAAAGATTTTCCCGATACAGCTCTGTGGCTCGCCGACGTGCGCACCGACGCCAACGGCCGCGCCCACGCCGACCTGAATTTCCCCGATTCGCTTACCACGTGGCGCGCCACGGTTCGCGGCGTCACCGCGGACACCAAAGTCGGCAGCGCCGTCGATCGCGTGATCGTGCGCAAAAATCTGATGGTCCGCCTGGCTGTGCCGCGCTTCTTCCGCCAGGGCGATGAAGTAGTCGTCTCGACGATCGTTCACAATTATCTCGCCACCTCGAAGACCGTCCACGTCTCGCTCGCCCTTAAAGGCCTCGATATTCTCGATGGCCAGACGCGCGAAATCGAAGTTCCCAGCCGCGGCGAAGCCAAACTCGACTGGCGCGTGCGCGCGCAATCCGTTTCCGAAGCCGATCTGCTAGCGAAAGCGCTGACCAACGAAGAATCCGACGCGCTCGAACTCACGCTTCCAGTGATTCCTTTCGGCGTGAAACTCAACGACGCAAAATCCGGCAGCATTCTCGCCGCTGACGCCACGAACGATGTCGCCATCACTCTTGCCGGCAATCCCGATCAATCCGCGCCCTCTCTCGATGTCACGCTGAGCTCGTCGGTCGCCGGCAGTCTCTTCAATGCGCTCGACTATCTCACCAGTTATCCCTACGGCTGCATTGAGCAAACCATGTCCAGCTTCCTTCCCGACGTCGTCGTCGCAAAAGCCATGAAGGATCTCCACCTCCAATCCACGGTGGACACGCCCGAACTCGAAAAGAAAATTGCCGCGGGCATCGAGCGCCTCAAGGGCTTCCAGCACGAAGATGGCGGCTGGGGCTGGTGGAAAGATGACGATTCCCGCGTGTTCATGACCGCGTATGTCGTAAGCGGGTTCGGACAGGCGCACGCCGCGGGATACGACGTCGATCCCGACGTGCTCGCCCACGCCGAGCAATATCTGCTCACCTCGCTCGATCGCTCGCCGAACATGGAGCCGAATTTGCAGGCCTATGTGATCTACGCGCTCGCGCTCAACAATGTCTTCAAGGGCAAGCTGACGCAAGCCACTTGGGAAAAGCGCGATGCGATGAACACGCAAGGCCTCGCGATGCTCGGCCTCGCGCTGCAAATCAATGGCGAAACTCGTCGCGCCAAAGAAATCGCCGACAAAGTCGCGTCGCAAGTCACCGAAAGCGAACTCGAAGCTTACTGGCCTTCGCGCTACGACTATTTGATGGGCTTCGAATTCGACGACAACGCGGAAACCACGGCGTACGCAGTTCAATTGCTGAGCCGCGTTAAGCCCGATAGCGCGCTGCTACCGAAAGCGGTGTTCTGGCTGGTCAATCACCGCGATGGCGGATATTTCTGGGTGAGCACGAAGGAAACCGCGATGGTGATTTTCGGTCTCACCGACTACGTCAAAGCCAGCCACGAACTCGACGCTAATTTCAAAGCCGAGCTCACCATCAACGGCAAGTTCGCTCTCGCGCATCAATTCACGTCCGCCGATTCTTTCAGCGTCACGCAGCCGAACATTCATCTCGACGCGGCGCAATTGCACCCCGGCGCCAACACGATTCACATCCACAAATCCGGCACCGGCCGCCTCTATTGGTCCGCCAGCGGCCGCTACTACTCGAACGAGAAGCGCGTGATCCAGCAGAACAGGCTCTCGCTCAATATCACGCGCGATTACTATCGCCTCTCGCCCGAACAACTGAAGGATCGCATCGTGTATCGCCTCGATCCGCTCGTGGGCGAACTGCACGTTGGCGATGTCGTCGCCGTTCGCGTCACGGTGGCAGGCGGCGATTGGCACTATTTGCTGATCGAAGATCCGATTCCCGCGGGCGCGGAATCCATTTCGCGCGACGATCTCTATGAATTCGCCAGCAAGCCCGCCTGGTGGGAGCGCTGGTACGTCAGCCGCGAACTTCACGACGACCGCGCGGCGTTCTTCCAGACCGATTTCTACGGCCGTCATCATGAGTACGTATATCTCTTGAAAATTGTGAATCCCGGAAAATTCAATGTGAGCCCCGCGATGGTCCAGCCCATGTACCAGCCGTCGATCCAGGCGACCACCGACGCGGCAATCATCGAGGTGAAATAATGTCGCGCTTCGAAATTCTTCACGATGCCGGTTCCAGCCTGCTTCACAGCAAGCGCGTGTGGCTCATTCAATTCATAGCCAATCCGCTGCTCTTTGCGCTGTTCGTCGGCTGGCTGCTGCTGCCCGTGGCGACCGAATTCCATCTGCTGCTGAACGGCCTGGTGATCGTCGTCTTCGCCGCGGCCGCGCTGGTTCTCCACGCCGGCACGCTCAATTTCTATTCTGAGCAGAATCGCGGCGCGCAAGCTCGAGTGCGCGAGGCGTTTCGCCGCACGGTGCGAAATATTTTCGCGGTTGCAGCGTGCGCCGGGCTGATTGTTGTGCTCTGGGCGCTGCTCGATTCCACCGAGCCACTGCAGCTCACGCTGCCGTTTTACGTTCGCTCGCTGCTGCCGGAATTCATTCGCCGGCATCTCGAGCCATCGTGGTTTCAAATCGCGCTGGAAGGAATTGTGTTCGCGATCCGCTGGGTGCTGATTCCGGGATTGGTGCTACCGCTGCTCGTCGAAGCTGCGAACTCCGGTTTTCGTGCATTCGGCAAGCCGGGCGGCGCGGCGGTAAAAAATTCTGCGAAGCGCGTCACCTACTGGCTGGTGCTGCTTCTCGCCGCGGCGGCAGGATTCATCGCGCCGGCGTCGCTCATGGAATGGTCGCCCGAGTTCAAGAATCCCACGCTACATCTCGAAGCCATCAGCTTGGCCGCGCGTCTCTCGGCGTCTTACATTCTCGCCGTCGCGTCGTGGCTGCTGGTCTGCTCAATCGTGGGACGCTTGAGCCGCCCGGTCGCCGTCACCGCCAGTGATGCTGCGGGGAATCCCGCGGCTTAGCCACCCAAGAACCGTTTCCTTGCCATGCTCTCGCACGAGAGAAGCAATACGAGCTCGCGCCGCTGTGTAGGCTTTCTCGACTTCGTCGCGCTTCTGCGACTTTTCCAATATCGTTTCCATTTGCTCGATCGTCATCGAGATATCCGCGGCGTCATGCGGTGCTCCACTCATCGAGGGGCTCGATAGATAGAGCACCAGCCCTTCGCGGAACCAGACCGGCGTCCCCGCCCGCGCTTTCTCTTCCACCAGCAGATGCAGCAGTTCATGCCGCAGCGTGGATTCGAGAACGCCTTTGCTTTTCAGCGTCGCCAGCGGCTGCAGACGGATGACGTGTCCGCGCGTGCTCGCTGCTACCCATCCCGGCTGTCCCGTCTGATCCCGATACGCGTCCATTGTCGCAAAGATTTTCAACTGCACGCGAAAGGGAACATCCGAGCCGACGTTTTTCTCTTCTTCGGCCAAAAGCTTCTCGGCTACTGGCAAGACAGACTCGTCCTGCTCCGGCGCTGTAGTTTCCAGCTCAAAATGTTCGCTCGAGCGTTTCTGCCACTGCGCCGCGGCGCCCTGCTTCGCCAGCTGCGTCCCCGGATAGTAGAAATCCAAAATCTCGCGATAATCCTTGCCCTCGACGGCCATTTCTTCCGCGCCGGTCTGGCACATTCCTACTCCATGCCCTGCGCCGCGTCCAAAAAAGACCGCGCGATCGCCTTCGGTGCGCACTTCGAAGAGATCGCTGCGAATTTTGTTCCATCCAAGCGATCGCGAAACCGCATAGCGGAATGTCGACGCGGAAATCAGAAAATCATCCGCCGCGCCGCCCGCGAGCCGCAGTTTCTGCGCCCGGCCGCTCGCCGAGCGCCCCGCAATCTCGATCTCCGTCCAGCCTTTCGGCGGCGCAAGCGCCGCCGCGCGCAACGCCGCATCCACATCCGCCAGCGCGATCACGCTTTCCCACTTCAAATCGCCGGATACGACACAATAGGGATCGGAGTGACCGCGCAGATACGTCGCAAAAATGTCCGGCCAAATTTCGTTCGACGCTGCCACCATCCCACCGCAATTTTGGTGGTAATAGGTACGCGCCGGTGCGCCATCGAATTCCAGAATCTCGCCGGACGTCGCCTCCACCGCCGCGCGCGCTCGCGGATTCCTCGAATTCCAGCGCACCACCTGGCAATGCGTCGTATCGCAGAAATCGAATCCATCTTTTTCATGCGCCCCGCGGAATCGGTCAGCATAAGTGCGCACCGCGACGGCCATGGCCTTCAGCGCTTCATCCTTCCACGAATCGCTCGCCTCGGCTGCCAACACTTCTGCGACGTATTCTTCCTGCGGCACGGTGACCGAGAAGCTCAGATGGTCTTCGCGCACCTCAACGCGCAAAGGAAAATGCAGATCGATTGCTGGAAGTTCGCCCGCTTCGATGCGGTAATTCCCGGTGACACGCAGTTCACGGGCGCCGTCGGCTCCGACAATCATCAATCGCTCGCCCGACGCTCGCACGGAAACACTTGCACCGGATTTTTCCTTGCACGCAGGGCAACTGCGCCAGTGCAATTCGCCGCTGACAGCTCGAATCGTGGCCGCTGCCGGCGGATGCAGGGTGAAGAGACCGACGCGCACATCTTGCGCGCTAGTTGTGCTGGGCACCAGCCCGAGCGCAAACAGCAGAACGATCCCGACGGCGCGCGCGATTTTCAAGGCGATCTCGGATGCTTCGCAAACGCGGCAAGCACCGGCTGCGCCATCGCCGCTGCATCTCCTCCGTGCCCGCGCTCGACGTAAACCATGACGGCAATCTCCGGCTTCTCCGCCGGCGCATAGCCCACAAAAAATCCATGCGACTGCGGCCGCCCGGGCGCTTCCGACGTTCCGGTCTTGCCCGCGATTTTCATCCCATCCACGTGCGCTGCATGTCCCATGCCAAATTCCACGGAGCCCTCAAGCCCGGCCAGCACCGGCGCATCGGCATCCGCCATGCCGCCGCGGCGCACACGCAAAGCCAGCTTGCGATACGCCTCGAGCAGCTCGAGCGGCGTGACCTCCACGCCGCGATGCCCCAGCGCCTCCAGCTCCATGTCCTCGCGTGTGCCCGTCCGCTCGATTCGCCCCGTCGCTTCGCCTTCTGCCAGCCCTGACGCCGAATCGAATCCCAATCGGCGATAGAGCTGCACGACTTCATCCGTATCGAAGCGCACCGCCGCCTGCGCCACGTACGAGTTGCACGAATACGCGATCGCCTCCATCGCATCGAGCTGCGTCACGTCTTCCGGATGCGTGCAATCCATGCGCACCGTGCCGATCCACAGCGGCCGATGGCACAAAAGCTTCTTCTGCGGATCGAGCCGTCCCGATTCCAGCAGCGTGATCAGCACGAACGGCTTCACTGTCGAGCCCGGCGATTCCAGCCGGTGCGCCGCCACGTCCATTCCGCGCGCGGCCAAAATCTTTCCTGACTCGACGTCCGCCACCACGATCGCAGTGGGCGCTGGAGATTCATGCTCGATCGCCTGCTGCAGCTCCGCCGCCAGCGCGCGATCGATCGGCAATCCGTCGGCAAATCGCGCCCCAGAATGTTGTCCGCCGGCGTTTACGGCGAGCACGGCGACCAGCGCTGCCGCACACGTAAATGTTTTCATCCATACTGTGCGATTCATCTCTTTTTCTCGTTAGATTCTCGCCCCAACAATTGCCAGTATTGCGGAGCACAGCCAATGCGTGAAGCAACTTCGTCGCCAGAATTTCTATGGTAGCGCCGGCGCTGCTTGAGTCTAGTGGACGGTGATGGTGACTTGCGCGGTGGTGCGGCCGAAGGCGTTTGTGGCGTAGAGCGTGTAGGTCGTCGTCGTTGCCGGCGTCACAGTGACGCTCGTGCCGCGCACTGCGCCTGCGTCCGGTGAAACGACCAGATACGACGCGGACGAGGTGTTCCAATTCAGCGTGACTGGCGTTCCGGCGGAGACGCTTGTCGAACTGGCGGTGAAGCTGCTGATCGCCGGCGCGGAGCCTTGCGGCACATTCGAGGCGGTGTAAATCGTGTCCATCTTTACGACGTCGAAATCCGAGGTCGAGACGCCGTTGAGCAAATGTAAGTCGTCGTTGCTCCAGCGATCGTCGGGCGCGCCGCTGATGTACATCGAGCTGCCGTTGTCGGCCATGATCATGCCGTACTTTTTCAGCGCTGTAAGAATCACCTGATTCGACGCGGAGAATCCGGAAATATCGAAGTTCGCTTTCAGGCGCAGCCGCATGCCCATCGGCGGCGCATTCGCATTCGAAGTATTCGACGCCCAGTGTGTGGCCGGGAGCACGAAGGCCGCCTGGCTTTGCGAAAACGTCACGCGAATGGCGTGCTTGATTTCGCCCGCCGCGACTTCGTCGTAGCGAACGAGGCCCGCGAAAATCGAAAGGCCCGCGGCGTCCGCGGAAGTCCACGTGTAGGGCCGCTGATTGTAGTTCAGCAAGTCCCAAACGGCTGCGGAGTCCGCGTTCCAGCTTCCGTCGCTGTTGGGATAGGAGCTGTAGAGTTCGTAGAGCCAGCAATTCGAGTTGTCGAGCACCAGCACGTGGCGATCGCCGCTGCCGGGATTCGGATAGCCTTCGATCGGCGCGTCGGACGGCACCGGCATCGGGCCCGGATCGCTTTCGTCTCCGTATGCCGTGAAGTCGATCGGCACGAGCGGCTGGCCGCTGCCCACGACAACGTACGGAATGCCGATGGTGCTGCCTTGATATTGGCCGGCGCCGAAGTCGGGATGCATCGTGATGCCTGGGCCGATGAAATTAATGATGGCCGCGGAATTTGGATCCACCTGCGCGCCGGAAATGTCCGTGTTCCATGCGTTGTCGGCCGGGAAGGGAAGGAAACCATTTAGGCTGCCGCCCTGGCCGAGGCTCATGCCGCTGCAAGCGCTCGGATTGGTCGTCCCGTTGACCAGCAAATTCACGGAGCCGGAGCTGGCGCTGCCGGGATCGGGATTCGTGACGCTGACGGCGAAAGTTCCGGGCGAAGCTGCATTGCCCGTGGCGGTCAATTGCGTTGACGAGACAAAGGATGTGGTGAGCGCTGCGCCCGCGAGCATTGCTTGCGCGCCGGAGACGAAATTGCTGCCGGTGACGGTGAGCGAGAATGCGCCGGTGTTGATCGACGAGGGCTGCACGCCGCTGATCGCGGGAATCGGATTGAGCACATCGACGGTGACGGTTGCGCTGAGCGAGGAATCGCTGGTGCTCACGGCTTTGATCGTCACCGAATTCGGATTCGGAAGCGTCGCCGGAGCGAAATAAAGACCCGACGCGTTGATCGTGCCGGTCGTGGCGTCGCCGCCGACCATGTCGTTGACCGACCAGGTGACGTCATTAGTCGCCGCACCGGTCACAGTCGCAGAGAACGGTTGCGTGGCGCCGATGCGCACGTTCGCGCCCGACGGAGAAATCGCCACGCCAGGATTCGAGCCGCCACCGGAACCGCCGCCGGAACCGGTCTTGCCGCTGCTGGCTGTGCCGCAGCCAGCGCTGAAGATTATCGACAGGGATGCGCAGAGAACGAGGAGCGCTCGCGTCACGTTCGGCGAGTTCTTGGCTTGGCGGATTTTGTATTTGCTCTTCATTGATTGCTCTACGGGGCCGCCGAGGGCTGGGTGGCGGGGACAGGAAATTATGAGCGATGCAATAGTCGGCTTCTACTGGCCGGACGGCCAAGTTGGGTACAGTGGCAGGGCAGACCAGACTGCGCGACTAGGGCACCCAGTCGGCGATGAAGACGTTGATTTCATGCGGGGCTTTGGCGTTGCGGTTGGAAATGAAGACCAGCTTTTTGCCGTTGGGAGAGAATTGCGGGAAAGCGCTGAAGCCGCCGGCGAAAGTTACCGGCTCGATTTTCTTGCCGTCGCGATCGGTGGCGTAAAGTTCGAACTGGCTCGTGCTGGGGTGTTCGTAATTCGAGGAGAAGATGATGCGGCGGCTGTCGGGGAAAAATGCCGGGGCGAAACTTGCGCCGCCGACGTTCGTGATCTGATGCTGCTGCGAACCATCGTTGCGCATCAGCCACAAATCCATTTCATTCGGCTCGACCAGATCCTGCGCGAGAAGCGACTTGTAGCGCGCGATTTCCTGCTCGCCCGTGGGATGATGCGCGCGATAGACGATCCATCTTCCGTCGGGCGAAAAGAATGGGCCGCCATCGTAGCCGAGAGTGTTGGTCAGGCGGCGAACATCTGTGCCATCCGAATTCATGGTGTAGATGTCGAGATCGCCGTCGCGCGATGAAGTGAAGACGATCTTCTTTCCGTCCGCCGAGAGTGTGCCTTCGGCGTTGTAGCCGGGCGGCTCGGTGAGCGGCTTCTCGATCTTGCCGTCATCGCTCGCGTAATACATCTGATACGCCGAATAAACAGCCCAGACGTAGCCATGCGAATAATCGGGCCGCGGGGGGCAATCGTCTCCGGCGCGATGCGTCGAGGAATAGAGCACGTGCTTGCCGCCGGGATAAAAATAGCCGCAGGTGGTGCGGCCTTTGCCGGTCGAGAGCAGGTGAACATTCGAGCCGTCGATGTTCATAGTGAAAATCTGATCGCATTTGTAAGGCTCGCGCGTGGACATGAAGATGAGGCGCTGGCCGTCGTAGCTGAAATAAGCTTCGGCATTCTGGCCGTCGAAGGTGAGCTGCTTGACGTGGTGCAGATGAATCTCGCGCGGATCGCGCAGCGGATCATCGGGCGTGCCTTGCACGACGGGGCCGACGCCGCCGAGGCCGGAAGTGGCGGTCTTCTGCTGCGGCTCTTGCGCGAGATTGCTGCGCGACGCCAAGGAAAGTAACGCGATCAGCGCGATGGCGGCGAGCACTCTGGCCAGCAGCTCTGGGCAAAGCTTAAACATGCGAATCATTCTCTAAAAATACCCCGTCACGTTAGATTGGGAAAGGGTCGCGTCGTTTGTTTTGTACACGCTGCGTGGGAGGGGAGGAGGAAGGACGGTGCGGACCGTCCTTCCGTGAAATTATTTCTTGGTGGCTTTGCTTTCGAAGACCGTGCTCCACGCGCCGCCTTCGGGCTGCATCTCTAACTTGGACGTATACGACGTGGGAGACACCTGCTTGACAACGTAGCGACTCTTAAACATCTTGCCGCCCATGCTCGCCTCGCTGGTCCATGTCCACGTGTCGCCGTCGAGCGTACCCGTGGCCGTGATGGTCTCGCCGTTCGAAGCAAATTCGTTATACGTATAAACTTTTTTCTCGGTGTCGTAGCCCCAAATCGCCATACTCTTTTCGGTGCCCATGGAGCTGGTTTCTTCCGAATGGCCGATCAGGAAAAAGCCGCCTTCCATCCATTCGATGTGGGTGGTGTTGGTGAACTTGGTTGCCGTGGCAGCGAACATCCCGGGCTTTATTTCTCCCTCGTCGGTCCACGTACCGACAAAAATTTCGAGTTTTTTCACTTCCGGCCCGGGCTTCGGCGCGGCGGGAGGATTTTGTGCGGATGCGACGACCGGCAATGCGAGAATCAGGAGCAGCAATGTTGCGAATGTGCGGTGCATGAGCAAGCACTCCTTTTAGCTGGGCTTTCAGAATTTTCGTACGGTGCAACGGTCCAGGTTGAAATACTAGGCCGCGTCGTTCTACCAAGTCAACTCGGAATCCAGCGCGAAATGAAGACGCTTGAGTACGGCTCAGTGGCACGGTGCTGAGCCTTGATCGCGGAAAGTGCCGCCTGCGATGGGAATGAATTCCCAGTCGTAGCTTTTGGCGTGGAGCGTCAGCTTGAGGATTCCGAATGTGCCGGTACTGTGGGCTTCGCTGGTGGATTCGATCTTGGCGAACTCGCGCGTGTTCTTGCCGCCGGTGCCGACGACGAATTCGCGAATGCCGCGGGCAGGCTCGCGCAGGCCATCGGGATTTTGCGGCGCGAAGCGTTCGTAATCATGGTCGTGGCCGTTGACGACGACGTCGGCGTTGGCATCGTACAGGGCCTGCCACAGCGGTTTTATTTCCGGGTCGTTGCCGTGCTTGGCTCCGGAGCTGAAGAGCGGCTTGTGCCAGTAGGCGAGCGTGCAGACGGCGGGATGCGCTGCGAGATCGGCGCGCAACCACTTCTCCTGCGGAGAACCGCTGCCGCAGCCTCCCAGCTCGTCGCATTCGCTGTTTAGCACGATGATGTGCCAGGCGCCGAGATCGTAGCTGTAATAACCTTTCTTCGGATCGCCCGCGACCGCGCCGAAATAATCGAAATAGGGAGCGGCGCCGGCCGAGTGGAACTCGTGATTGCCGGGAGCAGGGCGCGTGCGGGTTTTCAGGCGGCCCCAAGTTTTGTCGTAGCAATTGGCGAATTGTTCTGCGGCGCCGCTGGGATAGGCGAGATCGCCGACGGCCATGATCGTGCCGGCAATTTTTTCGAGGAGTTTTGCGGTGGCTTCCGCGCCGGAGAGATCGGCGCAGTCGGCGATGTCACCGGCGCCGGCCAGAATGGCGTCAGTTGAAACCGCGGGGGATTTCGTAGGCGTGGACCCGGAGTTTTGAGCGGCAGCGATCGAGGCCCCGGCGAGAAAGAGGACCACTGTTCTCACAGCTACACGTTTGTTCAAGAGCGATCCTCTGAGACGATGTGAGAACTCGGCCATTTCGCCCTCAGCGGCTAGAGCCGCGGCGATTTCACAGCACCTGCGGCGCGGTCGACTCCACGCCCTCGCAAGATTTACCGGTTCTCACAAGTCTCATTTCTCGAATGATGGATTCCAGCGCAGGCCGACCTCGTAGGTCGGCTTGTAGAATTCCCGCTGGGCGACATATTGCTGGCTGCCGTTGTAGAAGCCGAAGACCGAGTTCGTCAGGTTCAATCCCGAAAAGATGAACTGCAAGCCCGGTGCGACGCGAATGGCCGCCTGCGCGTCCACCTGAAAGTGCGTATAGAGATATTGATCTCCGGCAGGGCCGTGCGGGCCGAAGTCCGGACTTCCGCCGCTCTGATATTGATAGGCGAAAATGCTCGGGCCGTTGTACGAGAGCCCGGCGCGGATCGAAACGCGGCCACGGTCGTACGTGGGGCTCACATTCCAAAGATTGGGCGCCTGGCGCTGAAGCGCGGGCGTATCGGGACGGCCGGGCAGATTATAGGCACGCGAATCGGTCCAAGTGTAATTCGCGGAGATACCGAAGCCACTGAGGAATCCGGGAAGGAAAGTCATGCGCTGCAAGTAGGCGATCTCGAACCCCCAGAGATGTCCGTTCGAGCCGTTCCTTAGCTGAAAGACCTGATCGCCTGCGAATTCGCCGGTCGTGGGTAGCGAAACAAATTCATAGATCGGATCGCTGAGCTGCTTGAAAAAGAATCCGCCGGTAATTTTTCCGAAAGGCAGGAGGTAGTGCTCGAAGAGCACATCGTAGTTGTTGGCGTATTCGGGCTTGAGATCGGGATTGCCGATGTTGATGGCCGGAGGATTCTGCGAAAAATCCTGCTGTACGAAGGGAACGAGATCGAAAGGATCGGGTCTGGCGATGCCGCGGCCGTAAACCGCGCGAATGTCGGTGTTCTTGCCGATGGCGTATTGAATCGAGACGCTCGGGAGCACGCTCAGGTAGGACGCATCTGAAGTATTGGGCGCGGTGGAGACCCAATCGCCATTGACATCGTTGGTGACCACATTGCCGTTGATATCGAGCTGGGTGCCCTCGAAGCGCACGCCGAACTGAATCCGAAAGCGGCTGAATTGAAACGTATTCATGACGTAGCCGGCGGAGACACGCTCGATGAGTCCGAAATTGTTCGGGTCGGTATTGAGATGGCTGTCGCTTACGTCGAGGGTGAAATCTCCGGGATTGGTGTTGAAGAAGGAAACGATCTGGTTGTAGTTCGTGACCGGGCCGTAGCGGTAGCTGTTGTTGTAGTAGTTCGGATTGGTGAAGCTGTCGAGGAACTGGCTCATGGCAATCGCGGGTGCAGTATCGCTCGGCACATAGTCGTCTTCGGTGGCATTCTGGAATTTGTGGCCGTTGCGAACCTTGCCTCCGACTTCCAGGATTCCCGTGGTTGAGCCGATGTGGTAGGTCTTGCCGTAGGAAGCGCCCGCCTGAAGATTCAATTGAGCGGTGAGCCCCTGCGACGTGACTGCCAGAGCGGTGAGCTCGTATTGCGTTGGGTCGTAGACGGGAGAGCCGGCGGCGGTGCAATTGGGACTGAACTGCGGGCGAAATTTGTCGGTGGTCGCGGCGGGATCGAAAACGCAGTTGGTCAGATTGGACAACGGAGTGCCCGGGATGGGATCAAAGGTAGCCTTCGGATCGCCGGCCGCATACAACTGGCGGGAGCGCGAGGCCGCGACCTCCCAACTAAACCAGGAGGAAGAGAAGAGATGCTTGCCGCCGAGGGTCAAGCTGGCGATGCCAAAATCGGGACGGCGGCTGGAAGTTCCGAACTCAGGTACATCGCCGCTATTCAGCGTGTAAACCCACTTGTCGCCGTAGTCCTTGAAGTCGGAATAGAGCCCGCGAAGATAGAGGCCTGAGCCTTCGCCAAGTTTATAGTCCGAGCTGCCGGCGAAGCCATAGCGCGTCCGATCGTAACGATACTCGCGGAGGTCGATGCTGTCATAAGTGGGCGCGGCGAAACCCGAATCGATGCCGGGCTCGATGTCGTCAATTCCGCGGCCGTTGAAGTCGTAGGAGCCGCCGAAGAGCACGCCGAAGCGCTTGTCCGCACCGAAGCGCTTGCCGATGGTGCCGTCGAATTGATCCATGTAACGCCCGCCGATGATCGGAGTGTAGCCGCCGAGCCCGTTGAGGCTGATGGTGGGTTGGTCGCCGGCGGTCTTGGTGACCAGATTCACGGAGCCGCCGATGCCATCGCCATCCATGTTGGCGGAGAGGGTTTTGTTGATTTCGATGGACTCGACCAGATCGGCGGGAATCGAATCGAGCTTGACCTGGCGAACGTCGGCTTCGGGAGAGGGGACGTTGATGCCGTCGAGGGTGACATTGTTGAGGCGCGGCTCAGTGCCGCGAATCTGTATGTATTTGCCCTCGCCCTCGTCGCGTTCGAGAGAAACGCCCGGGAGGCGGCCGACGGCGTCGGCGATGTTGGCGTTGGGGAGACTGGTGATGACGTCGGAAGTGATGACTTGCGAGATTGTGTCCGAGGTGCGCTCGCGATTCACGGCCTCGGCATCGCCGCGAGCGGCATCGGCGGTGACGATGATCTGCTCGTTCTTGGAGGCGACTTTCAGGCTGGCATCGACGCGCGCAGTTTGGCCGGCGGCTACGGTTACGGTGGAGGTGAATGGTTCGAAGCCGACGTAAGAGACGACGACGGTATACGCGCCTGGAACAATATTCTGGATGATGAACTCTCCGCGATCATCCGTCGCGGCGGAGAAGTCCGCAGGTTGCAGCACTACTTTCGCGCCTTTTAGCGGAGCGCCGGTGGAGTCAACGGCGCGGCCGGTGATGGCGCCTTTGCCGGTCTGGCCGTAAGCGGCGGGGCTCGCGATGATGACGGCGGCGGCGAGAAGTAGGGCGAGCGTGCCTGCCCGTGATTTCGTCCGCGAAGTGGCAAGACTCATCGCAAGTTCTCCTTTGTCTTGGGTTGGCCAGTTGAGCGAGCGCGTGCGTATACCCGGCTAGACACCTTGTTGCGCTGGACTATTGCGGCTATTTAGCGTGGAAAGCGAGAACAGGCGATGAAGAAACGATGAACAGTCAATGAATTGAATCGAGATTGCGCATGGAAACGATTCCGCGCGGGGCAGAGCTCAAACGGGGGATTGGGAATGATGGTACGAGGTTACGGCGCCATGCCTTCGTCCATCCATTGTTTGAAGAGCGCGACGCGATCTGCGGGCCATTTCCCGTCGCAGGGCATCGAGCCGTCGGCGAGAGTGCCGTAGATGGCTTGTGCGCTTTTTTTCACGTCGGCGTAGGACGAAAGATCGAGGCCGTAGTCCTTCATTGCGGAGACGTCGGGATCGTCACGAAATAGCGGCCGAATATTTTTCGCATAGCTGAGAGCCATGAAAGCCTCCACGATTATTTTGTGATCCCACTGGGCAGATCCTCGAGAATCGCTGCTTGTTGAAGTCGATTTGCGATCGAATTCATAGCGGCGTTATCGCAGATTTTGGCGGCGGAAGTCTAGCCCGCTGCAGTTACTTTTTCTTGCCCGCGGCGCTTTCTGATTTTCGAAAGGCTTCCTGCGCGAGTTCATAAGCTTTGGCGGAGTGTTCCATGGCTTGCCGGGAATATTCGTGGCCGGTCAGATGGTCGCCTTTACCGTGGTGCGTGGCCGCGACGCGGTGCGCGTGCGCGGCGAGATCGTGGAACTCTGCGGCTCTTTGATGAGCGTCATTGGGCATTTTCTCGTCTCCCAGCAAAAAGAAAAATTGTAGGGCCCGCCAGGATTCACACCCGGCACCAACGGATTATGAGTTCCGACGGAAGCGAAGACAAGCAATGAGTGGCTGCTTACGAGACCGTGTTCTGCGAACCCAACTCCAGGTAGTTATGCGAGGAATCCACGCGGCGTGAGAGGTAAGGATGGTGACGCGCAGTAAAGCGTTATCAAGGAGGGCGGGCGCAAAATTGGGCGCAGTCGAGAATCCGCAAGACATCGCGGAGAGATAATACTCCCAGCGATTCCTGCGCAGTATCGCTGTCGACGGGCACGCTGAGCGCCAAGCCCACCCGAGATGGCTCGCGCACCCGCCTCGTTGCGTCAGAACTTCGGGTCAGCAATCTGCTGGTACCCAATAATAAGTTCGTCGTACCAGGTATGGCCGGCCGTGCAGCTCGGGCAGTTCAGATTCGTTTGATACGGGAGAAGCCAGATCTTCCCAAACTTCTCACGAATCATATTGCCGTTGCCATCGGCTTGTCCGTAAGCCGTTGGGTTGACTAAATCGTAGCCCGTCTGGCATGACGGGATGTCAGTCTGTTGTGCGTCGCATGCGGCGGACGTCGCGCCCGGATGGAAGTCGATTACGAGCTGCGACGGCTGACCTTCCTGCGCGACATACAACTGGATTGTGCTGTCGTGTTTAAATGTTCCCGGAGCCGCGCCGCTCGAGGTCTCACCGCCCGGATACCAGGTGCCAATCTGAATGTGGACCTGGAACGTCATCCACTGGTTGGCCACGTATGGGACGCACGGCGGAATGGTGGGAATATTGATTTCCGCGGTGTAGGTGCAGTTGAGGTAGCCTCCCGCTGCGTTCTGCGGCGAGAAGATTCCATTTCCGCTGCTGTCGGTTTTCCCGGTGTTTACGGTGAGAGGATCGTACTCGTCGAGCTTCACCCCGCAACTGTGGTACATGCGTGGGATTTCGAGCTGGTTTGAATTCTCGACCACTGTTTCAAGATCCGAGCACGAGTAAGCCAGGGTCGAGGAGGTGTCGCCTTCGCCGACGATGAACTGCTTCCAGCCTTCCGAGTTGGCAAAGTGCTGCAGCATGCCCTGGTCAAAGCGCTGCCGCCACTGGATCCAGATTTCATTCTTGCAAGGGCTGCCTCCGCAAGCAGTGGTGAGAGACGCCGGATCCCCATTGATCAGCGAATCGATCTGCTGAGAAAAATCATCCGAGAAATCGATATCGTATGATCCCGATGTATTCGACGCCGTAGGGCCTGCCGGCACGGTGAACAAAAGCGACCCGCCGCCAGACGCATACGTCGTGCTATCGATCGTCGGAGTTGTAAGGCCGGACATAATCAACGGCATGCCCGGTGCTGCATTCCCGGTAATCGTCGCTGCAGTATCAAAACTAATGCAACGAATCACGCCCGGCGTGGCACAGCGCGCGGCGAAGTCCGAACTGGCATTCGCCGCGTTGGAAACGGTGACGCTCACGGTGGCGGCGCTTGCAGAGTTACCGGCAGTGTCTGTAGCCGTGGCGGAAAGAGAATGCGTGCCATTGCTTGCCGTTGTCGTGTTCCACGACAAGCTGTAGGGAGAGGCTGTAACCGCTGAACTCAAACTGGCTCCGTCGAGCAAGAATTGCACGCTCGCAATTGCATTGCTTCCGGGTGTTGCGGCGGCCGAAATGGTGACCGCTCCGGAAAGCGACGCACCGCTTGCAGGCGCCGTCATGGACACCGTCGGCGGCGTAGCAGGCGCGGACGTATTGGCCGTGCCGAACGAATAGCCAGTGCCAAGGGCCGAGGTCCCGCTAGAGTCCACCGACTGCACGCCGTAGTAGTACAGCGTATTCGGAGTCAGCCCGGAGATCGTTTGGGAATGGCTGGTTGAAAGGGTTGTGTTTTCCGTCGTGGATGACCCCATGTTCGAGGTCGTGCCGTACATCACCTGCGACGTGCCCGAGGGGCTGGTGGTCCAGGTAACGGTTGCCGAATTGGAGGTGATGTTTGTCGCGGCCACATTTGAGATCGTCACGCTGCCCTGGCTGCCGGTGCCCCCGGTGCTCCCCGGGGTCCCGGTGCCGCCTGTGCTTGTGAGCCTCAAGGTATGAACGTCAATGTTCCACTCATTGATCAGGGCGTAGAGTCCCAATGTAGGGAAATATTGGAATCTGCCAAACGTTCCGTTACTGGTGTTTGCCGATCCAGACTGTGAGGAGTTAGCTGGAGCGTTTGCCGTGTAGGTCGAGGTGCTGCAACTGTCTGAGTCTGGGTCGTAACTGTAAATCACCGACCCAAAGTTCGGCCAGCCGGTAATCAGATTGGTTTCGGTATCGAACGCCAAGCCCGGATTGTTGGCATTCATCAGAGCCGAACAACCCGTTCCAGTCAGCTTCGTCACCGCATATGTGCTACCTGGCGCAATGCTGATTTTCTCCGCCGTTCCTCCGCCGAATCTCAAGAGGAGCTTTCGGCTTGGATCGATCACTATGTCTTCATACAGGGACATATTGTCTGGTGCACTCGCCAGGAAAGTGTAGGAGTTCGTAGAGTAGTTATAAGTCCATAGTCCCTGGCAAGTATCGTTCACAAATACAAGCTGAGTGTTTGGATCGTAGGCGGCCTGACTGTTGTAATAGTCGTTGCATGGATGAACCCCGTTGTTCCCTAGCGTGGCGTCCATGTTTTGCCAGCCCTTTTGCGCTCCTGAGCCGACGTTCGCAAGGCTCAATGTCCAAGTGTCGTCTGCGGAGAATCCCGAAGGGCAGTAGCCGCCACCGCCGAAGAAGAACAGCACATCAGCGCCGGGAATGTAAGTAAGGCCTCCATAGGTATGCGAGGAGCTGGGCGTACCGTCGGAATAGCCCGGAGTGCAAGTGGGAGTGGGGTCAGAAGGATTATCGGCACGCACGACTGCTTGCGAATTCAGATCGTAATAGTAGATCTCGTTTCCGGCGTAGTCCGTATGCCCGCCGCCCCAAAACCACAGCCGGTTCCTGGTTGTATCGGCAATCCCACCCGACCAGGCATCAACAACGCCATTGCAATTGGAAGCGAAGTTATAACCGTAGCCGCCATAATTGTTCGGGGGACAGTTGCCGCTTAACTGTTGGTTGGTAATGTCGGTCCAGCCAAGCGTCCCGGAGGAGCCCGACTGGTTGCTGACGGTTACATTTGCTGCGGTGCTGGTTGCGCTGTTGCCCGCGGTATCTTTTGCAACCACAGTCAGCGCGTGACTTCCATTCGAATAGTTAGCGGTGTTCAACGAGAAACTATAAGGGGAACTTGTGTCTGCCGAACCGACGCTACTGCCATCAACCTGGAGTTGTACGGAAGCCATGCCAGTGCTGCTCGAAGCGCTGGCGCTGACGGTGATCGTACCCGTCACAGTCGCGCCGCTTGTCGGCGAAGAGATTGAAACTGCGGGCGGAGCGTTGCTCACAGTCACACTCACGCCAGCGCTCGTCGCGGAGTTCCCGGTCGTATCCTTGGCTACCGCCGTCAGCGTGTGGCTGCCGTTGGCGACCGAAGACGTGGTCCAAGAGAAGCTGTACGGCGAGGCCGTGTCCGCTGCTCCCACATTTGCGCCGTCGACCTGCATCTGCACGCTGGCGATTCCAGCGCTAGCGGAGGCCGTCGCATTCACCGTCATCGTCCCGCTCACGGTTGCATTACTCGCCGGCGAAGTAATCGAGACCGTCGGCGGTGTCGCGGTCGTATTGTTGACCGTGACAGTTACAACGGCGCTCGTCGCTGCGTTTCCAGATGTATCTACAGCCACCGCCGAAAGCGTGTGACTCCCATTTGCGGAGGATGCCGTGTTCCATGAATAGCTGTAGGGCGCCGAAGTGACCGGGGAACCAGCATTAGCTCCATCCAATTCAAATTGAACGCTTGCCACCGCGACGTTATCCGACGCGTTTGCACTGACCGTGACTGAGCCCGAAACTGTCGCGCCATTCCCAGGCGCAGTGATGGAAACCGTCGGCGGGGTGGTGTCTACGGTGCCGGCGCCGGTGGTAAACGTCGCGTCAGGGGTCACAATGCTGCTGCCATTTGCCGATCGCGATCTGCACTGGTAGTGATACACGACTCCCACGGAGAGATTCGTCAACGTAACCTTGTGGTTCGTGACCTTTGCGCGATAGAACGGCGAAGACGCCCCGTAAGCTGTGGTCCGGCCGTACACAACTTGGGATGTGCTGGGCAGATTTGTGCCCCATGTAATCGTCGCGCTGGTTGCGGAGACCGCGCTCGCGACGGGAGGCGTGTCCGTCAACGTCTTTGCCTGCGCGTTAGGACTTGTTAGCCCAATATATCCGGCGTTCAGGGCAGCGGCGAATAACAGGGCGATTTGCCCCCACGACATCAACCGCCGCTGTAGGTTCATTCCATTCTGTGCTCGCATTTGCTTCCCCCGGTAAATATCTGCCCAGAAGCCTGTCGCTGCTCCGTCAGGAGATTTGCGCTGACGGATGTCTACCTACTGGAACTAGGCTACGAGTGTGGATTTATGGCAGGCACTGTCCGCCGGGCCGGTTCAGGTTCAACGTTCCGTACAGGTACTTTTCTGTCCCAATGGTCACGCCGTCTCGTGGCGTTGGCCGTGGTGCTTCGATTACGGCGCGACCGGCCCAAGGCTTGGAAACGAGACGACCTAGGCTCTACTGGAAGGTTTTGGGGAGGCCGTCGAGCATCGTGCAAGGCATGACGAATCGCTTGTAAGGCCGCAAGCCCGTCTTGCAGGCCACACGACCTGCGACACACACTTATTTCGCGACTCGCCGAAAATCCAATCGTGCGCGAGCAATTAATTAGGGCGCTCGCGGGACGGGTTAGCCGTCAAATGCTCGACTTTGCAGTCACATGCGATCTCAGGTAGAGCAAGCAGCGATTCAGAGCCGCGAAGAACAAGCAGGGGCACAGAATTTCGGGAAGGCAGGGGACGAATGGGGCGGAGTGCCGCGAGCGAAAACACGCCCCGCAAAGCCAAGTCAGGAAAAAGATGGTGGGCCCGCCAGGATTCGAACCTGGGACCAACGGATTATGAGTCCATCGCTCTGACCAGCTGAGCTACGGGCCCCGTACAGCAGGATATAACATCGAGGAGGGGGATTTCACGTTTCTCGAGGGAGACGGAATGGGATGGAGTGTCGCCAGCGGTACGATTCGGCGATTTATGGTTTGCGAATGCGGGCCTTCTTTGCGCGGGGCTTCTCTGCGAGGAGTGCGGCTTGAAGTTTTTTCGGGAGTTTCGCGACGACCAGGGAGTGGGCCAGGCGTAGGAGGCGCTCGAGTTCGTGGCGCGGAAGAGCGGATTCGGATTCGAGGGCGACCCAGTGGGCGCGGGCCAGATAGGGGGCTGGGATGATGCCCGGGCGTTCGACAAGCTCGGCGAATTCTTCCGGGCTGGTCTTGAGCGAAAGCCAGACGCGCGCAGGCTCGAGGCGGGCCACCGCGAACATTTTTCCGCCGACTTTGAAAACCAAATCATCTTCCCATTGGATTTGTTCCGTGGCGTGGGGAAGAGAGAGACAGACGCGGCGGAGCCAGTCGATGTCCATGGACCGCAGAATACAGGATGAGCAGTGAGGCGTCGAGGACGGTGGAAGCCGAGTTGGTCGCGCGGTTGCGACGTGAGAGGGCCGTCTGCACGATAGCCCCACGCGGAACCACGGCGTCCGCCCAGGCGGAGGCACCCCGGGCCCCGCTTGCGCAGGAGGCGATGTACGGAGTTGGCGTTTGCTGCACTCGGGCTGGATGGAGAAGGATGCACGCGCGGAAAACTTGCTATAGTCGAACGGTTGTTCGTCTGCAGTGAAATTGCAGCGAAAGTCAGGAGCGTAGAGCGGATGGGCGCGGATCGGAAGCCGGAATTTTTTGCTGGGAAAGACATTCGCATCGGGATTATCGGGTGCGGCTACGTGGGATTGCCGCTGGCGTTGCGCTTTGCGGAGACCGGGCAGCGCGTAACGGGCTTCGACACCGATCCCGGGAAAGTGGAGAAGCTGAACGCGGGGCAGAGCTACATCCAGCATATTCCTGCGGCGAAAATTGCCGAGCACGTGAAGGGCGGGCGATTCGGGGCGACCACCGATTTCACCAAGCTGCGCGAGATGGATGCGGTGCTGATCTGCGTGCCGACGCCGCTAGATGAACGCCGCGAGCCGGATTTGAGCTATGTGGAGCAGACGGCGCTTTCGATCGCGCCGAATTTGCAGCGCGGACAATTGATTGTGCTCGAGAGCACGACCTATCCGGGTACCACGGAAGAATTGGTACTGCCCATATTGGAGCGCGGCGGACTCAGGTGCCCGATCACGCGCGCTGCGGGATCGGAAAATGTCGCAACGGATTATTATTTGGCGTTTTCGCCGGAGCGCGAGGATCCTGGAAACAAGCAATTCGGCCTGGCGCAGATTCCGAAAGTTGTGGGCGGAACGAATCCGCCAAGCGCGCGGGCGGCGGCGAATCTTTATGCGCAGATCGTGTCGAAAGTGGTGCCGGTGAGCTCGACGCGAGCGGCCGAGATGGTGAAGCTGCTCGAAAATATTTTCCGCTGCGTGAATATCGCGCTGGTGAACGAATTGAAGCTGCTCGGGCTGCGCATGGATATCGATATCTGGGAAGTGATCGACAGCGCGGCGACGAAGCCTTTCGGATTCATGCCGTTTTATCCCGGGCCGGGATTGGGCGGTCATTGCATTCCTGTAGATCCTTACTATTTGTCGTGGAAGGCGCGCGAGTTCGATTTCGCCACGCGATTTATCGAATTGGCGGGCGAGATCAATACTTCGATGCCGTATCACGTGGTCAGTTCGGTGGCGGATGCGTTGAACGAGCGGCAGAAGAGCTTGAAGGGCTCGAAGATTTTGCTGCTGGGCGTCGCCTATAAGAAGGACGTGGACGATTTGCGCGAATCGCCTTCGCTGAAGCTGCTCGAGTTGCTGACGGCGCGTGGGGCGAAGCTGGACTACAACGATCCCTATTTCCCGGCGCTGCACAAGATGCGCCATTACGATTTTTCGCAGATGCGCTCGGTGGAGCTGACTCCCGCCGCCCTGGCCTCCTACGACTGTGTGCTTATCGCCACGGACCATACGTCGTACGACTACAACGCGATTGTAGAGTCCGCGAAGCTGGTGGTGGATTCGCGGAATGCGACGCGGCGGGTGGCCAAGGGCCGCGAGAAAATTGTGCTTTGCTGAGCGCGTTCGCTGTTTACTGAAACGCGTTTGCTGTACCAGATATCGCGGCATAAAAGCTCGCTTTACCCTCTATCATTAGACAATGGCTCAGCACACACAGACGGGTAGCCTTGTCGCCGAGCAGAAGAAACGGCGCAGCGCGCGCGTGCTTTTGAGCGTGCCGGTGCTGGTGAAAGGTGTGCTCGCCGACGGCAAGGAATTTCAGGAAGAGGCGCGCACGCTGGTGGTGAATGCGCATGGGGCGCTGCTGGCGCTGAATTCTCCCTTGCGCGCGGGACAGGCGCTCACGCTGACGCATAAATTGACGCGCCAGAGCCTGGAATGCCGCACCGTGTACGTGGGGAATCCGCAGGGAGGCAAGGCGCAGGTGGGAATTGAGTTTCTGAAGGCCGCGGCGGGATTCTGGCAGATTGATTTTCCGCCGGAAGATTGGGTTGTGCCGGAGACGTAGTGCTGCAGGTCTGACCTCGACGCATCGCACCAAATCCCAAAGGCCAAGAATTGTTTTTTCTTCGAATGTTCTTCGTCCGTGGTTCTACGGCTGGTCGTATAGGTGCGGCCGTAGTTTTCTGCTAGTTTTCGGTGGGAAATTGCCAATGAGCGCGCTCGCCGCACAACCAGGAAAACGCCGCAGCAGACAGCCCGATCCTCAGTTTTCAGGTCGATACACGGCAACGAGCATAAATCGCCGTAACCCGCTGAAAATAAAGCACGGAGCTCATTTTAGGTCGATACAAATTGGCACCCCCTGAGGAAGGGCTCTTAGACGTCCGCCCGCTGTTCTCCCGAGTCTGCTTCGGCGACGAGAAATCTGCCGCGATCAAATTTCGATGGCTGGAGTCTTGCGATTCCTTACTTGCCAGGCGTGATCTGCGCGAGTTCCAGGCGGAATGTGCCGAAGGGCAGCTCGGCTTCCATGGCTGCGGGGGTGCGCGCGGCATTGCGGGCGATCCAGAGAGTGAAGCGCGTTTGCTGCATTTCCGTGGCGCCGGAGTAGATGTGGATGGCGATCTTCGTGGCGCGGAAATTGCCGGCGGGGACCGCGATTTGCTCGTCGGCGGCTTCGCGATTGGCGTGAACGTCGTAGAGATTGTGGCCGTCGAAAACGGGCGTGCGCATCTCGGAGGAATGATCCCAGTCCCACGCGCGCAGGGATTCGAGCAGGGCGATGGGATCGCGTGTCCCGGGCGGAACGATTACCGAGGCGATGCCGCCGCGCGCGACTGTGCCTTGCGGCGTGAGTTCCATCATGTTCTTTTCGGTTTTGCCCATTTCGTTGAGATACATCTCGTATTGATGGCTGGCTAGATTGGCGGCGTCGGTGTAGGAATCGAATTCGTCGTCGATTTCGAAAATTCGGCGAACTGGATTTTCGGTGCTGCCCGTGGCGCGCAGGTGCCAGGAATCCCAGCCGTAGAGATTGCGTCGCTCGATGACGCTGAGGCGGATGGCGGCGGCGGTGGAAAAGGCCGCCCACGAAACGCCGTAGTCGAGAATCTCGCCGGCGGCGAAGGGAACTGGGGCGGCTTTGGGGGCTTCTTTCGCCGGCTCTTTGGATGCTTTCTTTGATTTCTGATCGGTGTCGGATGGCGGCGGTTCAGCGGCGGCCGCTGGCTTTGCAACTGCGGCCGAACCCGCGGGCTTCGCGATGGCATGGCGATGCGGCCGGGCAATCAGCAGAAGCGCAGCGAACGCGAGAGGAATCAGGATGACGAGATAGGGGAACCGGCGCGAGCTCATGGAATATGTTGGGCCGTTGCAGACCGTGCGCGAATTAGCAGCATCGAATGCGCGTTGACGGAATTGAAATCGCTTTCTTGGAGCATGTTGCCCGCTCCTTCAGGGACGGGCTATATTCGAGCGTACTCGAATTGTACGGCGCGGGCCAGAGCTTCTGGAATCCTCGCAGCACGCCGCGAAACTGGTCGCGAATCTCCGCTTCATGGATGGTGACGCCATGCGCTACCTGGTGACGGGCGGCGCCGGATTTATCGGCTCGAATATTGTGGATGAATTGCTGCGCCGGGGGCATGGCGTGGTGGTGCTCGACGATCTTTCTTCGGGCAAAGAGGAAAACCTCCGCAGCGCCGCGGGCAAGATCGAGTTTCGCCGCGGAAGCATCACTGAGCTCGCCGACGTGCAGGCGGCGGCGCGCGGCGTGGATTACGTGATTCATCTCGCGGCGCGCACTTCGGTGCCGCGCTCGGTGGTCGATCCCATCGAAACGAACCGCGTGAATATCGATGGCACCCTGAATGTTTTGGTTGCTGCGCGGGATGCCAAGGCCAAGCGCGTGGTGTTTGCGGCGTCTTCCTCGGCCTATGGCGAGACGCCGACTTTGCCGAAAGTCGAGACCATGAGTCCCGAGCCGATTTCGCCTTATGGCGTGACGAAATTTGTGGGCGAAATTTATGGGCAGGTTTTCGGACGCGTCTACGGGCTCGAGAATGTTTCGCTGCGGTATTTCAATGTCTTTGGGCCGCGGCAGGATCCGACTTCGCAATACTCAGGCGTGCTCTCGCGATTTATTTTTGCGCTGCTCGATGGGAAGCAGCCGGTGGTGTTTGGCGATGGCGAGCAGTCGCGCGATTTCACGTATGT
>DAITPO010000002.1:26770-34287 GCA_036833535.1 Candidatus Acidiferrales bacterium | reverse complement strand
GAATCGCCAATGATCATCGCTTGTTTCGGCGCTGCTTTGAAATCCCGCAGCAGCGTTTCTACGCCGATGGGATCCGGCTTTTTCTTCTCGAAGCTGTTGCCGCCATAGATGTAGCGGAAATAGCGCGAGATGCCGAGTCCCTCGATGATGGCTACGCTGAAGCGCACGGGCTTGTTTGTGAGAACGGCCAGCGAATATTTCTCGACGCCCTGCAAACATTCGAGCACGCCGGGATAGAGAACGGTGTTGTCGAGCATGTGCTCGCGATAGTAGCTGAGGAAATAGGCTAGAGCGGATTCGACTTCAGCATCGCTAGCGCTTTCGCCGAGCGCGCGGCGGACGAGCGTCGGAGCGCCGTTGCCGACGAGACCGTAGATCGCTTCGTGAGTTTCCGGCGGGCGGCCCTTGTGCTCGAGCATGGCGTTCACCGCCAGCGCGAGATCGAGCTTCGAATCGATCAGCGTGCCATCGAGATCGAAGATCAGGACGTTGACCTCGTTGAATTTTCGGGATGCGCTAGTCACTGGTTGCAGGTCCGATCCATTTGCGATTCCATTTTATAGGTTCAATTCGCGCTGCTAGAATCTTTTTTCGTTCCGATTCTCTCTTACTTGTTCTGAGGAGTTCATGGCGGAAATCCGGGCATTTCGGGCGTATCGCTACAACCTGGAGCGCGTTGCGGCTGCTGATGTGCTGACGCAGCCTTACGACAAGATTACGCCGGCGATGCAGGAACGCTACTACGCGGCCAGCCCTTACAACTTGATCCCGGTCGAGAAAGGGCGCGCGTCGGCGGAAGATTCTGCCGCGAACAATGTTTACACGCGGGCGGCGGCGAAGTTGCAGGAGTGGATCGCTGCGGGAATTTTGGCTCGAGATGCGGCGCCTTCGATTTATGCCTACGAGCAGGACTACACGGTTCCGGGCACGCATGGGCGGCACACGCGGCGGGGATTCATCGGGCTTGGGCGCGTGGAGGATTACGAGGCCGGCGTAGTGTTCCGGCACGAGCGCACGCTGGCAGCGCCGAAGGCCGATCGCCTCGAATTGCTGCGGCAGACGCGCGTGCAGACGGGGCTGCTGTTCATGCTTTACGACGACGCGTCGAAGCAGATCGATTCAATGCTGGACGCGATTGGGCACACCAAGCCCGCGGTAGAGCTGAAGGATGAATACGAGGTGACGCACCGGCTTTGGACGGTCACCGATGCGCGATCGATCGAGCGGATCGAGCGCGTGATGGCCAAGCAGAAGCTGGTGATTGCGGACGGGCATCACCGCTACGAGACGGCGCTGGCGTATCGCGACGAATGCCGGGCACGGGATGCAGCGAAAAATCCAGATACGCCTTACGAATTCGCGATGATGGCGCTTTTCAATATTCATGGCAGCGGGTTGACGATCTTGCCGACGCATCGCGTGATCCGGAACATTTCTGATTTTGATTTCGAGCGGTTTCGATCGCAGGCGGCGAAATACTTTGATTGGTACGCGTCGCCGTTTTCCTCCGACGAGGAGCGAAAGGCAAGCTTTGCGGAATTCACGCATGAATTGGAGCGGCAACGCCAGCGGCACGCGATCGGCGTTTATGCCGGCGGCGGCGCATTCTATTTATTCGTTTTGCGCCGCGGACTGGATCTGGCGCAGGTGCTGCCGGATGTGTCGGAGGCGCAGCGAAAGCTCGATGTTGTGCTGCTGCACAAACTGCTGATCGAGAAGTGCCTGAAGATCACGGCGGAAGCGGTGGTAGCCGAGCAGCACATTACTTACCAGCGGGATATGAACGAGGCGATTGCCGCGGTGGATCGGGGAGAGGCGCAACTGGCGTGCTTGCTGAATGCGGTGCATGTGCAGGAAGTGATTCAGATTGCGTTGGGCGGAGACGTGATGCCGCAGAAATCGACGGATTTTTATCCGAAGCTTCTGAGCGGCTTGGTCATCTTTAAGCTGGATGAGAGCTTGTAGAGCCAGCGTGCGAACGCGAGCGCGCGGCCGGAACAGGACTGCTTCGGGCGTCCGTTACGACGAACGCCCGTGCGGCGAATATCTTAAGCAGAGGCGCTGAAGCTGGCGACGGCGGCGGAGTCGCTGTCGAAGACGTCGAATACGGTCATCAGCTTCGTGACTTGCAGAACTTCCTTGAATTTGGAGCCGAGGTTGGCGAGCTTGAGCGTTGCGCCTTGCGAGCGCGCGCTATGGAACGTGGCGACCAGCGTTCCGAGCCCGGCGCTGTCGATGTAGGTGACGTTCGCCAGATTCAGCACGATCTTCTTCTTTCCCGCCGCCATCAGCGCCTTGACTCGCTCGCGGAAAGCGTTGCTCTCCTCGCCGAGAACGATCCGGCCGTCGATATCGAGCACGGTAACGCCATTCACATCGTGATCCGTTATTCGCAGTGCCACGTTTTGCCTCCTGACAATCGCCGTTTCTAAGATTCCGATGTTCAGCTTCAATAGAAGTCTGAACAAGACATGTAGTAGCCGCAAGCGGCGCAGACCATTTTGCAGCTGCGCGCCGAAAGCCTGGTCGAGCAGCGCGGGCAAAACTCGGACGGTTCGTCAACCCGTCGCGCAGCCGAACCCCCGGAGGCGTCTTCACACGCATTCGAAGCTGAATTCGAGGGTTCCATCCCGGCTGCCTTGCAGCGCGACGTTTATAGCATATTCAGGACAAACGGCAAAGCAAGCGCCGTGTGTTTGGAAGCCGGGCAAGGCCGGGGCAGACAGGCGGCTCCGATCTTGAGGAATGCAATCTTCTCCTCTTGAATGGACACCAGATGCCGGCGATCGGTGCCCGGATTTTGTGCATCTCTTTGGCGCGGAGAGGAGTAGAATCGGCTGCAACCGCTGGGTAGGGAATGGCGTCACATACATAGAGGCAAACGGCCATGAGTAAGATCACGCGATTTGGGCTTTTAGCGGCAGTGGCTTTGACTCTACCGTTGACGGCAGGGGCGCAACACGGCGGAGTTGCAACAGGAACTGCAGCGCCGGCTGCGGCGCCACCGGCCAGAGTTTCTCACGTGAGTACGGGTACAATGCCGGCGCACTCACATCATGTTTCGCCGACTGCGCCTGTCACCGTCCGCGGCACGGGCACTCCGCGAAGCAGTGGGACGAGCGGGAGCACCACCACCTCGGGCAATTCCAATTCCAATGTTGTCGTGATGAGTCCGGATTCCTTTCAAGATTTCACGGGACAGGTTCCGGGACTTGGATTCGACTTCGAACATCTAGCCGCCATCAGCGGCAACCTTGCTGAGAAGGCTCTGATCGATCCGGCGACGCAGGCGGAGTTGGCGCTCGCCGAGCGGCTCAATCGTGGAGTGGGCGAGCCGGCATTCTTCTTGTCGGGCTACGGCGGAGAGGCGCCAGTGGCTTATGAGACTCCGGAACCGCAGCCGCAGCCCGCGCCTCAGATCATTATCGTGCAGCCGCCTGCGACAGCGCCGGCTTCCGGGCAAGCCGGGCCGCGCGCGGAGCAAGAGGCTGCGGCTCCTCTGCCCGAGGCTTCCGATTTTCTCCTGGTGCTGAAGAATGGCGCGATGGTATCTGCTGTTGCGTTTACGCGGCAGGGCGACCAGCTCGTCTACGTGACCAAGGAAGGGAATCGCCGGACGATGAGCGTGTCGGGCATCGATACTGACGCTACTTCGAAGGTGAATGAAGCGCGCGGCACGCCGTTGAAACTTTCGATTTAGGTGTCGCGGCGGCTCCGCGACGCGCGATTAGCACTCGACGTACGAAAATGCCGGCCTGAAAGGCCGGCGCTACAGACCTCTCTTAATTCTTCTGTTTTACTTCCGGCGGTTCGGGCATGTAGAGCTGCGATGCGGGCGGCAGACCAGCGCGCTCGAATTGGACTGTGGTGTGGCTGATGTGGAAGTCGCGTGCCAGGCTCTTCCTGATTTCCTCGAGGATTTTCGAGCTTTGCTCCATGTGCATGTCGGGAATCTGGATGTGGCAGGAAAGCGCGTTCAAATCCGTGCCGATCGTCCAGATGTGGATGTCGTGAACTTCTTGGACGCCGGCGACGCCCAGGATGGTGTGCGCCACATCTTCGAGGCGCATTTGCCGCGGCAGGCCTTCGAGTAAGATGTGGCTGCTCTCGCGCAGAATTCCCCAGCCGGACCAGAGAACCATTCCGCCGATGGCGATGCCGATCGCGGGATCGACCCAGTGCGCGCCGGTCCACCGCATCGCCAGGGCTCCGGCGATGATCGCGACATTGGAAAGCGCATCGCCGAAGGAATGCAGCAGAATGCTGCGCACGTTCAGGTCGCGCCGGCCGGAGACTAGCGCCAGAGTAATCCCGCCATTCACCAGCAGCGCCAGCAGGGCAACGCCCAGCATCAATCCGGTGTGAACTGCCACCGGATTTCTCAGCCGCTCGATGGCCTCGAAGACAATTACGACCGCAACGCCGGCAAGAAGCAGCGAATTCGTGAACGCGGCCAAAATTCCCGCGCGATGGAAGCCGTAGGTGTGCTCTTTCGTGGGAGGCCGCAGCGCCCAACGGCCCGCAAGCCAGGAGATGAACATCGCGGGGACGTCGGTGAGGTTGTGCACCGCATCGCTGAGGAGTGAAATCGAGTGGCCGAAATAGCCGGCGGCGAATTCCGCGACAACGAGGAGAAGCGTTGCGGCAACAGATGCGCCGAGAAACATGGTCATCCGGGAGGAGGAAAACGCCTCGTGAGCGTGGGCATGGGAGTGCCCGTGATGATCATGCACTCCGTCGTGCGCGTGCACGTGCATGGGTTGATTGTAACCACAGAGGGCGCGGGTTGACTACGATTGAACCAGCGCCGGCGTTACCACATCACCGTTTGCGCGCACGCACGGCTGCTGCGAATGCGGATTGACTTACCGCTTGGCTGGCTTCTACCATGCAATTGGGTCAGAATCGCGCGCGCGAAACTGAGGGAAGGCGGGGATTGGCGCGCGTCCCGCACTGCTCGATCGTACGGAAATGCCTAATACCCAGACGAAAGTGACATTTTGGGGAGTGCGCGGCTCGACGCCGACGCCCGACCGCGGCACTTGGCGCTACGGTGGGAACACCGCGTGCGTCGAGGTCGTCACCGGCGACGGCACTCGATTCATTCTCGACTGCGGCACCGGAATGCGGCTGCTCGGCAATCGCTGGGAAGAGGATGCGGGGCACCGGCCGATTGAAGCGCACATCCTGGTGACGCATTATCACTGGGATCACATTCAGGGAATTCCGTTCTTTCATCCTTTCTTTCAGCAGCAGAACCGCTTTCATTTTTACAGCTTCGAATCGAAATATCTCGGGCCCGATAGCCTGCGCAAAGTTTTGGAAGCGCAAATGGCTAGCCCTTACTTTCCTGTCGATTTGAGCATGCTCACTGCCGGCCGCGAATTCCGGGAAGTCGGCGGCGGCGAGCAATTCGAAATTCATGGAACGCGCGTGACCACGCGCTGGCTGAACCATCCGCAGGGCTGCCTGGGCTACCGGCTCGATACGCCGGGAGGCTCGGTGGTCTTTGCGACGGATAACGAGCCGGGCGTGCCGGAATTTGATGAGAATTTGCGGCAATTGGCGGCTGGGGCCGACGTGCTGATTTGCGACGCGCAGTGTTCGCCGGAGCAGCTTGCCACCACGCGCAAGGGCTGGGGCCATTCGAGCTGGCTCGAATGCGTTAAGCTCGCGCGGCAAGTGAAAGCGAGCAATCTGTTCCTCTTCCACCACGATCCGGACTCGAACGATAAGACGGTGGACGGTTTTCTATTCGCCGCGCGGCAGGAATTCGCGCCCACCTGGGCCGCGATGGAAGGCATGGCGGTCTCGCTCAATGAAAAAGGCGTGGACGTGACCATGCGCGAATCGCGCGTCGGGCCCCGCCGCCGGTTGCGATTCGCAGCGACCGTGGCGGGCATCGGCGAGGACGGCAAAGTCTTCGAAGAAAAGGCCGTCGTGCGCGATATTACTTTGTACGGCGCTTATCTGTCTTTGACGAATCGGCCTCCGCTTCAATCCGAATTGCGCCTGGTGATCGAGGCAAACGCCGCCGACAATCATCCCAGTCTGCTTTCTCTCCGCGGCACGGTGGTTTACAGCGAGGCCGCGCCGGAGAAATACAAGACCGGCATCGGCGTCCTTTTCGTCGAAGATGACGAGCGCGGCCGCACTCGTGACTGAATATTTTCGGCGCCGCTCCCTAAGACAATTTGTCTCTGTTTCCAACCGGCTTGGCAGTTGACCGGCGCTCCGCGATTCGAGAGACTAGAGCCGTAGACCGGGCCTAGATTCCACTATTCTGTTGCCGCCGCAGATTCCAGTCTGCACCGACCCGGCCGTTGAAATCTCCGGCGCGCACATGAGGTTTGTGCCATGAGAGACGAACCGATCGGTGAATTGCATCCTCCCGTAAGACTAATGCTCACGCCCGGGCCTTCGTGCATAGATCCGCGCGTCTATCGCGCTATGGCTACGCCGATGGTGGGGCATCTCGATCCCTGGTTTATGGACATGATAGGCGACGTGCAGATTTTGCTGCGCCGCGTCTTCCAGACTGACAATCGCGTCACTTTTCCGCTCTCCGCGTCGGGCTCGGGCGGAATCGAATCGGCGGTTTTGAATCCGCTCGAGGCCGGCGACGACTGCATTGTTTGCGTGAACGGCGTTTTCTCCGAGCGCATGGCGGTGATTGCTGAGCGCACGCCTGCCAACGTTATCCGCGTCGAAGGCGCTTACGGCCGCACTGTCGATCCCGAAGATGTGCGCCGAGCAGCGAAGGGCAAGAAGTTGAAATTGATCGGGCTGACGCACGGCGAGACTTCCACAGGAGTGCTGCAGCGCCTCGCGGACTACCGCAAGGTTGCCGATGAGTTCGGCGCGCTGCTGGTGGTGGACGCGGTCGCGACGCTTGCCGGCGTGCCTTTGGCCATCGATCGCGAGCGCATCGATATTTGCTTCAGCGGCTCGCAGAAGGCCATCAGCGCGCCTCCGGGCCTGTCGCCGATGACCGTGAACGACAAGGCGGAAGAAATAATTCGCGGGCGCAAGACGAAGGTGCAGAGCTGGTATTTCGATCTCGAGTCGGCCATGAATTATTGGGGCAAGGAGCGGCTCTACCACCACACGCCGCCGATTCCTTTGATTTACGCGTTGCGTGAAGCGCTGCGCTGCGTGCTGGAGGAAGGGTTGGAGGCGCGCTGGGAGCGGCACTTGCACAATCAGCATGCGCTCATCGCGGGCGTGGAGGCCATGGGGCTCGAAGTCTTCGTGAAGAATCCGGCGGATCGTTTGCCTACGGTGACAGGCGTTCGCATTCCGGAAGGAATTGAAGATAAAAAGGCGCGCGGGCAGTTGCTGGACGAATTCAATATCGAAATCGCCGGCGGGCTTGGCCCGGTGAAGGGGAAGATCTGGCGCGTTGGTCTGATGGGTTATTCGAGCCAGAGGCAGAACGTGCTGCTCTTCCTGGCTGCGCTCGAGAAGGTGCTGCTCGACCAGGGCTTCCGCGTTCCGTCGGGCGCCGGAGTGGGCGC
>DAITPO010000002.1:0-26670 GCA_036833535.1 Candidatus Acidiferrales bacterium | reverse complement strand
AGAAGGTGCTGCTCGACCAGGGCTTCCGCGTTCCGTCGGGCGCCGGAGTGGGCGCCGCGGTGCAGAGCTACCGGCAGACGCAGCGCGAGGAAGTGAACGTCGGCAAGTAGTCGCGCACGAGCCTGCGAAACGTTTTTGGGCGGGTTCGTGTGCGGTGCCGTGTCCCATGACCACCACTGAGACCAAGACTCCGAATGGCATTCCGAATCTTGGCGCGATGAGCGATTTTATCGGGGCTTTCGACGTTCGGTCGAAGGTCACTGACTACGCTTACCGCTGCCGCTTTTCGCATTGCTGGAACGGCGTCGCGACGCGCCACAGCGATACCATTGATTGCAAATTTTTCGTGGATGGAAAGCCGGTTGTGCTGGGGCTTGCGCATACTGCGTTCGTCAAATTCCGCGAGGCATCCGGCCGCGATTTGAGCGACCGGGAAGCCAGCTACGTAGCCGCGAAATACCTGAGCGAGCGGCTGGAGCAGGAAGACGAGCATTCGCTGTACGATGTTGCGGCCAACGACGTGACCCGCCTGATCGAAAAGCTCGCCATTCGCTGAGGTTCCGTAGCGCCGGCGTCCCCGCCGGCATCCGACGACTACAATCCTCGGCCAGGGCAACAGTCGATCGCGGACCGCGTAGCGCGATTTGCTTAGTTACGGCTCGCTCCGCGCGGGTATGCCTATGGCGCTCCACGCGTGCTCGTAAGATGCCGGCGGGGACTCCGGCGCTACGAAACCCCGCGGACGATTACCGGGAAGCAAAATTCTCACGCGTCGGAGAGGGATTCGTTGAACCCGGTTGTTTCTTTCAGTTCGCCGGCTTCGAGGATCGCGCCGCAATCCAGGCACTCGACGTATTTTGCGTCGGCGTCTTCGGCGATCACTTGCGTGCGGGCGTGTTTGCACGCGGCGGAGTCGGGTTTGGGTGGATTCGACATTTCGCGTGAATTTTAACACTCCCGGCGTCACGCGTCGCGCTGTTGACAAATCTCACGAATGAATCTATCTCTCGCTGTGCCCGCGCTGTGGGTTTGGCTGGCGCGCGGGCCGCAACAAAGGCCGGGGGGAGCGTGCGCGCTTGAGTCCAGAGGCAACAGCGGAAAAAAGAGTAGGCACGGTATTGTTTTATTGCGCCCTGGCGCTGCTCGGCTATTGCGTGTTTCTGATCTTCGCGCCGTTCTTCGCTCCACTGGCGTGGGCCGGCATCCTCGTGGTCTTCTTCTTCGCCTGGCATAAGCGCCTGGAGAAGCGCATCGGAGCCACCTGGGCCGCTGCTGCCAGCACCATCGCCGTCACGCTGATCATCGTCGTTCCCCTGATTTTGGTGGGCGCAGCGTTCGTGAGGCAGGCGATTGAGATGGCCGGAACGCTTCAGCAACAGCTCGCCGAAGGCCATTTCGCGTGGGCCAACAAGGCCTGGGAGTCGGTTCAGACCAAGATCCCCGGAGAAAGCGTTGGAGACTTAAACGTCCTGCTGCATCAATGGGCCGAGAAAACGGCTGGGTTCCTCGCGTCGGAGATCGGTGTTGTCTTGCGCCACGTCGCGCGTTTCTTTTTTGCGCTGGTGGTGATGATTCTGGCGATGTTCTATCTCTTCCGCGACGGCGACGACGTGATGGACCGCATTCGCCGGACTCTACCGTTCGAGGATGAGCATCGCGATCGTGTCATCGCCGACGCGCACGAGCTTATTTTCGCCAGCGTGCTTTCGAGCCTGGCCACCGCGGCCGTACACGGTTTTGTCGGCGGATCGATGTTCGCAATCGTTGGCATCCATGCGGCGCTCTTCTGGGGCGTGATGATGGCGTTTTTCTCGATGCTGCCGGTGGTTGGTTCGTCGATCATTTGGTTGCCGGCGGCGATTGGGCTGATTGTTTCCGGGCACACAGCGCGGGGCGTCGTGCTGATCGCCGTCTGTGCCGGAATCATCGCCATCGTCGAGAATGTCCTGAGGCCGTGGCTGATCGGCGGGCGCGTCCAACTCAGTGGCTTGGTGATTTTCATCAGCGTGGTCGGCGGGATCGGCGCGTTTGGAGTTTTGGGAATCGTTCTCGGGCCCATCATCGTGGCCACCACCGCTAGTGTGCTTGCGCTCTACACCCACCCAGAACTATCACGGCACGTCCGCGGCAAAGCGGTTAGGCCCTGAATGACGCACGTGCTAGAGTACGGCCCTCGGAAAAGAAAATGAGCACGAAATCAGCGCCGAATCCAACAGGGCTGCCGCCGGAAAAACTCCGCTGGCGTTGCGATCCCGCGAGTGTGCCCTTCGCTTCCACGAAAGATGCTCCGCTGGTCGAAGGCGAACTCGGGCAGGACCGCGCGCTGCGCGCGTTGCAGATGGGCGTCGAGCTGACTGCGCCGGGCTACAACCTCTTCATCTGCGGGCTTTCTGGAACGAGCCGCGGCGGCATGGTGACGCGCATGGTCGAAGGGCTCAATCCGCGCCGCGAGCCTGCGCCCGATCGCTGCTACGTAAATAATTTCAAGAATGCGGATCGCCCGCGTTTGCTGACATTGCCGCGCGGCCAGGCCAATGCCTTTAAGAAAGAAATGGAATCGGGAATCGAATTTTTGCGGCGGCGGATTCCGCAGGTTTTCGAAGGTGAGCCCTTTCAGCGGCAGAAGGCGCGCATCGTCGAGCGATTCACCGTGCGCGAGAAAGAACTGATGGACGATTTCACGCGGCGCATTGCGCGCGAACAGTTTGCGCTGGGCCGTATGCAGGTGGGCGCCGTCGCGCTGCCGGAAATTTTCCCGGTGCTCGAAGGGCAGATGGTGCCCATCGAGGAAATTCCGAAATTGGTGCAGGACGGCAAGCTCGAAACCGCCGCCGCGGAAGATATCGAGCGGAAGTACGACCAGTTCCGGCAGGAATTCACGGTCGTCTACCGCAAGACGCTTTCTCTTTCGCGCGAACTGGCCAGCGAAATGAGCTATCTCGAGCAGGAAGCGGCTTCTGTGCTCGTGGATGGCGTGATTGAAGAGTTGAAAGAAAAATATCCGAACGAGCATATCGCCGAATATCTCGAAGAAGTCCGCCACCATATTCTCGATAATCTCGAGCCTTTCAAAGAGCGCGAAGGCGAAGAGGAGACGCCGCCCGCGGACAGCCTCACGGGCGCGCCGCGCCTCGATCGCGGCGAGCGCGATCCTTTCCGCGTATATGGCGTCAACGTCATCCTGGCGCACGGCGAGCAGGAAACTTGCCCTGTGATTTTCGAGACGGTCCCCACTTACGCGAACGTTTTCGGCACGATTCATCGCAGCTACGACAATCGCGCCGGCTGGAGTTCCGATTTCATGGATCTGCGCGGCGGCTCGCTGCTGCGCGCGGATGGCGGCTATCTCGTCATGTATGCACTCGACGCGCTCACTGAGACCGGCGTTTGGCGCACGCTCAAGCGCACGCTGAATCACGGAAAGCTGGAAATTCAGCCGGTAGATGTCTTCTTCCCGTTCAGCACCGCGGCGATGAAGCCCGAGCCGATCGCCGTGAACGTGAAAATTCTGCTGATCGGCGATCGCGACATGTATGAGCTTCTTTATACCTACGAGGAAGATTTCAAGAAGATTTTCAAAGTGCGCGTTGAGTTCGACGAAGAAATGCCGTGGAACGACGAAGTGATCCGCCACTTCAGCGGCCGCCTTCGTAAGCTCACTGAGGATGAGGCGCTGTGCTCCTTCGATCGCTCGGCTATTGCTGCGCTGATGGAACATGGCGTGCGCTGCGCGGGCCGCCGCGGCAAAGTTACCGCGAAATTTTTCGAGATTGCCGACGTCGCGCGCGAAGCTTCCTATGTCGCCAAACACGAAAACGGAAACGATACCGTCACGGGCGAACATGTCCGCAAGGCGCTCGACGCCAAAATAGAGCGCCACAATCTGACCGAAACGAAAATCCGCGAGATGATCGAGCAGAAGTTGATCTTCATTGACACCACCGGCGCGCGCGTCGGGCAGGTGAACGGCCTCGCGGTCCTCGAGATCGGCGGCTATGCCTTCGGCAAGCCCGCGAGAATCACTGCGTCGGTGTCGCTCGGCAAAGCCGGCCTCATCAATATCGAGCGCGAATCAAATTTAAGCGGCCGCTTCCACGACAAGGGCATGCAAATTATCAGCGGCTATATTCGCCGCACGTTCGCGCAGGATAAGCCGCTTTCTCTCGCCGCGAGCCTCTGCTTTGAGCAATCTTATTCGGGAGTCGACGGTGATAGCGCCAGCTCCACGGAAGTTTACGCGCTCCTCTCGGCGCTCTCAGAGCTGCCCATCTCGCAGGAATTTGCCGTCACCGGTTCCGTGAATCAGCAGGGAGACATCCAGCCCATCGGCGGCGTGAATGAGAAAATCGAAGGCTTCTACGACGTTTGCCGCATCAAGGGTTTGACCGGAAAGCAGGGCGTGCTGATTCCCAGCGCGAATATTGATGACCTCATGTTGCGCGCGGAAGTGATTGACGCCGTGGCCACGGGGAAATTTCACATCTACCCGGTTTCAAGCGTTGCCGAGGGTCTCGAAATCCTCACTGGCGCCTGCGCCGGCAGCCGCGACGCCAACGGAAAATTCCCCGAAGGCACCATCTTCGCGCGCGTTGATGATCGCCTCCGGCAGATGGCCGAAACTCTCCGCGAATTCGAATAACTCCGCACACCGGCACTCTGTCACCCAATCAGCCAGGCATTCCTTCTCATTCTTCCTTTAAATCGCTGAAAATTAGCCACTTACAATCGCTCTGGAATCTGATTGACTTCTAATTTCAAAATGATATCATTGTGATATAGACGAGAAGAAAGGAGACATCTCAATGATCGCCGAGAAAAAAGCCTGGTCCATTCCCGGTGGGCTCATGATCTTGTTGCTTCTGGCCGCGCTGGCGGCCGCAATCTGGAGTCTGGCATATGCCATAGGGGCGAACGTACCTGGGCAAGCCGCGATCTCAGCCATCGCCATCGGTCTGATCGCGGTCCTCACCAAGGGATTCGTGATCGTCAATCCCAACGAAGGCCAAGTGCTTACGCTCTTCGGGAAATACACGGGCACGTTGAAGGAACCCGGCCTGCGCTGGGTGAATCCATTCACCGCGAGGAAGCGGGTTTCGTTGCGCACGCGGAACTTCGAAACTGCCAAGCTGAAGGTGAATGATTTCGACGGCAATCCCATCGAAATTGCCGCGGTCGTAGTCTGGCAAGTGACGGAGACTGCCGAAGCGATTTTCCAGGTGGATAACTACGAGAACTTCATGCAAGTGCAGAGCGAGTCAGCGCTGCGCAACATGGCCACTTCGCACCCCTACGATGCGCACAACGAAGGTCAAATGTCGCTGCGCAGCCACACAACGGAAACCGCCGATCAATTGAAAAAGGAAATCCAGGATCGGCTGACGAAAGCCGGCGTGACGGTGATCGAGGCGCGCATCAGCCACTTGGCCTACGCGCCGGAGATCGCCAGCGCCATGCTGCAACGCCAGCAGGCCAGCGCAATCGTCGCCGCGCGATGGAAGATCGTCGAAGGTGCGGTCGGCATGGTCGAAAATGCGCTGGAGCTGCTGTCGCAGAAGCACGTCGTGGAACTCGATGCCGAGCGCCGCGCGGCGATGGTCAGCAATCTACTCGTGGTCCTTTGCAGCGACCGGCACACGCAACCGGTCGTGAACGCTGGAACGCTTTACACCTAGGCGGTGATCGTGGCGGATCGCAAGCCATTCCTGGTGAGACTCGACCCGAAGACCTACGCCGCGCTCGAGCGTTGGTCGGGCGATGAACTCAGGAGCCTGAATGCGCAAATCGAATATCTCTTGCGCCGCGCGCTGCAACAAGCCGGCCGCCTGCCGCGCCCGGAGCCAATCACGGACGGCGGCGAAACCCAGTAGCGCCGGCGTCCCCGCCGGCATCTTACGACCTCGCAAGTCAGAGAGAGCGGCGAATTTGCGCGTCCTCATCTCGCCGCTACATCTGCGTGCTCTAAATTCTCGGGCGTGTGTCCGCGCGCACGGCGCGCATGTGGCTACCCTATCGCTCGTCGGATGCCGGCGGGGACGCCAGCGGTACCGACCCCGCTACACCAATCGTTTCGTCTTCAATTTCATCTCGACGGTATGATCGCCGCGCATCACCGTCAGATGATATTCGTGGCCGTACTGCCGGAACAAATCGCGCACACCGGAAAGATCGAGATCCGCAGCCGGCTGCCCATCGATCCCCGCGATTACATCGCCCTTCTGCAATCCACACTCCGAGCCGGGAGTTTTCGGCGCCACCGCGGCAACTTCAAACGTCTTCAGATTGGCTCCCTTCGCCACCAGCACCACGCCGCTCATATCCGTATCAAAACTGCTCCTGAAGTTTGCGCCCGTCTCCAGAATCACTTGCTGGTGCGGTTGGTCGAGAAAAATTCGAAATCGCGAGAGCATCGCATTCCCGATCGATCCGCCGCTGCCATTTTCCGCTCCCGACGCCGGAGGAAATTCGGCAATCGGCGCATCGAAGTTGAATGGCCCGATGCTAATCGTCTTCATCCGCGCGAGAAGCGTCTTGTTGCCCGAGGCGTCGGGGCGCGAAAATCCCTTGATTTTATTCATGCGCAGATGGTGCGCGGCCACGTAAGGCCTCGAAATCGAAACGCCTCCGTCCGATTCCGTTTGAATCGCGAAGTCGTCTTCAAAGGCGGCGCGCCCTAGGGGCGCGACTTTGATATGAATGCTCGGCAAGCCGCCGCGCATAATCAACGGCAGCTTGATTCCCTTGCCGGAATATTCGAAGGACTTCGCATCGTACAAATGAATCGCGGAGCGGTCGTATTCCAGCTCGACGACGAATTGCCGCAGCACATCCGCTCCCAGAATTCCACGGACCGGCTGGCCCACCTGATCTGACAAATCCACGAGCGACGCGGGCAGCACTTGCGACACCTGCATATCGATCCCCGACATCGAAAACAGCGTGTGCTCGAAATCAATCTGCGTCCCGGCGGCCGCGTCTTCCGGCAGCCACGGCTTGGGGTCCAGCACAGTGCGCGGATCGCCCGTAGCGACTAGAAAAAATCCCGGCCTGCCGGTATTCACCTTTACCGGCAGCAACATCCGGCCCGATACGTTTGTGAGCGGAATCTGCGCCACGTTGCCGGCATACGCGAACCGGTACGCGACGTTCTCGCTCGTGACGATGCCGTTCTGCGGTGGCGCATCCTGCGCCGTCGCGCTGAGCCATGCCATCCCGCCTGCCAGCAGCGCGACGAAGAGAAATTTGATCTTCGCGCGTGATGTTGCCGTCCGCCATGGATTCATGAAACTCTCCGCCTCATTAGTCTCGTCCGCCGCGTCCCTCGCTGCCACGCAATCGCGACACGATTGTACAGAATCTCCGGCTCATTTTTAGGCTGCAAGATAACTTTGACGCGCGTAGACGCGCAGACCGTTGTTCGCCTTCGTCGACCCAAGAACCTTCCCTTGCGCGTTGGTAACGCGAATTTCGATCGCATGGACCTTGCCGTCGCGCGCCGGCGGCACGTAGGCCAAAAAATACTGATTCCGAAGCTGCGCGGCAATTTCCTGGTAGATGCGCACGAAATCGTCGGGCCTGACCGGGAAGTAAGCGCGGCCGCCGGATTCTTCGGCGATCGCTCGCAGGGCTTTGGTGGCGCGCTCAAAGTCCGGCTGAGTACCCGGAGGGCCTTGCGGAGCCGCCGGCACCGCCGATTCGGTGATGGGCTCGTCCTCATCCTTCTCTTTCTTTTTCTTCGCGCCCGACTCGTTCTTTGTTTTCTTGCCCTTGAAATCGCGAAGTTCTCCGCCCAACGCTACAGTGAAAATCGGCGCGTAGCCGGTTTCGATGTGCCGTTCGAGCGCTTGCCATTGTGGAGGCGGCGAAGTGTCAAGGCCGGTCGAAAGTACGAGGAGCGCCTGCTTGGAGTGGCGCGTCTCGAGCCACGAAAGAGTGCCATTCACCGCGTCGTAGAAATTCAGGTCGCCCATCCCGAGAAAATATTGCAGGCCGTTCAATGTCTCGAGAAGCGCGCCTTTGTTCAGTGTGAATGGCAGAACGACGCGCGCGGACGTGTCATAGGTCGCCAGCGCGACTTGCGCATCGGAGGGAAGTCCGTCGAGCAGCGCGTAAGCCGCTTCGAGATGCTGCCGGTGAATCAAATAGACCGCGGGGCTCGTCTCCACGAGCACGCAAACTTCCGGCGGCTCCTGAATCGTCTGGAAAATGGAGAGAGGCTGCTCGACGCCGTCGTCAAACACATGGAATTGCGAGCGATCGAGGCTGCCAAGAAAATTCCCGCGGCTGTCGGCAACGCTCGCTTCAACGATCACCAGCGCCGAGAAGCTCTGAATCGCAGTCTGCGGGCCGTTCGCCGCCGGTCCCGGCGCTTGCGCGTACGCGGCGAACGCCACTGGCAAAAATCCGCAGGCGACTAGTATCAGCAAAAATCGTGTGCGCGTTTTACTGCAGGTACGAATCAAAGTAGATGCCGTCCGAAGCCTTCCACCATCCACTCGTATAGGAATGCAAATAGCGCGAAAAGACGCCGAGATTCACGCCTTGCAGCCAATCTTGCTGCGCAGTCACGGCTCCCTTCGCCGGGTTGGTTCCATTCGTACCTGTCGCGCTGGCCATGCCGCGAAGCAAGACTGAAAATTCGCGCTCCCAGGTTTGCTTGTTCATTTGCGTGTAAGACAATCCGCTCAGGCTGGCCGGCAGCAGCGCGCGAGCGCGCCGGAACTCCGGATTGCCGCTCAGAGATTCAGCCCGGGTTTCGGGCGCGCCGTGAAGCCGCGCCACGGCATCATCTACCAGACCCTTGCGCTGCGCGAAGATTAGAAGCTGCGGCGTCACGGCGACGTAGTAGTGCTTCGCGCGCGGTGCATTCGTAGCGGGATCCTTCGACGAAGTCTCCAGCTCGAGAATCGTCGCGTCGCCGCTGACGATCTCACGGCGGATCATCGGACCGATTGCCTTGCGCAAAAGGTTGAGCACATCCTCGCGCTTGCGAATCGAGACCGCAAAGAGATCGGTGAAAGTCGGATCGCCCGGCGCCGATGAAATGCTGGCCACTTCGCCGCCCAGTAGTCCGACCGCATCCGGCAGCGGCATTCCCAGAAATGCGCCTCCCAGAGCCTCGAATCCCTTCAGGCTGGAATTCTCTTTTGGCGGCAGCGCGTCGAGCAGCGGCCCGCGCAGAATCCGGTAAATAGCGGTGAAGTCGGCTCGCCCCGCGTTGTAGGATGCGCCGTCGCGCGCCAGCGCCAGCGTCGCGAAATTCGGCGTGCTGGCGCCGGCGATGTCGAAGAGGCTTCCGTCTGATGTGTCACCAAGAATCGCAAACCGCACGCGTGTTGCCTCGGCCGAAAAGCTCAGGCTTCCGGCAGCCGCGTTGAAGCGCTCAAGGTGAATCTCTTTTGCAAACGTGGACGTGCTGAACCCGGGGTGTCTCCCCAGGACATCGAGGCTGTTCGTCGAAAAGCGCGAAAACAATTCGACCACTGCGTCCGGTGGAAAATTCTGCCTGGCGCGCTTCCAAACGGCATCGTCGGCGAGCGACGGACCGGACGCCTTTGCGCTGAAGCGCGACACGAGGTCCTCGATGACGTCTTTTCGCGATGCGCGCAGGTAGTAGTTTCCGGCCTGCGCCGAGAAATTGGTTTCGCGCGGCCCCTCGCTCGTTTCAATTTTGATGCCGCCGAGAATATAAGATCCGCTCTTTGCGGCGCTGCCGGAAGCTTTCCTCGGCAAAGCGCTGGCTTCCCCGAGCAAGTCCCCTTTGCCGGTCGCGTCGTAAATCAGGAAGTCATTGGGCGCCGACTTCGCCTGCGCTTCAGCATCGTGGGCGGAAACGCTTCCCAGGATCGCTTCATTCTCAAACAACGGCAACAGGGCGGCCAGCTGATCCGGCGAGATGGAGCCATTCTCCTCCTCGGCCCGCGTTTTTCCGAGGGCGCGCGCAATAATCGCGCGCCGGATCGGCGCAAAATCGGGATCAGACCAGAGACGCAGCAGGCCGTTCTTCGCCTTCACGGTGTCGAGGGTTTTCGTGCCGCGCCAGTGAATGTAGGTCTGCACAGTCGGCGGAAGCCGCGATTCGATCGCCGTCAGTTGCGATTCTTTCGCTGGTGGGTGAGCCGCCTTCGCCGGCGGCCGCGTTGCCGGTGACCTCTGCTGTGCCGGCATCGTCGCGCCGAAGGCGCAAATCCCTGCAAGCAGGCATCCGCCCGCAATGCGCCGCAGAGACGCTGAATTCCTCATGTTTCGAGCCAATGGAATCCAATCCGAGTGCTGTTCACGGCCATGGACGCGCGCAGTCCGCGCCTCAATTGCCCGGTGGAGTAGCAGCAGCCGGCGGCGCAGCATCCTTTGGCGTGCTGAGATAGCCGCCGATCTGATCCTTGGTCACATCGAACACCACGATTTCGAAAGGCGCGCGCGACCCATGCACGTAGAACTGAACCGGCTCTCCGGCGGTCTTGTCTTTCTTCTCGATGGTCTTGTCGTCGGCCAGCACGTTCATGGTGTACTTGTATTTCTTGGTGTCCACTTTGCGCAGCGTCACCTGAATCGGGCCGACGCGCTGCATCTGATTCGATTTCTTGATCTTGAATTCGTAGATGTTGCGCTCGCCGAGCCGCTTGAGCTCTTCCACTTCCTCGTGATTGCGCGCGATCAGGCCGCTCTGCACGCCAAGATCGCCGACGGTGGATGACAATTTCGCCTTCGTCGCTTCGAGATCGGCTTTCGTCGCCGCCACGTCGCTTTTCGTGCCGCTCAGCTCGGTGGAGACTTCGCCGAATTTTGTGGCCGTGTCCGCCTGCACCGCGCCAATCTGCGTCTTGAGCTGCTCATCGCTCTGCTTCTGGTCTTTGCGCACTTGCTGCGCCAAAGCGCGCGCGTGCGCCAGTTCATCCTGCGTCAGCCCGAGCTTCTGCGTGGTCACGTCCATCTCGCCCTTCAAATCGGCGATGCGCGCATTCGTCTTGTCGAGCTCGGCCGCCAGCGCTTGTTCGTGCTTGTTCGAATCATCGAAGCCTTTTTGCAGCGCTTGCCGCGAGGTCACGCTCGCATAAGTCAGATAGATTACGAATAGAAACGCGATGACAAACAGAATGAGAATCCACCGGGGCGTTGTCGACGTTTCAATATGCGGCGGTTCGCCCGAGCCGGTGAATTGTGACGGCGTGACCATCGATCCTCCTGATACGCGCGACCGCGTAGCGGTCGACAAGTTGCGCCGTGAACCACCAGCGCGCCCAGACGCTAGGCATTATCTCCAACGCGCTTCGTGAAGTCTATCCCGCGCGCCGTCCGGTTGCGCGAGCCCCTCGCTGCCAGCGCGCTTCGACGGTCGTTGTCAGCCCGCCACGCGGCGTGAATTCTCCCGTCACCGAGCACCACACCGGCTTCGTCGCCGCCACAATATCGCGCAGAATCCGGTTCACCGCGTTTTCGTAGAAAATTCCGAGACTCCGGTAAGCCAGCAAATACATCTTCAGCGACTTCAGTTCGAGACATTCCTTCCGCGGCTCGTAGCGCAAAGTGATCGCACCGTAATCCGGCAAGCCGGTCTTCGGGCACACCGAAGTGTATTCGGGATATCGAATCGTTATCTCATATCCCGGAAAATGATTCGGCCAGGTTTCAATTTTCGGTAGCTTCGCATCAATCCCCGCGCGCGCATGTGCCGCCGTGTAATCAGCCATGTAAATCTCCCTCTCGTATTTTACACTCGGCCGCCAGGAATATTTCCATTCCCCCTTGTCGGGCCGTCTCGTTTATATTAGAGTCCGTATCTAGGGAGTTAATTCAGAGGCTTGGGGGGCCGCGGTGGTTTGCCCGGAATGTCATTCGACGCACTGCACCCGCTCGCGCCGTAAAGGCGCGGCGGACTACGCAATCAGCGTCACGCAATTGCGCCCCTGGCGTTGCCGCTCGTGCCAGAATCGATTTTATGCCTGGTACGTTCCCATCGCGCTGATCTGGTACGCGCACTGCCCGCAGTGCGGCGGTTTCGCGCTCGAGAAAATTCCCGGACGCCTGGCGCTCGACGGCCATCTGAAATGGCTGAAGCGAATTCTGGGCTTCGCGGCCTACCGCTGCCCGGCCTGCCGCGAGCGTTTCTTCAGCGGACTTCTCTATCATCCGATGCCGTCCCCGCGCGAGTCGAAACTAGCCAGCCAGTCGCCCAGCGACTGATCCTTCCGCGAACTCTGCGATTTCCTCCTCTCTGCGTCCTCTGCGTCTCTGCGGTGGCCTTTCTTTCTGTCTTTCATCCAATCAATCCTCCAAGCAACATTCGTGTACAATCGGCCCGCGCAACGAATCTAGGGAGAAGCCCATGTCGCAGCCAATCCTAAAGCATTTCCGCTGGAAAGACGTCGAACTTGAGCATCTCAATCCGCTCTTCGATCGCCAACTGGTAGTCGGCGAAAACGTGATGCTCGCCCGCGTCATCCTGAAAAAAGGCGCCTACGTGCCGATGCACCACCACGTCAACGAGCAGCTCACCTACTGCCTCGAAGGCGGCATGAAATTCGGCATCGACGGCCGCGAGATCGAGCTCTCCCCGGGCGATGGTCTCTGCATCCCGCCGAATATGCCGCACGAAGCCTGGGCCCTCGAAGACACCATCGAGCTCGACATTTTCAATCCGCCGCGCGCCGACTGGCTCGCCAAGACCGACGCCTATCTTCGCGGCAAAGGATCCAAATAGCTCCCGCGATTCCAGCTCCGCCATTCGCATGAGCCCCACCTCCGCCGAAGAGCGCGCGAATCAACGCAACGCCCTGCTCGCCGGTTTTCTCGGCTGGACGCTCGACGCCTTCGATTTCTTCGTCCTCACCTTCGTCCTCGCGCCCATCGCCAAAGAATTCCATCTCAGTGTCGCGGATATCGCACTCGCCATCACCGCCAGTCTGGCCACGCGCCCCATCGGCGCCTTCCTGTTCGGTCTTCTCGCTGATCGTTACGGCCGGCGTGTTCCGCTCATGCTCGACATTCTTTTCTATTCCGCCGTCGAATTCGCCTCCGGTTTCGCGCCGAATTTCACGGTCTTCCTGATCCTGCGTCTTCTCTACGGTATCGGCATGGGCGGCGAATGGGGCGTCGGCGCGTCTCTCGCTCTCGAATCCGTCCCCGCAAAATGGCGCGGCGTCCTCTCCGGCATTTTGCAGGAAGGCTACGCGCTCGGCTATTTGCTGGCCGCCGTCGCCTACTGGACGGTCTTCCCGCACTGGGGCTGGCGCGCTCTATTCTTCCTCGGCGGTGCCCCTGCGTTACTCACGCTTTTCATCCGCGCGAAAGTAAAAGAAAGCGGCGCCTGGATTGCCTCGCGCCGCGAGCATCACGACTGGACCGAATACGCCACCGAAGTCTTCTCCAATGGCCGCCGCTTCCTCTATCTGATCCTGCTGATGGCCATGATGAATTTCATCTCTCACGGCACGCAGGATCTCTATCCGACATTCCTGCAGCAACAGCGCGGCTTCAGCACGAAACTCACCTCCATCATCACGGTCGTCTCGATGCTCGGCGCCATCTGCGGCGGCCTTTCGATTGGTTTGCTTTCGGATCGTTGGGGACGCCGCCGCTCGATGGCCGGCGCTGTTCTAGGAGGGATCGCTCTAATTCCGCTCTGGGTTTTCGCGCCCAGCCTCGCTTGGATTCTGATCGGCGCCTTCGCACTTCAATTCCTGGTCCAAGGCGCCTGGGGCGTAATCCCAGCCCACATCAACGAACTCTCGCCCGATCGCTTACGCGGCTTCTTCCCCGGCTTCGCTTATCAAATCGGCGTCCTGATAGCCTCAACGGGCCCATATATCGAAGCCCGCCTAGCCAATCGCGTAGGCTACGCCAGCGCCATGGCAATCTTCGCCGGCACAGTCCTAATCATCGGCGCGATCGTAATAATCGCAGGCCCCGAAGCCCACAGAGTCACCTTCGGCCGCTCCGCCGCTGACCCGAACTCTTCATAATCCTGGGGGCGCGCTACAGAGTAATCGTTGTCATCCTGAAGGCACTCTATAGAAGGAACGCTGTCATCCTGAAGGTCCCGGCCTGGCCGGGACCTAAAGGATCTCAGCGTCCAATCTCACCAATCGCGTCTGCCACATCCGCGGTTTTTCTTCTCTCGCTGCTACCTCAACTCCCCGCCAACTCCCCCATCCGCATCGGCAACCGCCTCAATCTCTTCCCAGTCGCCGCAAAAATCGCATTCCCCACCGCCGGCGCCACCGACGGCACTCCCAACTCCCCAATCCCGCTAGGCGCCTCCTCACTCGGCACAAAATAAACTTCCATCTTCGGCGGCACATCGCTAATCCTCAGCATCTTGTAATTGTTGAAATTACTCTGCTGCACCCGCCCGTCGGCCACGGTAATTTCCCCGAGCAACGCCCCGGTAAGCCCCATGATAATTCCGCCCTCAAGCTGCGCCGCGGCAATATCCGGATTCACCACGCGCCCGCAATCAATCGCCAGCACAATGCGATCAATCGTCACCGCTCCATTTTTCCCCACCGTCACTTCCGCCACTTGCGACACATAGCTCGAAAACGCATTGCTCCCCGCGATCCCGCGCCCGCGACGCTCTCCCGCGAGCGGCGTCCCCCATCCCGCTTTCTCCGCCGCGAAATTAATCACGCGCCGCAAACGCCGCACATCCACCTGCTCTTCGTCCTCACCCTTCGGCGGCGGCAATTCGTGCCATTCGCCGATCACCTCATGCCGCAACGCCACCGGATCCTTCTTCGTAGCCGCCGCCACCTCATCGAGAAAGCTGTCAATCGCCCAGCGGTTCGCAATGTTATCCACTGCCCGCAAATATCCGCGCGGCACCGCCGTCTTCAAAAAACTGCATTCCAGCAAATAATTCGGCACGGTTCCGTTCGTCACTCCCGGCCCCGCCAATTCGCTGCCCGAAACATCCGGCGTCTCCGGCCCTTCGTAATATCCATCCGTCGTCGGCGCCGCAATATGATGCAGCCACGCCACCAGCTTGCCCTGCTCATCCAATCCCGCCCGCAATCGGTGCACACTCAAAGGCCGGTAATAATCGAAGCGAATATCGTCCTCGCGCGTCCAGAAAACTTTCACCGGCGCTCCAGCCGCCCGCGAAAGCAACGCCGCCTCCACGCCGTAATCCACGTTCAATCGCCGGCCGAACGCTCCGCCGACCAAAGTCACATGCACCGTCACCGCCGATGTCGGAATCTCCAGCGCATGAGCCACAGCCGCCAGCACTCCCTGCGCGTTCTGCGTCGGCGCCCAGATCGTGCAGTGCCCATCCTTGAAATGCGCCGTGCAATTCGGCGGCTCCATCGGCGTATGCGCCAGGAACGGCACCTCGTACACAGCCTCAAGCTTCGTCGCGGCCTTCGCGAATGCCGCGTCCGCATCCCCAACTTTGCCGACTTCCTGCCCCGCCTTCTGCACCATCTCCGCGCACTGCGCGCGATGATCCGCCGTGTTTTCGCTTCCGTGGTCCGCGTTATCCCATTCGATCGCCAGCTCCTTGCGCCCCTGCATCGCCTGCCACGTCGAATCCGCCATCACCGCCACGCCGCTCGATAGAAAATGCTGATGCCCGGGCTTCGCCGGCCCAAATCCAAATGGCGAAGTCATCTCCACCGACGGCACTTCCACAACTTTCTTCACCCCCACCACCGCCATCGCTTTGCTCGCATCGAATTTCTTCACTTTCCCCGAAAACACAGGGCTCCGCGCAATCACCGCGCAAAGCATCCCGGGCAACTTCGTATCCACGCCATATTTCGCCGCGCCCACAACGATCTTCCCTCCGTCCACGCGCGGTTCCTTCTTTCCCACAATCTCAAAATCCTTCGCGTCCTTGAGCGCCGGCTCCTTCGGCACCGGCAACTTCGCCGCCTTTTCCGCCAGCGCCCCATACTTTACCGAGCGCTTCGTCGCCGCATGATGCACGGATTCATCCCGCGCCGAGCATTCCGCCGCCGGCACTCCCCAATCTTTCGCCGCCGCCGCAATCAACATCTCCCGCCCCGCTGCGCCGGCCTTTCGCAGCGGCTCCCAGCCGGTCCGCACGCTCGCGCTGCCTCCCGTCACCATATCTCCATACTTCGCGTCCGAATCCGCCTGCACGATTTTCACGTGCGTCCAGTCCGCTTCCAATTCCTCCGCCAAAATTGTCGACATCGAAGTCCGCACGCCCTGCCCCATCTCCGATCGCGCCACCCACAACGAAATCTCGCCCTGCGGATCGATTTGCAACCAAGCATTCGGCGCGAAATTCCCATTCGCATCCGCAGCTCCCGCGCGCCCCGGCAAATAAAATGCAATCACCAACCCCGCGCCAGTCACCGCCGAGCGGCGCAAAAATTCCCGCCGCCCGATCCCGCCGCGCGCCCAAGCGCTAAGCGACTTTCCCCCAAGATCCAACCGCTCCCGTTTCGTAAATGGCTGCGTCACAGCGCACCTCCCGCAACTGGGTTTTCGGTCGTAGGGGCGGGGCTTGCTCCGCCCGCCAACTTCGGCGTGCCGCTCCAGTCACCATGAAGTGCCGCGACCCCCGGCGTATTTGTCTCTCTCAATTCCGCCGCCATCTTCGCCGCCGCATGTATCGCCCGCCGAATCCGCGGATAAGTCCCGCACCGGCAAATATGCCCCGCAAGCGCCTCATCAATATCCGCATCGCTAGGATTCGGCGTCTTCTCCAACAACGCCGCGCAAGACATAATCATCCCTGCCTGGCAATACCCGCACTGCGACACCTGCGCCTCCAGCCAAGCCTTCTGCAAAGGATGCGATCCATCCGCCGAAAGCCCTTCGATGGTGCGAATCTTGCTGTCGCCCACAGTAGAAATCCGCATAGTGCAAGAGCGTTCCGCGACGCCGTCAATCTGCACGGTGCAAGACCCGCAATAAGCCTGCCCGCACCCAAATTTCGTCCCAGTAAGCTCCAGCGTATCCCGCAAAACCCAAAGCAAAGGCGTCTCCGGCGAAACATCCACACTCAAAATCTTCCCATTTACATTCAAGTTGTAAGCAGTCACGCTCGCACCTCCAGAGAATTCCGGACCAACGCAGAAGCTCAGCAACGCAACAACGCCAGCGATTCTACACGCCATAAACCAATCCCGCCACGCACCACTCTGGGTTCGTAGGGGCGCCGGCTTGCCGTGACGCAGAAGGACCCGCCACGCCGGTCGTTCGGCCGCGACCCTAGTCACCGCCTTTGAATTTTCCGTCGTAGGGGCGCCGGCTTGCTGCGCCCTCTTACGACCGCCGTATAAAACCAACGCTCCGGATCATCCGCGGCGTCCGACTCGCCCAACGTCCGCGCCGTCGCATTTTCCCATCTGAAATCTCAAATCTGAAATTTGAAATTTCTTCTCTCCCACCTGCAAATTACCCTTGACAACCCGCAAGGCAGGTCTTATATTTAACCAGTAGGTTAATTAAGCGCGAGGTTCAACACCATGCCACCCGATCATCTCAGCACCACCTTCGCCGCCCTGGCCGATCCCACCCGCCGCGCCATCCTCGCCCGCCTAATCTCCGGCGAAGCCTCCGTCACCGAACTCGCCGCCCCCTTCGACATGAGCATGCCCGCCGTCTCTAAACACCTCAAAGTTCTCGAGCGCGCCGGCCTAATCGCTCGCGGCCGCGAAGCCCAATGGCGCCCGTGCCGCCTCGAGGCCGCCCCGCTCAAGCAAGTCTCCGATTGGGTCGAAGAGTATCGAATCGTCTGGGAGCAGCGCCTGGATCGCCTCGCCGATTATTTGCACGATCTGAAAAAAAAGGAGAAGCAGCATGGCCGAAACAAAAAGAAGTCTCGTTGAAGACACTTCCGACCGCGAAATCGTCCTCACGCGCGTTCTCGATGCCCCACGCGAACTCGTCTGGCACGCGATCACCAGCCCCGAGCACGTCATAAAATGGTGGGGACCGATCGGCTTCACCACCACGATCGAAGAAATGGACGTGCGCCCGGGCGGCGTCTGGAAGCATGTCATGCACGGACCGGACGGCACCGATTATCCCACTCAGGCCATCTTCACCGAAGCTGTAGAACCCGAGCGGCTCTGCTTCTCTGTCGTTGGCGGCAAGAAAGGCGCAGACGCCGTGCACTTCGAATCTTTCTGGACGTTCGAAGCGCAAGGCCAGAAAACCAGGCTCACCTTACGCATGGTCTTCCCCACAGCCGCAGCGCGCGACCTCAACGTCAAAATCTACAAATCGATCGAGGGCGGGCAGCAGACTATCGCGCGCCTGGCAGATTATCTGCCGCAGATATCCTCGGAAGAGGCGCTCGAAAATATGAACTAAATCTAACGCCTGTTCTGGATGCGCCGCGCTCTCTCACTCAGGCGGCTCGCGCCGGGTGGCCGCGCCATGCCGCGAATGAGTCCCGTACGAGATGAAAGATGGTGTGCCGGTTCTGAGAGATCACCTTCAACCATGCCAAAACGCCCATTTGAGGAAAGTAGATTCCCCGGAAACACATGCGCGCGAGGAAAATATTTATGCGATAGCCCAGCGGCTCGTGATCGAGAGAATCGACAGCCTTTTCGATCGCCTCCGCACTGTACGAACTTGCCCATCCGTATTTCACCTCGGCATGAGCTTGCGCGATCGTCATCTTCAGCGGCGTGTGAGCCATCTCAAACGGAATGAATTCCTGCCAGTGTTGCGGCCGCGTCAATCGCCCCGCGGCCTCCAGCCTTTTGTAAAGCGGCGTCGCGGGCAGGGGCGTGAGTAACCCAAACACGGGCAGCCCCGGTGGCCAGGTGCGAATCTCCTGCAGTGTGCGCTCGGCAACCCCCGGCGTGTCGTTGTCCATTCCGAAAATGAAGGAAGTGATGGCGTAAACATTTCGCTGCGCCAGCCGCTCGAGCACCGCGGCATATTCACCCGGCTTGTTGAATCCTTTGTTCACGCTGGCAAGGTTGGCTGGGTCTATGGACTCCATGCCGATGAAAACCCACTTGCCGCCCGAGGCCGCAATGAGGTCCACGAGCTCCTCATCGCGCAAAAGATTGGCGCTAATCTGCGCCACCCAGTTCACTTGTGCGCCCGCGGCGATTATGTCGCGCAGCAGCGATTTCGTCCGCTTGATGTTGATCGCGAAATTATCGTCAATGAAGAAGACGGCTATCTGGCCACCCTCGCTTCGCGCGCGAGCTTTCAACAGCAGCAGCTCATCCACCACGCTCTGGTTTGTGCGAAACCGGATCGAGTCGCCGAAAAAACCGGTTACCGTGCAGAACTCGCAGCCATAAGGGCACCCGCGCCCTGACTCGACGGGTACAATCCGAAATGTCCCCCATCCAGCCCCAACTTTTTGGAGCATGCCCTTCGCGATCTTAGGAACCAGATTGAACTGCTTGAGGTTGATCGTGTCCCACGGAATTGCCGGATACGGCTGGAGAGTGGGTTTGTGTTCCTGGCCAAAGTCGTCCACCGGCGCGTAAAGATCCTTGAGCTTGCCGCGCGCCGCGTCCGCAACGATCTTGGGCCAGGTTTCATCGGCTTCACCGAGGGCCACCGCATCCGCATGACGCGGGCCGCCGCTTCGGCCCAGCGCTTCATCGGCCATTTCTGTTACGTGGGGTCCGCCCATCACCACCGGCACGCCCGTGACGCGCACAGCATCTGCGACGCGGTAGGCCTTCGCTATCATCCGCGTCATTGCCCCAATTCCTACCAGCCCGATTTTGTTTTCCCGCACGAATCGCGCCACGCCCTCTTCGTCCATTCGTTGTGCGTTGCCATCTATCAGCAGCACTTCATGGCCGGGCGGAGTCAGTGCCTGCAGGAGAAACATCCAAAGATGCGGCATGAAATTGCGGGTGACCCCATTGTCGGGGTTGTACAGCAGAATTCGCATCAGCTCTTCCCCACTTTGTCGCTTGCGTCTTCGATCCTGCGCGGGAGCAGCCGCGTTCCCAGGGGCCGTATTCGAGGGAGGGAAAAAACTCGAAATCTGGCGCAGAATATAACACAAGCTTGATTAACCTCAGCAAGTTAATCGCGCAAGATTCCTGGGCAGCAGCAATCCGCATCGCCCGCGACACACTTCAACGCAGCTCAGCAAAGTACGATAGCGCCGGCTGCCAGCCGGCGTTTTTGGTCCCCTACAAGCTCGGCGAAACCGGCGATAAGCTGCCGGTGCATTGACGGGAGCTTTCTAATTCCCGATTAGCGGAATCCATCCCAACTCCGTTACAATCCAATCCCCTAGAGGCCGAACAAAGGAGACCGCCATGGCTGCCACCTCGCAAATCACCGCTTCCACCATCGAGGCCGTCAAAGAAAAAGCCCGCCGCCTGAGCGTTTACTCGATGATGGCCACCACCGCCGCCGGCTCCGGTCATCCCACCTCGTGCATGTCCGCCGCAGAACTCGTCGCCGGCGTTTTCTTCTACGCCATGAAATTCGATCCCAAGAATCCGAATTCGAATGACGGCGATCGCTTCGTGCTCTCGAAAGGCCATGCCGCTCCGCTCCTCTACGCCGCTCTAGCCGAAGCCGGCGTCTTTCCCCTCTCGCGCCTGATGACTCTGCGCCAACTCACAAGCGAACTCGAAGGCCATCCCACGCCGCTAATCCCCGGCGTCGACGCCGCCACGGGCTCTCTCGGCCAAGGTCTTTCCGTCGGCGCAGGGCTAGCAGTGGGCGCGCGCCTGGATAAAAGCACCACACGCGTATACGTCCTCATGGGCGATGGCGAACTGGCCGAGGGCCAAGTCTGGGAAGCCGCCGCGTTCGCCGGCCACTACAATCTAGAAAATCTCACCGCCATCGCCGATATCAACGCCCTCGGCCAAAGCGATCCCACGATGTACGAACACAACATGGACGTCTATCGCCGCAAATTCGAATCCGAAGGATTCGATGTCCAGGTGATCGACGGCCACGACGTCACCGCCGTCCTAGCCGCTCTCGATCACGCCAAGTCAGTCGAAGATCGCCCGCAAGCCATCATCGCCCGCACCGAAAAAGGACACGGCGTCAGCTTCCTCCAAGGCAAGCAGCACTGGCACGGCAAAGCCCTCTCAAAAGATGAACTCGCCAAAGCCCTAGCCGAAATAGGCACCGTAGCTCCGATTCCGCCGGACGATGGCAAATCCTACGCGCGCAAATCCTTGCCAACGCCGCCCAATTTCCCCGCGCCGAACCCGCCGGACTACGCCGCCGGCACAACGATCGCCACGCGCGAAGCCTACGGCTACGCACTGAAGCGCCTCGGCGCCGTCAATCCGCAACTAGTAGCCCTCAGCGGCGACGTCAAGAACTCCACCTTCTCCGAAATCTTCCAGAATGCCTATCCAGAGCGCTTCTACCAAGGCTATATCGCCGAGCAAAACATGGTCAGCGCTGGTGTCGGCCTAGCTGCCCGCGGCAAAGTTCCGTTCCTGGACACCTTCGCCTGCTTCCTCTCCCGCGCGTACGATCAAGTCCGCATGGCCGCCATAAGTCGCAGCTACATAAAGCTTTGCGGCTCCCACTGCGGCGTCTCGATCGGCGAAGATGGCCCCTCGCAAATGGCCCTAGAAGACCTCGCCATGTTCCGCGCCGTCAACGGCTCCCTGGTCCTCTATCCCTCCGACGGCGTCTCCGCCGAGCGCCTCACCGAAGCCGCAGCCCGCGCCAACCAGATCTGCTACATCCGCACCTCGCGCCCGAAAACTCCAATTCTCTACTCGGTTGACGAGAAATTCCCCATTCCCGGCTTCAAAGTCCTGCGCCAAAGCCCAGCCGACAAAGCCACGGTCATAGGCGCAGGCGTCACCCTGCACGAAGCGCTGAAAGCCGCCGATCAATTGAAAGGGCAGGGAATCGCCGTCCGCGTGATCGATCTCTATTGCGTCAAGCCGTTAGACGGTGCAGCCATCGCCGCGCAACTCAGCGTCACCGGCGGAAAACTAATCACCGTAGAGGATCACTTCGAAGAAGGCGGCCTAGGCGAAGCCGTTATCACCGCGCTAGGCGACGTCGGCTCAGCGCCGGCAAGATCCATTCGCCTAGCCGTTCACGGCATGCCGCATTCCGGCAAGCCCGACGAACTGCTAGACAAATTCGGCATTTCCGCGCGCCACATCGCAGATGCAGTGCGCGACATAGTCTCGAAGTAGCGGAATCGTTGCAAGAAGCGAAGGGTGCCTCCGCCTAGGCGGACGCCGCTTTTGCGCGTGGGGGTTTTGAAAGAGCCCCAAACGAAGCAATCAGGTCTCGACAAAACTATGGCCGAAAAATTAGTTCTAGTAGGAATGTTTCCCGACACAGTGGTAATCGAGCCAGGCGATCAAATGGTCTGGCACTCGCTCTCAGGAAATCTCCGCATCGAATTCGACGCCAACCGCTCTCCATTCTCAAGCAACGTCTTCCAAGCCCCAACCGGCACGCGCCTAATGAGCGGCCCCCCGCGCACAGCCATCAACCCAGGCAGCTACAAATACAGAGTCTGGCTAAACGACCAACACGTAGCCGACGGCGAAATCGTAATCCGCGCGAAACAGCCGTAGACACACCCGTACACTACTCGAAATACAGGGGTTAGAAAGCGTTCGCAGCCGTGCGCGCCGCTACTTAATCTCCCGCCACCGCCGCCCGCGCCGTCTCTACAGCCTCCGCCAGCGCCCGCCGCACCGGTGCCAGCAACACCGCCGGCACAGACTTCTCCCGCGGCACTCCAAGCGCCGCAGTCTTCCGCGGAAATTCCGTCCGGCGATCCAGCCGCAATCCGATATCCACCAGCAAATCCTCGGCGAAATTCGGATCGTCGCTGCGCTCGCGGCCGAAGAACCACAGCCGCTCTTCATTCCGCTGCAAGAGCTGCAGCGCTTCCTCCAACCTCTTCATAGCCGTGTCGAACGTGGACGCGAGGAAATAGACTGGCAGCACCCAGCCCCTTCTCCCGAACGCGGCTCGTACGCGCACGGTGTATTTGCCGTTTTGATTTTTCTCGATAGCACAGCGATATTCGTTACCCGAGCCGTTCTGTTTGTTTGACATGTTCTTCCTCGAGTGTACGCCGTCAGTTTCCGGCGGAATTCTCCCAATCACGTGCATCCACGCGCTGCCGCTCATCCGAATGCGTCTGGTTGTGCTCGCGACTGGACTTGCTTCAAAACGTTACAGCTTGAAATTGCCGGGTTCGGGCTGTCAGGTGCTCTGCGCCTGCAAGTGCATGCGACTCAGCCCGACAATAAACTTGTCCTGGCCTGCAGCACGCCGCTGGTGACTCGAACGACGGTGGAGGGACCGTCATTTCTAAGAAATCCCGCAGCGACGGGTTGGGCGCTACAGACACTAATATTGTAGGCACACTTCGAGCCCCCCGGCAAGTATCCTGTGGAAAACTCTTATGTTGTTGGAATTAAAGGCTTTAGGCTCTCACGACTTGCCCGTCAGAAGCTTTAGGTTGGTCGCATCGATCACGATTTTGCCTTCACTCTTTAAGCGATCCTGCAGCGCCGTCTTGAACGCCTCATAAGCCGCTTGCTGCTTTGTTTGCAGCAATTGTTGCTGCAGCTGAGCCCTCTGCAAGAGCAACTCCTCCATTTTCGGCGTGTCGTGCGCGACGATGCGATAGACCACCCAATTCGCGGCGATGGGAACGGCCGCGCTGACTTCGTCAACCTTCATACTAAACGCCGCGTTGAACTGCGACGCCGCCCCGAGGTCGCTCACCTGTCCGACGCGTGCAAATGGCGCGCTCGTCTTCGTCTCAGCGCCGAGAGCCTTGGCAGCCTTGGCCAGCGGCTCGCCGGTCTTCGCGCGCTTGGCCAGATCTTCCGCCTTGGTGCGCGCCAGCTGCACGGAATTATCGCGGCGATAGTCGGCCAAAACTTTCTCGCGCACTTCCGCCAGCGTTCCCTGATGCGCCGCCTGAATGTCCTTCACGGAAATGATAGCCCAGCCGCGATCGAGCCGCAGCGGCGCGCTCACTTCGCCGGCCCGCAGTGAGGAAAGCGTCTGGTGCAAATCGGGCGAATTTCCCAGATCGCCGAGCGGGTCGGTAGCGGAAGCCACCGGCGTCGTGCCGGTCGTCAAATTGAACTTCTTCGCCAGGTCGTCAAGCGACTGCCGATTCGACTGCCGCACCGCCGCGGCCATCTGGTCGGAAACCTTGTTGGCCCCGGCATTTACCTTGGCATCGAGCACGGTAGGCTCGATCTCGCCACGCACCTCTTCGAAGCTCTTGGTGCGCGCCACTTCCTTCTCCAGCACCTTGATAATGTGGAAGCCGTACTGCGTCTTCACCAGGTTCGAAATCGCGCCAACTGGTTGAGAAAAGGCAGCTTGCTGGAATTCGGCCACCGTCTGGCCCTCGATAATCCAGCCGATATCCCCGCCCTTATCCTTCGACGTGTCCTCGGAATATTGCTTCGCCAGCGCCTCAAAATTCCCCCCGGACTTGGCCTTCTTCTGGACGTCTTCGGCCTTCTTCTGAATTTCGGCGACCTCGGCGTCGGTCTTACCCACGGTCTTGAAGAGAATGTGCTCCACGTGCACGCGATTCTGCACTTTAAACTGGTCAATGTTCTGCTGGTAGTAGGCGTGCAATTCCGCTTCGGTCGCTTTGGTCTGCTGCTTCAATTGATTCAGATCCAGCAGCGCGTAAGAGGCCGAGCGTTTCTCGCCCACCTGATAGCGGCCCATGTTTTTCGTGAAGTAAGCCTCAAGCTCAGCGTCCGTCGGATTGATCGTGGCCGCGAGATCCGTCGCCTTGAATACAGCGTACTCGATGGTGATTTTCTCGTTGCGGCGAACGTATTCCTGCGCGATTTCCGTATCCGAGACGGTCACGCCATCGGTGAGGATGTTGCGGAATTTTTCTTCGAGAAGCTGCTGGCGGACGAAATCCTCAAAATCCGTGACGGTCATTCCCGTGCGCGTCTCGACTTCCTGCGTATAGCGTTCTTTGCCCACCCAGGTATCGCCGTTGAAGGCCGTGGGAATATATTTCTTGATGCGCTCGGTCTGCTCTTCGGGCGTAACTTTCAGGCCCAGGCGCTGCGCCTCGAGCTCCAGCGCCTTCTCGTAAACCAACTGATCCACAACCTGCTGCGCGTACAAGCCCTTGAGCATCGGCGAAAGCGGCTGCCCGCGCAATTCGCGATTCAGCATATTCTCGACGTCGGTGCGCGTAATCTGCTCGTCGCCCACGCGCGCCACAGCATCCGGGCTAGTCGCCGTCGTCGACCCAGGCACCAACCCAGGCACCAAAGTAATCACCATGGCGAACGAGATCATGACGAGAATCACTCCCATCAAAATCTTCACGCCAGTCTTCCGCTGTTGAATAACGTCGAGCATGTCCAGTAAGCGCCCTCAGTATGCGCCCAAACCAGTGATTATAGGGCAGGTTCCGCCAACGCTCAACCGAATTGCGGGGCGGCAGTTATGGTTTCGCCGTCGTAGGGGCGCCACCGTTGCCGTATCCTCGTAGGGGCGCTGGCTTGCTGCGCCCGCCGATTGGCGTTTACCCAAACCCTGCGCCATTTACCTCCCACATATTTATCGCCGACGCACTTTCCCCCGCTCTCCGCCGTACGTATTCTCACGAATTGCCACCGACATTCTCGCCCCGCATAATCCGGCCGTGTACTCAAACCGCAAATCTATCCGCCTGCCGCACTACGACTATTCCCACCCCGGCATGTACTTCGTAACCATCTGCACCCACCAACGCGAACCCATCCTCGGCACAATCGACGCCGGTTACATGATCCCCACCGCCGCCGGCAAATTCGTCGAACAAACCTGGCACGATTTGCCCAATCGCTTCCCAAATCTCAAAACCGACAAATTCACACTCATGCCCAATCACGTGCACGCAATCCTGTTCCTCGAATCGCCGCAATCAAGCCCGGGCGGAGCAAGCCCCGCCCCTACGACCCGAATGTCTTTGGCCGCCGTCGTCTGCGCTTTCAAATCCCAATCCGCCATCGGCATCAATAAAATCCGCATGACGCCAAACCGCCAGGTCTGGCAACGCAACTATTTCGAACACATAATCCGCACGCCCCAAACCCTGGACGAACTCCGCCGCTACATCCAAGAAAACTCCACCAGATGGGCCACCGACGAAGAAAATCCAAAGCGAGTCGATCCGCTTCACGTTCCCCGTCGAATATCTCCCCTCTCTTCGTAGGGGCGGGGCTTGCTCCGCCCGCCGATTGCCGCGTGCCGTAACCGTGTGCCACGTACCTCGTGCACAATCATCGCGCGCGCATTTCCACCTCTCTCGTTTTTCGCCAATTTGCCGTCTTTCGCCGTTTTCCCCGTAGGAGCGCCAGTCAATCGCCGTGAGTTTGCACGACAATCGACGCGCCCGCACTTCGGCCCCCGTTTCTCACTGTATTCTCTCTCATTTTTCTGTTGACATATCCGTTAATGTATGTCAATCTTTCTCCGGCTCCATCGAAGAGCCGCGACAAAATTTGTCACAGGGAAGCCGCACGCTTCCCCAAAAGGAAAATCTAGCGAACTTCGGCAATTCACCTCGCACCACAAACTGCCAGGCACCACTACTTTAGACCGCGCCAACCGCGCCAAAGGAAAATCGATGAACACAGCACCCGGGCCGGATGCCCACAGCTCCGGCAATGCACCCCCATCCCCCGAACGCCACTCCCGCAAATGCGCCATCTGCAACCACTCCGATCGCGAGGCCATCGACGAAGCCTTCCTCCACTGGGC
>DAITPO010000001.1:104236-117637 GCA_036833535.1 Candidatus Acidiferrales bacterium | reverse complement strand
CGCCGGAAGTCGTCGGTCCAGGATGGCGAAATCCGCGTGGCAGAACCCCAATAATTGTAAGGGGATCACCGTCGATGCGGATGGTACGGCCGAGAACATCCGGATCGGCGCCGTAGCCACGGCGCCACAGGCCATCGCTGATCACCGCCTCTGGAGCGAAACCAGGCGTGAAGTCCTGCGGACCATACAACCGTCCAATTTGCGGGAGCACACCCAGCATCGAAAAGTAGGTAAAACTGGTATTGACCCCCTCGACGCGCTCCGGCTGTTTGGTTCCGGTCAAATTCTCGCTACCCTCGAAGATCGGGGTCACATCTTCAAATACACCCGATCGCGTCTGGAGGTCATCTAGTTCGGGCTTGGAAAACGTAACGTCCCGCAATCCCAGACCGGGCTCGTTAAAGAAGACTCGTACCAAACGATCGGGATCGCGGTAGGGCAGAGAATGCAGCAACACGGCATTCACGATGCTGAAAATTGCCGTGTTGGCTCCCACGCCGAGAGCCAGAGTCAAAATCGCAACCGCGGTGAAACCTGGATTCTTGCGCAACAATCTCGATCCATGACGCATGTCCGAACCTAGTTCGCCCCACCAGCGCACGCCCACGGATGCCCGCACGGCATCTTTGTGAGACTCGATTCCGCCGAACTCGATCCTCGCCTGTCGCATCGCTTCTTGCTGGGAAAGGCCTTTGCCAACCAGGTCCGCTGCGCGGCTCTCAATGTGGAAACGCACTTCCGTTTCCATTTCACTTTCAAGCCGCTGTCTCTTGACCATCCACTTCAACCAGGAGCGGAAGCGGGTGAGATTCATATCTCCTCCGGAGTAGTTCGCAGAATATTCGCGATCAACGACGCCATGCGGTTCCACTTTTCGGTTTCCGAATGGAGTTGGCGGCGCCCGGCTGCGGTCAGGCTATAGAACTTTGCTTTGCGGTTGTTGTCCGATTCGCCCCACTCGCTGGCGATCCAGCCCTGATGTTCCAGACGATAGAGCGCTGGATATAACGAGCCTTGCTGGATCTCTAGTTGTTCGCCAGAGATCTGCTGAATGCGCAGCAAAACCCCGTAGCCGTGCAGCGGGCCAAGCGAGACAGCTTTGAGGATTAGCATGTCCAGTGTGCCTTGCAGCAGATCAATCGCTTTGCCCACGATCTCTCCTTGCGCGTCTAGGAGAGACCTTAACAGGGCTCTCCTAGTTGGTCAAGGAGAGAGTATTTTGGCGGGACAGTTTCTGAATTTCGGGCTATGCGGAAGATATCCGAATGCCGACGCTAGATCGATCGGTGGTTTTCGCCCAGCGAGACGTGAAGTCGTCCAGAAGTCCGCTTGTGGGAAGTTCACCGTTTCACCGGATCGGTAATGATAAACGCGCTTGTATTGACCGGGGCCCGCCGCCTTCCGGGCGATCGGCACAACACAGAAACTAACCAGCACTTCTTGATTCCTCTACTACAAGAGGTGCACACCCGGTCGTATGGTCGGCAAACCGGAAGTAATCCACTTCATCCGTCACGCGGCCCGCTGGCGGCGATTCTCCCGCTGTTCCCTCGCCGTCTTCAACTTCTGGTCCCGCCCGTCCTTCGAAGACGACCCAACATCAACGAAGCTCGGGGTAGATGACCCTAGCCTGCGAGCAGAACCCGCCCATCATGCGCGTTCCCTGAATCGTGGCAAACGCGTTCGCATACGGCCTGTCTGCAAACTTCCTCTGGATCGGCTGCTGCCGCGCCACTTGCGCGGACAGTTCGTCCTGCGCCGCCTTCGTCCGCTCGTCATACTTTTCGGTGATCGCAATCTGCTGGGGCCCGAGGTTGCGAAGCGAAGCGCCCGACCGTCTCAGCTCATCCTGCTTGTCGAAGGTCAACTGACATACTCTATTGTGCGCTCTGTACACATCGTGCAGATACGCCTGCCACTCGCCGTCCGAGCGCACGAGGTCGAGCTGCCGCAGCACCTCTTCTCGCCAATTCGGATTTGTCTGGGAGTTAACCATCGACATTGCATGCACTTGATCGAAGCAGTTGGCGTCACAGTCGTTGATGGAGCCGGCGCTGGTGTAAAACAGCCCGCCGAAGCCGCTGTCGGCCGAGGGCTTGATGTCGTCGTTGGTGATGACGTGCCTCGGTTTGCTCGCCGGCTTGCCGGTCGGTGCAGTCGTGGACGCCTGTGCCACGCCGTCCGCAGTGGTCTTGTCAGCGGGAGGCCTTTGGTCTTGCTGCTGCTGTTCCTGCGCCGCCAGGCTCACCGGAAATGCCGGCAAAAACGCGCACAGGCCCACGGCGCATCGCAGAATCACGCCGAGATATCTCCGTCGTGGCACGCCCCATTTCGTCTTGCTCATCTACTGCACCACAAACACTTTCTTCTTCTTGACGAGCATCTGCTTGTCGTCGAACTGCAACCGGCACTGCGCGTTGGACTGCTCCACCAGCCACACATGCTCCGCGCCCGGCTGCTCGCGAAACGAAAGATGTTGCTCCGTAAGCATGGCGCGAATCTTTTCCTGCTGCATTCCGGCTTGCAGCTCGTCGCAAATCGACGCCGGATGCGCTTCCAGGTGTTCCCCCTCAACTTCATAATCGTTGCTGCCGGTCTGAGACGGGCTGTTGCTGATTTTCCTCCGCCACAGCTGCACGCCATCGAACGTATACGCCGCGACGTAAACGCCATCCTCGCACTGGCTTTGTTGATACGCGTAAACACCGATCCCGTTTGGTCTTGCCGGAAGGATTTTAGTCGTCGTGCATCCATCCTTTTTTCCAGACTGCCATCGCATCGTTCCCTGCGTCATGTCTTTCGCTTCCACCACCTTGACTGAGGCTTCCGCTGTCGCAAAATCCGTTCGAGCCGTCAGCCGAAACTCGCCCGCGCGCCGCGCGTACAATTGCAATTCATCGCCCTCGGTCTGCTCAAAGGCGTCCACATCCGAAATCGTCCATCTCACCTTGTCCTGTGCCTGGCCATTTTCGTCGACCATGCGGAACGAGCGCGACTCTCCAATCGCCATCATCGTTTTGTCAGGCGTAATCTGGTAGGTCTTCGGGCTCGCGCAAAACGCCGTTCCACTCGCCAGCAGCAATGCGCTCAGGCACAGGATAGTTTTCGAGGGAGCGAGTATTGCTCTTCTCATCGCTATCGATCCTCTGATTCGGCGCCGCGGCTGTCAAGATTACTTCGGGGTACTGGTGTCGTGGATTGTAGCGGGCCGGGGCAGGGCGCACATACGAGTGGCCTGTACCAAGTGATTCTGTACTGACGTGACCGATGGATCGACATAATTCCACGTCACAGTACCAGGCGATTGGTTGCGCTGACGGATGTACCGCAAGAGCTTTCACTTCAGATCGGAGACGGACTTCTTGTGTTCGCTCCGTTATCTGAACGGATCGACGCTTTCTCCAACCTCCATCTGAGGCAGGACACAACAAGGCCAGATTACGTCATCTCTCAATCCTTGGAGATCGATTTGCTTCCAGTAAATCGAGGGGTCTGAAAAATTGGCTCACAGCTTCCCAGTTCTGGCTCGAACAAGATCATCCCCGAAAGGAGAAATACCTCAAATTCTAATCGCGTGCGAAATTATTAGAAATCGCCGTAACTGCAACAAAACAAACGATCGCGGTCATTTCTAATCGCGTGAAAACGCGTCTTTTTTGGAGGCTTTTTTAGCGCCCCGCGTGCCCGCGACGAGCGAATGGCCATCTCAGTCGCGCAAGGAATGACAAATCTCGTCTGGGAATTGCGCGGACTACTTCGGGTGATTTCGCAACCGCTGGTTCTCGGCTTAACGGCTGATGGCAGGTTTCGGCTTGGCGGTGGCTTGCGCGTAACGCGCCGTGATGTGCTTCACGTAATTGCGCGTCTCGGCATACGGCGGAACGCCGCCGTAGCGCGTCACCACTTCCGGCCCGGCGTTGTAAGCCGCCAGCGCCAATTTCAAATCCCCGCGATAGTGGTCGAGCAGTTCCTTCAAATAACGCGTGCCGGCCTCAATATTCTGCACCGGATCGAAAACATCGCTTACGGCGAAACGCGAAGCGGTGGACGGCAGAAGCTGCATCAATCCGGCGGCCAGGCGCGGAGAAAGTGCATGCGGATTAAAATTCGATTCTTCGGCGATCACGCAGGTGATCAACATTTCATCCACTCCGTGCCTCTTCGCCGCGGCGCGGATCAGTTCGCTGAAGGGACCGGTGGCGGGCGGCGGCGTGGGATTCGGCTGGAACACATCTTCCGGCTCGATCGAAACGATCTCGCTCGCAGGCATGTCCACGCGTCCGCCGGGCACGGTTAGCCGCATCACGTCGCCCACTTGCTCGTAGCCGGTGATGTGCAATCGCTCGCCGGAGCGCAGCACCGCGTAATCAGCGCGCGCACAAGTGGCGGCCAAAAGGAGCAGTGCTGGAATCAGTCCAATGCGTCGCATGCGTTCTCTGCTTAGATGCTCATTCTCCGAATGCGTATGTCCGGATCGCGGCCGCGAGTCCTGCTTCGTCGTTCGTGAGCGTAACTGGCCAGCCGCGCAATTTCAATTCCGGCACGCTGTTTCCCATCACCACGGGCAATCCCGCGAATTCAAGCATCTCGTGATCGTTCCAGTTATCGCCCACGGCCATCACTTCATCGCGCGCGATGCCGCGCCGCCGCGCCCATTCCTCGAGCGTCGTCCCTTTCGAACAGTTCCGGCTGATCACATCGAGAATCGAGAAATTCTTGGCTTCGTATTCGGTGATCGCCAGCGAATAACGATCCGCCGCCGGGAGCTCCTGCAGCAAGCGAAATGCTCCGCGCACATGATCGAATGGCCCGGTGAACATCACCTGAATCGGATCCTCAACATCAAGACACGATTCGAGCGGCGACACCTGCGCGATATATTCCTTGTTCCGCTCGAAGTATTGCTGCCGCGACGGATCATTCCAGTCGATGCTTTCCAGGATCACCTGCCGCTCTTTCGGCCGATCGAAGATGACCGCAGCACCGGAACGATAATCGCGCGCCGCCTCGAGAACCATCTTGGCGGTTGCCCGCGGCAGCAGATGCCGCAGATGCGTTTCGCCGTCGAGAGATTTGATCAGCGCGCCGTTGTTCACGATCAGCAGGAGTTCGCATTCGAGCTGCGCGGCCACGGGTCGTGCAAAATCGAAGCGTCTTCCAGTAACGAGCAGGACCTCGATTCCGCGCGCCGCGGCTTCCACAATTGCGGCGCGATTCGCCTCCGGGATTTTCCAGTGGCTGTCGAGCAGCGTGCCGTCAATGTCCATCGCCAAAAGCTTTACGGGCATGCCTCAATCTTAGCAAGCTGCGGCTCCTTCCGCCGCGAGAGTTCCGTCCGTTCACCCTCTTCGACGGCAGCCGAAATGGACGGCTTGCCCTAGTGTCGCCGTCTGCTAAAATAAATCCGTCCGGTGGGCGGCTAGCTCAGCTGGGAGAGCGCCTCGTTCGCAACGAGGAGGCCGGGGGTTCGAATCCCCTGCCGTCCACCAATCTTCCGCCGTAGATCTACTAACGCCACCGCAACTCGTTTGGCGCGATAGTACGCCCGTACCATCGACGCGCTCGCTTGACCTCCGCATCCTTGAATCAGCAAGCGAATCCGCTTTGCTGAGGAGCGAGCGAACGAAAGCTATGAGCGCGTCGAATCCACACCCGATAATTCCGGACGGCGACTTCAATGCGGCCCAAGCCGCGAAGGCCAGCGATCGTCGCCGGGCTGCGCGTGCGTCCGTGCTGATACCGGTGCGGCTTCGCCCGGTGCGCTTCACGGATGGGAACTTCGAGGATTTGACCTCGACGGTCAACGTCGCCCGAGGCTGCCTCTACGTCACCACCTGGCGCGATTCCTACTTCCCCGGCATGCGTGTGCTGGTCACCTATCCCTATATTTCGTCGGGGAAAGGGAGCGGCTGGGAATACCTCGGGGAAGTGGTGCGCTTGGAGACCCATCCCGACGGCAGGTTTCGAGTCGCGGTAAAGCTTCAATTCGTAATGCAGTCGTCGCCCAGCCCCAGGCTTTTGACGCTCTGAGCCCCTGGGCAATCAGTGCCGCGACTCCGGCGTTTCCGCTCGGTGCGCTCGCGGCTGACGATGATTCTTCCTTGTGTGGAAGGAACTGCAGGATCGGTGTGCGCGCTGAGCGATTCGAACTGACTTTTCGAGGTCAAAATGATGCTTCACACAATCCATTCCGAGCCCGTCCTACTGGTCGTAGTTGGTGCGGCGCTGGTGGGCATTTCGATTTTTTTGCGGATCATCGTCCCGCCGGACGTGAGCCAACAGCACAAGCAATAGGAGCAATCCGAGGAAACGAATCAGAATTGCGTGGCGGCCGGAAAGATCTGCGACTCGCGCATACGCGCCAATCCTATTTTTCGGTGGTTACAACGTCCGGCTCGGCAGTGTTCGTAGGCAGTTCCGGCTCTTCTAGCCGCGGCTCGGCCAAATCACCAAGCTGCACCTTCAGGTTGTTCGGATTCGTCGCGTAAGATATTCCGGTCGGAAAATCAATCTTGCCATCGCGAATCAGTTGTTCGATGACCATGTCGAAAGTCTGCATGCCTTCATTATCGCCGGCCCGCATAGCATCGACGATCGAACGCGAATCGCTTTCGCCCTTGGCCACGTAGTCGCGCGTCCGCATCGTTGATTTCAGAATCTCGACCGCAGCGATCCGTCCTGACCCGTCAATCTTCGGAATCAGCCGCTGCGCGACGATGAAGCGGAACATTCTCGCGAGGCGCGACCGAATGGTCATCTGTTCGTTCAGCGGAAAGGCGCCAACGATGCGTTCCACGGTTTTTGCGGCATCAATCGTATGCAACGTCGAGAGGACGAGAATGCCGGTTTCCGCGGCCTCCAGCGCCGTCTCGATGGTTTCCCTGTCCCGCATCTCGCCGACGAGGATGACCTTGGGCGCCTGTCGCAGCGCCGCACGCAGCGCCGCTGCAAAGCTCGGTGTGTCGCTGTAAAGCTCGCGCTGATGAATAGCAGCCCGTTTGTGAGGATGCAGAAATTCAATCGGATCTTCGATTGTCAGGATGTGACAGGCCTTGTGTTCGTTGATGCTGTCCACGATGGCCGCGAGCGTGGATGATTTTCCCGATCCGCTCGGCCCGGTCACAAGGACGATTCCATTACGCAGGTCGGCGATTTCCGCCAGTTGCGGAGGCAGGTTCAGCGCTTTCAAGTCAGGAATGGTGTTGGGAATCACGCGCATGACGATGGCGCAACTCCCGCGCTGCGTGAATATGTTCACACGGAAGCGGCACAGCTTGGCAACGGCGTAGGACAGGTCGCAAGAACCCTCTTCGCGCAGCTTGCGCACGAATTCCTGATTTCCGCCGATCACATCCGCAGCGATGCGGGCCGTGTCTTCCGAAGTAAGGACGTTGATTCCGGGCAGATTGAGTTGCAGGAGCTGGCCATTCACTTCCGCCATCGGAGCGCGCCCCGGCGAGAAGATCACGTCGCTGGTGCTCTTGGCGATCTCCAGCATCTGCCGGATCAGCTCGGGCGTGGGCAACATGCGATGCACCGGCGCGGACGGCTGAATGGGTTGTGGTTTTGGACCTTCCCCGGGGGTCTTGGGATTGTCCATGCTTGCACTCCTCTACGAACTGCAACTCTCAGTTTGAGACCGGGACCTACGATTCGCCATAGAGCCGTAGGACAGGTGTGGCTTAAGGATTAGCGCGGGGCATGCTCCGCGTCGTGGTGCCGCTCCGAGATCTCCGGCGCTTCAGGCTTCAGGTGAGAGACGCTAACCTCAATTGCTGCGGGAAGGGTGATCCGGAACGTCGCGCCTCCCCCACGGCGATTAAAACATTCGATCTTCCCGCCGTGTTCCTGAACGATTCCGTAAGAGATGCTCAGACCAAGGCCGGTGCCTTTTCCGACCGGTTTGGTGGTAAAGAACGGATCGAAGACATGGTTCGGCGATTTAATGCCCGGGCCGGTGTCGGAGAAATCGAGGATGACGCTCGCGTCTTTTTGCGTGGCGCGAATGGTCAGGACTCCGCCGCCGACCTCCTCGAGCGCGTCAATGGCGTTATCTACGAGGTTGAAGAACACCTGCATAAGCTGATTGGCGTCACCGCGCACAGGCGGCAGCGATTCCGAGGGTAGAAACTCGGTGCGGATGCCTTTGCCGCGCATGTCGAGACTGCTGAGATTGAGAGCGCTCGAAATGACTTGCGCCACATCGAGCAGCGCGATTTCCGGCGGAACGCGCCTCGCGAAGCTCAGCAGATTGGCCACCAGCGTCTTGATTCGCCGAGCCAGCGCGGCCGTTTTATTAGCCAGCAACTGCTGCTTGTCGCTCAGCCCGCCTTCGCTTGCGAGCAATTCGGTGTAACCGAGAATGCCGGTGAGAGGATTGTTGATTTCGTGCGCAGCGCCCGCCGCGAGCTGCCCGAGAGATACGAGCTTCTCGGTTTGAATCATCTGCGTCTGCAGATGCCGGAGGTTTTCGAGCGCATCCTGCGAGGCTTTCAGGAGTCTCTCGCGATCGCGGTAAACGAGACGCTGCCGCATGAATACCAGAAGCCCGGCGATGATCACGGCAATCTGCGTCACGCCAATTTGAAAACTTCGCACCGAGGGCGGCGCTTCGTGGGAAACCGCGGCGTAAAGCGCCATTACCGGCATCGAAAATACGGCCACCAGCGCCAGCCTCGCCGGCCACGCACTCATTCGCTTCGAGGCGTGCTCGAGGCTCTGGGGCACTCGATGCGTCTGCAGCGAGACCAAACCCGCCGTCCCGAACCACACCAGCGCCGCCACGAGAGGAAGATCGTACGGACTGCCGGTGTAATAGAGATTTTTCCCGATGGCCTCGTTAGAGACGTACACGCCCACGGCGAACAGCAACGACGCGCAGCACAAGTGCGCGTAAATCGTCTTCCACCGTCCGCGAGCCTGGAAGTAAAGAACTGCGAGGCCTCCGGCGAGGAAGAGATTCTGAACGCCTTCGAGGGAATCGAAAGCGTTGTCGTAGCGCTCGACATTCAGCGATACGTATTGCCATGGCGTGACGATGAAGAGATAGAGATAAACCCACCAGAGCAGCAGCAACGTGAAATTGATGTAACCGAGATGCATGCGCAGATCATCGCGGCGGTCGTGCGGCCGGAGAGCCAGCGCACCAATCATCGGCACGGCATGGAGAAACAAGATTACGTCGCCAACGTAAGGGTCCGGAATGGGCTGATGCTTAAAAGCCTCGAGATACGTCCACAAGAACTGTCCGGCCATCCAGGCGGCGACTCCGAGACCGAAAAACGCCCAGAAGGCCCGGCTGCGGCGAGGCGGATGGGCGACATTCGCCAAGATGCAGGCCGCGGCGAAAACGGCGGCGAGCGACATCCCCACGTCGCCGAACATGGTTAGGCGCGGGCCCGGAGGAACTACCAAGCCGCAAACCGTGAAGGTGCCGCAGAATGCCAGCCAGGCTCCGATAATTAGCCAGTTCGTGTTCGGGCGTGCGAGCGCGAGATCCGGCCCGATGTGAATTTTGAGAGGCGCCTGGCTCATGAGAAGGTTTGAGCGACTTGGATAAGATTAAGACTGGGTTAGGCTTAGGAGGAGGGGACAGTTGGAGGGTAGTTCCAGTACTGCAACATACCTAACGTCATAGAGCCGTTAGGATTGAGGGAAATCGGCTGACGCGCCTAGGACCGGCAGGGACTGTGAACACCCTGAGCGGGCAGCCAATTCAATGCGGAGCCAGGCCGGTTGCGTTTCAGGGTTGCGGAGTCGACAGGGACTGCCGCTGTGCCACGATCTTCCGCGCATTTTCGTACAGAGCCTTGGCGCGCGGGATGGCGTTGATGGCTTCGCCGAGCTGCGGATCGTTCTCGAGTTCCACCTTATAGCCATCATTGACGCCGAACACCGAAGTGAGAACCTCGCGCTTGATGCGCCATTTCAACCAATCGAGATTGGTCTTGATGTCGTCGTCGCTGTAGCGGATGTGTTCTTTGTCGAGGTAGTGGCGAAGCTCGGCGATGACGGCGTCATCGGTCGAGAAGTTCTTCGAAATCTCCGGCTTCTGGCCAAGGTACGATTTCGTGAAGTCGCCCACGCCTTGCGGGAACGGGTAAAAAACCCCGCGGCGGATCAGGGTCTCCTGGAACGGCGAATTCTTCGGCGCAGGCACGACGATATCCGGCGTGATGCCTCCCTCGCCGAAAACCTGCCGGCCGCTGTCCGTCAATTTTACTTCCGGCTGACGAGGCGGCTTTGGATTGTAGTGATAGTCATACAGCGAAACGTTCTTGTAATCGCGCTGAATCAGCCGTCCGCTGGGCGTGTAGTAGCGCGCCACGGTGAGAAGCATGGCAGTATTTTCGGTTAGCGGGAATTGCGTTTGAACCAGGCCCTTGCCGAAGCTGGTCTCGCCGACCACCAATCCGCGGTCATGATCCTGCATTGCGCCAGCGACAATTTCTGACGCAGAAGCGCTCTGCCCATTGATCAGGACGATCAGCGGCACGGTCACTCCCTGATTGCCGCGAACCGCGTAAAACCTGCGTTCCGGAGCGGAGCGCCCATGGAAGGAAACAACGAGCTGGTTCTTCTCGAGGAACATGTCGCCGATGCCCACGGCCTGCTGCAGCAAACCTCCGCCATTGCCGCGCACGTCGAGAATCATGCCGTCGAGATGCGCGACGTCTAGATCCTTGAGCGCAGTGGCGAGATCCGAATCCGTGGTTTCATTAAACGCGGAAACTCGTGCATAGCCGATTCCCGGCTTTACCAAAGTGTAGAAATCGACGCCGGGGCGGGGAATTTCATCGCGCGTCACGCTGACTTCGATCGGCTTCTCCCAACCTTCGCGGCCGAGCGTGATTTTCACCTGGGTGCCCTTGGGGCCTTTCAAAAGCTCAGCCACTTGTCCGGTGTCGAGGCCTTCGCAGGACTTGTCGTCCACTTTCAGGATGATGTCGCCGGGGCGGATTCCGGCTTTATATGCCGGTGATCCGAACATCGGGGCGACCACATAGGTATAGTTCTCGCGCGGCGCTACGGTCATGCCCACGCCGTAATAGCGGCCCTGCTGCTCTTCCTTGAAACTGGCGTATTGCTTGGGATCGAAGAAATAAGAGTGCGGATCGAGAACGCGCAGCATGTTGGGAATCGCGCCGTCGTAAACGGCCTTATCGGTGTCAACCGGCGTGGCGTAATTGTGCTCGACGATCGAAAGCACCTTGGTGAACATCCGGTAGGAATCCTGGATGTCGCCGGCGCTGGCACCCGTGGCGCGCACCGGCCGGCCGTAAAGTCCGCCGGCGATCGCGGAGATTGCCAGCACGCCGATAAAAAGAAACAGCCCGCGTTTTGGTGATTCCATCTTGTCTAGTTCCTCCGCGCCCCTCACCGAGCCAGTATAACATACAAGATTGGGCCAATTTGACAGCGCTCTGGCCCTACTCTATGATGCATTCGCACGCCGAAATGCCACCTCGATGCTCAGTATTCCTCACCTAATCATCATCTTTTTGGTTGCCCTGGTCGTATTCGGGCCTCAAAAACTGCCTGAATTGGCTCGTACTTTGGGTAAGCTGATGGCCGAATTTCGCAAGGCGACGGGTGATTTGCGATCCACCTTTGACGAGCATATGCGGGAGCTCGAACTTGAAGCACAACGCCTCGACCTGCAGAAGCGCGAACTAGAACTAGCTCGCCAGCAATCGCAGCAGCGCGCGCAGCAATCGAACGCGCCGGCGCCGCAGCCACAGCTGCCTGCGGCCGTTGATCAGAGTGTCCAGCCGGGTACTCCTCAACAAACCGAGCTTCCGCTCGATTCACCGGGAACCGCGGTTTCCGCTCCGCCCGAAACTGTGCCGCGCGGGCGGGTCAATCCCCATTCCGGGCCCGATGTCGCGCCCGATCCCTCATCTGATGGCCACTGATGGACGATCCCAACCAGCCTGATATTTCCAGCGAGCAGCCGGTAGCGGTCCAGCCGCTGCCATTACCTGCCGCTGCGCCCGCGCCTGCTTCGCCCAAGCGCGAAGAGGAAGAGGGCGGGCGGATGTCGTTCTTCGATCATTTGGTCGAGCTGCGCAAGCGGATTATTCATTCGGCGATCGCGATTTTGATCGGAATGGTGATCGGGCTGACCATTTCGGAGAAAGTATTCGGCTACCTCGCGCGACCCATGTTGGCGGCGCTGCACAACGCGCATCTCGAAGAGAAGCTGATCTACACAAGCCCGACGGGCGCGATTAGCCTGATCATCACGCTGGGACTTTACCTCGGCATCGTGATCGCGCTGCCCGTGGTGCTTTACGAAATTTGGTTGTTCATCGCACCGGGACTGTATCGCCACGAACGCCGCGCCGTCTCGCTATTCGTTTTTTCCTCGATGTTTCTGTTCCTCGGCGGAGTCGCGTTCGGCTATTTCATCAGCTTGCCCTACGTGCTGAAATTCCTGATTGGATTTCAAGGGCCGTTCAAGCCGCTGATCAGCATCAATGAATATTTCGACATGATCCTGATCGTGCTGCTGGGCCTCGGGATCATCTTCGAATTACCGGTGCTGATTTTTTGCCTCTCGCTCTTTGGCATCGTGACGCCGAAGTTTTTGTGGAAGAATTTCCGCTACGCGATTTTGATCATCACGATTCTTGCGGCTATCGTTACTCCGACGCCCGACGCCACGACAATGGTAATCTTCATGGGCGTGATGACACTGCTCTACGTGCTGGGAATCGGCGTTTCGTATTTGGTGGTGAGAAGAAAGCGGCGCGCACGAGAGGCCGCCGGAGAAGGGACGACTTAGGCGCATGAATCGACGCACAATGGGACTCACCGTAGCGCTGGGAGCCGGGCTTCTCGCGGTATTCCTATTTGCGTGCGGGAATGGCGCGCCGAAGGAAGGGAATTCTTCGCCCGCGACCGCGCAACCGGCGCAGGCTGCCGCGGCTGCGGTTGCGCCTTCCGATGCGTTGCCGGCTGATAAGACCGGAGGTTTCGATGGTGCGCGAGCTTTCGATCATGTGGCTAAGATTGTCGCCATAGGGCCTCGGCCTCCGGATTCGGACGGAATTCATCGCGAACAGGAATATATTCACGCTCAACTCAAGAGCTTCGGCTGCCCGGTCGAGGACGATGACTTCCACGCCTCAACTCCCATCGGCTCCGTGGCCATGAAGAATATCGTCGCCAAGATTCCCGGCAGCACGCCCGACATCATCGTCCTCATGACGCATTACGACACTTTGAAGCAGGACGGTTTCGTCGGCGCCGAGGACAGCGCTTCGTCGACGGGGCTGATGCTCGAGATGGCGCGCCTCCTATGCCCGAAAAAGCAACACCTTGGCGTCTGGATTGCTTTCGTCGACGGCGAAGAAGCGTTTGTGAACTGGAATCAGGACAACGACAACACCTACGGAT
>DAITPO010000001.1:90266-104136 GCA_036833535.1 Candidatus Acidiferrales bacterium | reverse complement strand
GACGGCGAAGAAGCGTTTGTGAACTGGAATCAGGACAACGACAACACCTACGGATCGCGCCAATTGGCCGCTCGCATGGCCCTCGCCGATGAGCTCAAGCACGTGAAGGGTCTGATCCTTGCCGATATGATTGGGCAGAAGGATCCGCATTTTGAACGCGACTCGAATTCGACGGGATGGCTAGTAAATCTCGTGTGGTCTACGGCCGCCAAGCTTGGCTATCAAGAGATATTTGTTTCTCACGAGGCGGCTACGGAGGACGATCACTTGTCCTTCACCTCGCGCCACGTAGCTTCCGTGGACATCATCGACCTGAACGATTACATACAACTGGGCTACTGGCATACGAGCGAGGACACTCTCGACAAAGTCAGCGCCAGGAGCATCGGCATCGTCGGCCACGTAATCCTCGCCACCATCGACGATCTGCAATCTCGCACCCATTAGCGCGAGCCGAAAGTAGCGCCGGCGTCCCCGCCGGCATCCGACGAAGGCAATCCCAACCAGCGGCAACAGATGCGCGCGGACTCATCACCCAATGCAGAGCGAACTATTTAACGTTGTGCGCCGCGCTCATTTGCGGCCCTCGCTTACACGGGCGGTCGCAAGATGCCGGCGGGGACGCCAGCGGTACCGATGCGTGCCGAATGGTGCGTGCTCAAATTGTGCTACATTCATGCCGAAGCTATGGAAACCATCACCGTTCGCTCGACATCAGGCGCTTATCCGGTCATATGCGGCCGCGGTGCGCTTCGCCGCCTCCGGCCATTGCTCGCGCGGATGGATGATTGCACGGGGATCTTCATTGTCACTTCGCGGCGCGTCTGGTCGCATTGCGGTGCACGAGTTGCGGCCGCTCTTCCGGGAACGCGGACGAACCGGCCGATCTTCATGAACGATGCCGAACACGCGAAAAATCTGGAAACGGTGCAGGGCATCTACAGGGAATTGACGCGCGCGAGCGCCGATCGACATTCGGTGATCGTCGCGGTTGGTGGCGGAGTGGTCGGCGATGTCGCGGGGTTTGCAGCCGCGACGTATTTACGCGGCGTGCGCCTCGTCCAAGTGCCGACAACGCTCGTGGCGCAAATTGACAGCTCCATCGGCGGCAAGACCGGCGTGAATTTACCGCAGGGGAAGAATCTGATCGGCGCGTTCTATCCGCCGCAATTTGTGATCGCCGATCCCGAGCTACTACGAACGCTCCCGGCGCGCCAATATCGTTCGGCGCTCTATGAAGTCATCAAATACGGCGTTATCGGCGATATCGATCTTTTCGAATACCTCGAGCACAACATACCCATAGTCCTTCGCCGCGACCCGAAGGCGCTGGACTGGATCATCCGCCGCTGCGTCCGAGCGAAAGCTGTCGTGGTCACGCGCGATGAGAAAGAGTCCGGACTGCGGCAGATTTTGAACTTCGGACATACCTTTGGCCACGCGCTCGAGGCGGCGACGAACTACCGCCGCTTCCTGCATGGCGAGGCCGTCGGATGGGGCATGCTCGTCGCGACCATTGCAAGCCTGGTGATGCGGCGTATCAAGATGGATGAATCGATGCGCGTCGCAAATCTCATCCTGGGTGTCGGTCCGCTCCCAGGTTGGCGGGGAGTAGATGCGCGACGCATTCTGAAGAGCATGCAGACCGACAAGAAAGCGCACGCCGGAAGTGTCCGCTGGGTGCTGCCGCGCCGCGTCGGCGAGATCGAATGGGGCGTCGAGCTCAAGCCACCATTGACGCCGGGGGCGATTCGCGAAATTCCGAAATTAGTCGCCGCTATCGGAGAGCGCCGGTGACTCCTTCACCGGCGGTGGAGAAATCTCCCGCGGATAGCAGCGACGCGCCAACAGTTGCGCCTGGATCGCGTCCCGAAGGCACGCGCGGCGAGAGCGAGGCCGGCGCCCGCGTGCGCGAAATGTTCGGCCGCATCGCCCCGCGTTACGATTTCCTGAATCACTTTCTCTCATTTTCACTCGATCGCCTCTGGCGTCGCCGCACGGCCAAGCGCTTCTCCGCAATTCTCGCTCGCCCCGGCGCCCGCGTTCTCGATCTCTGCTGCGGAACTGGCGATCTTGCCTTTGCTCTCTCGCGGCGTTCCGTCGAACTTAGCAAGACATCGGATGGCGTGTGCCGGGTGATCGGAAGCGACTTCGCCATCCCGATGGTCGAATTGGCTGCGCAAAAAGGCCGCTCGGAGCGAACCCCTGCGACATTTCTCGCCGGTGATGCGCTGTCTCTTCCATTCGCCGCCTGCACATTCGATCTAGTGACCGCCGGATTTGGCTTTCGCAATCTGGCGAACTACAGGCGAGGCCTGAGCGAAATCGCGCGCGTGCTGAAGCCGGGCGGGGAAGTAGGTTTGCTCGAATTCTCCGATCCGCAGCGCGGAGTCGGCGCCGCAGCCTTTCGCTTCTATTTTCGCCGCATCCTACCGCGCATCGGCGGCGCGATCTCCGGCGACGCGCACGCTTACAATTATCTGCCAAACTCAGTCTCCAAATTTCCGCCGCCGGAAGAGCTAGCCGAATGGATGAAAAGTACGGGATTCGACGAAGTGAAATTCAAAGTCTGGAATTTCGGAAGCGTGGCATTACATACTGGCAGGAAATCATAGTCCCAACGAAATGCAAAGAACGGTCGTAGGGGCGCCCGCCAACGCATAAACTGGCTAAATTGCCTTCACTATCCGCGAGTGACCTTCTAATTTTCGAGATTCAATGTGCGGATCTTGTGCAGAAGCGTCTTATAAGAAACTCCCAACTTCTCAGCTGCCCGGGTCTTATTCCACTTCGATTCCCGCAACGCATTCTCAATCTTGTATCTCTCCACATGCGCCACGGCCCGCTGCGACACTTCCTCCAGCGGTCCTTCCCAGAGAAATTCATCCCGCAACATGCCCTCGGGCATCTGATCCCGTCCAGGCCGCGCCGCCGGAAGCTGCAATCCCGGCACGTCAATCTCTTCCCCATTAGAGAGAATGGCCGCCCTCTCGATGGAGTTCTGCAATTCGCGCACATTTCCCGGCCAGGGATAACTGCGCAGCCGCGCAATGGTCGCCGCGCTCATAATCAATCCGGGCTTTCGAAATTCCCGCCGGAATCGCTCGAGGAAATGTTCGGCCAGCAGCAAAACATCGTCGCCGCGGTCGCGCAGCGGCGGAATCGTAATTGGCACAGCCGAGATCCGGAAGTATAGGTCCTCGCGAAAGACTTTCTCCGCGACAAGCCCCTGCAAATCCCGATTGGTAGCGGTGATCAGCCGTACATCCACGCCAACCGTCATCGTTCCGCCAACGCGCTCAAACTGCCGCTCCTCAAGTACGCGCAAAAGCTTGCTCTGAATCGCCGCCGGCAAATCGCCAATCTCATCCAGAAAAATCGTGCCACGGTGCGCTAGCTCGATCTTCCCGATTTTCCGCGCGCCGGCCCCAGTGAATGCACCGCGCTCGTGCCCGAACAACTCATTTTCGACGAGTCCCTCAGGAATAGCCGCGCAATTCAGTGCCACGAAGGCCTGCTCGCGCCGCGGGCTCAGATGATGCAGCGCTCGCGCGAACAGCTCTTTACCCGTGCCGCTCTCGCCGAGCAGCAGCACCGTCGCGTCGGTCGCGGCCACGCGCTGCACCACTTGGCTAGCCTCCTGCATCGCCGCGTGTTCGCCGACGATGCGCGGAAATCCATAGCGCTCTGAATATTCTTCGCGTAGCAGCAAATTCTCGCGCAACAGTTCCTGCTGCTTCGCCGCCCGCTCCAATAAAATCTTCAAATGATCGAGATCCACGGGCTTCTGAATGAAGTCGAATGCGCCTTCCTTCATCGCCGTGACAGCTTCCTCAACCGATCCATAAGCCGTGACCAGGATGACGGGCAGGGCGCCATCCACTCGCCGCGCCTCACGCAAGACATCGAGTCCAGAATGTCCGGGAAGTTTTAAGTCCGAGAGAACAAACAAGTACCGGCGCGCGCGAACTTTCTCAATCGCGGCACTTCCGTCGGGCGCCTCATCCACCGAGTAGCCGGAGCGCTCCAGAAACTTGCGCAGCATCGCGCGCAATTCGGCCTTGTCTTCGACGAGGAGGACAGGTTCCATTTCAAGAGGGCCTATCGCGCCCAACCCGGATCGCCTCCGGCATGCCGGAGCGCATCTTCCAAATCGGAGAGCGCCGTTTTATCGGCAGCGACGTCAGCCTGCTTCTTTTCGATTTTGCTTTGCTGGCCGATGATGTCGCTGCGCGTCACGCTCTGCTGCAATTGCTTATTTGGGTCGTTCGGATAGTAATTGAGTTGCAGGTTGCTCATCTCGCGCTGCAGGATATCGAGTGTGGCCTCGTCGCGGTCGAGCTTCGCGCGTGCCATGGCAAAGCGCGCACGCCACGATTGTTCCTCCTGCGCGAGGCTCGGCTTCTTGTTCGCTGGAACCACCGGCGCGCCGGTGCTGTCAACGGCGGGCTCGGCCCCGACGACGTTTACCTCAGCGCCCGAAGGAAGATTGTCGTTAGTGAAGACCTTGCTCGTTTTGGTTTCGGGCTTCTTGGCTTCGCGAGACTTTCGCGCGGCATCGGCCAGCGAGGGCGCCGGCTGGCTCTGTGCGGGCGGATTCTCCGGCGGTGCGCTCTGAGACTGTTGCGCGGCCGCACCGTACGCTGCCAGAAGCACGATGGCTGCAGGAGCCACCAGGATTCGTTTGCGCATACACACCGCCTTTCGGAGACCGTTTCCCGGAATACCCACTAGTTTAGATGCGGCTGGCCACCGGGACAAAGGCCGGGGCCACCGGCTCCTGTCGCAAAGGTAACCAGAGGATGAATTCCGCGCCGCCATCCGCGAGATTGCGCGCCTCGATCGAGCCGCCGTGCTGCATCGCGACCTTCTGCACTACGGCGAGGCCCAGCCCGGTGCCGTCTGACTTTGTAGTGTAGAAAGGCAGGAAAATTTTCGGGAGATCGGCGTCAGGAATGCCGGGACCATTATCCGCCACCGAGATGCGCTGCCATTTCCGTCCGGCACGATCTTCGAACGCCCCGGATATCGTGACGCGTCCCTGCGCGCCACGGCTACGAACCGCCTCCGCAGCATTGCGCGTCAGGTTCAAGAGCGCCTGCCTCAGCAACCCTTCATCGCCGGGAATTTCGGAGAAATCGCCGGCGGTGCGAATCGCGCAGCCAGGAACGGCCTCCTGAATTTCATCCGCGACGCGCAGCACCAGCGATTCGACGGGCAGCGTCTCGTAAGAAAGCTCCAGCGGCTTGGCGAAGCGGAGGAATTCCGTGACCACATGAGTCAGCGCGCGTGTCTGCTCAAGGATGCGATCGGAATTCTCGAGCAATTCTCCCGGCGGCGCTTCCTGCCGGATCATCTGCGCGTAGCCGGAAATCGTGGCGAGAGCATTTTTGAATTCGTGAGCGATGCCCGCGGACATTTCGCCGAGCGCCGCGAGATTCTCCTTCCAACGCACCTGGCGCTGCAAATCGGTGAGTTCGGTCAGATCGCTCATCAGGCAAAGCGCCCCGGTGATTTTGGCTTCTCGCGCGGCCATGGGAATCGCGCCAGCGTCCGTCGTGCGCACGTAATTCGGAACCACGCGCTCGATCGGAGAAATCGTCACCCCAAGCTGCCGCACCTCTCCGGAGGGCGTAACATGCCGGATCTCTCCGCGATGAATCGTTCGCCCATCGCGCAAACATGCTCCAAGCAGATTGGCCAAATCGGAATCCGGATCGAGCACGTCCGTGTAGGAGCGGTATTGCAGCCCCGTTACGCCCAGCGCCGTCTCGGCCGCCGGGTTTGCAGAAGTGATTGCGCCCTTGGCGCTCAATAGCAGCAGCCCAGTAGGCATGTTGCGCGTCACTTCCTCGGTGATGCGCTCGGATTCCCGCGCGCGTTCCTGTTCGATGCGGTGCAGCCGGGCCAGCTCGCGCTCCTGTGCGCGCAGCTTTTCGATCACGCCCTGCATCGATGCGGCCATGAACGCGGACGGATTGTCCTCGCTCGCTTTTGCCGCCGTCCAATCGCCTTTGGCATCCGCTTCATGCTCGCGCAGCAGCTTACGGATGGCGGTGCCGATCGCGAGCGCAATGCCGACGACGATCACGAATGACGCGCCGATCACTACCAGCGTGGTTGGCGAAACCGCGTGCGTGGCGGGCGCGAAGAGCAGCATGGCGAGGAGATTCATCTCACCGCACCTTCAGCAGCGACATATACCAATTGACGAACGGAGTACCGAAGAAGACCACTATTATCGCACCGGCGCCTAGAAAGGTTCCGAAAGGCAGCTCATAGTCGGTCCCTTTGCGGCGAATGGCGATGAACGCCACCCCGATCACACTTCCGAGCACCGAGCCAAGAAGTATGGTCAGCACCGTGCGCTTGAGGCCCAGAAATGCACCGGCCATCAACATCATCTTCACATCGCCAAGGCCCATACCTTCGCGCTTGCGGAGTCGGAAGTAGCCTTCGGAGATCAGCCACAGAATGCCGCTGCCAAAAGCCGCTCCCAAAAGCGCATCAGCGAGCGAGATCGCCGGCATCGGAGGAGGGAAGGCGAAATAATGATTCGCGAGCGCGAGCGCCGTACCGTCGGCCGGCGGCAAGAACAGGCTCAGCACCAGCGCGAGCGCGAATCCCGTGAAGTTCACCACATCGGGAAGAATGCGTTCGCGCAGATCCGTAAACACGAGAATCAGCAGCAGCGAGGCAAAGATCGCCCACTTCAAGGTCTCGATCGTCAATCCAAATAAGAGATAGCAGACGAGATAGAGCGCCGCATTCAAGATTTCCACGAGCGGGTACATCGGAGAAATCGGCGTGCGGCAAGAGCGGCATTTCCCTCCGAGTATCAGATAGCTCAGAACAGGAATATTGTCGTACGGCTTGATCGCCGCTCCGCATTTCGGGCACGCCGACGCAGGCAGCACAATTGATTTACCCGCAGGAATGCGCACGATGCAGACATTCAAAAAGCTCCCGATGACCAATCCGAGAAGAAACACAGCGCCAGCAATGAGAGGACCGGGAAGCATCGTTTTAATATGTCACAGCGAGGTGCCAGCCTCAATCAGCACACCGCGACCCGTGCCCGAGTCCTAACCGCAATGCAAGCAGTTCTCAGCGCCCTCAGCGTCTCTGCGGTGCGTTCTTGCAGTTTCTTCCCTCGCGATTGGCGCGAGCTAGGCTATATTCGATCCCCGCATGCTACGCGAATGGTACGAACAAAAAATCCGCGCCTACGAACACGGCCGCTGGGCCGACGAAAAGAATCGCCGCACGCTGCCATTTTCTTGGGGCCTTGAGCATATCGGCGGACGCGCGAACGAACCTGATCCTCGGGCATTTCTAAATCACTTTGTCGAAGAGACTCTTCGAACGAGCGACGCATGGTTCGGCGCGGAATCCATCGGTGATTTTCAATTCACGCCCACTCACGAAGCCCCGGGCGAATCCGGCGTCCTGACTTTCACGAGCCCCATCGAATCCCCCTGGCCTGAAAATAACACGGTCCACGCACGTTTTTTTCCGGGACACAATTGCGGCCCGGCCGTCGTCGTACTCACGCAATGGAACGCGAAGTGGCACGAACAAGTCGCCGTCTGCCGCTGGCTTCAGAAGCTAGGTATCTCCGCGCTGCGCATGAGCCTGCCGTATCACGATCGCCGCGCCATTCCGGATCATCCGCGTGGAGATCATCTCGTTGCGCCAAATATCGGCCTCACCTTGCAGTCGAATCGCCAGGCCGTGTGCGACGTCCGCGCGTGCCTCAGCTGGCTCGAATCGCGCGGCTACGACAAGCTCGGCATCGTCGGCACTAGCATCGGTTCGTCGCTGGCGTTCCTCGCGCTAGCACACGAACCGAAACTGCGCGCCGGCGTTCATCTTCACGTCTCCACTAACTGCGGCGAAGTTGTAGCAAATGGATTGACCACGTCCAATGTCTGGGAATCGCTGCGCACCCAGGTCACCCTCGAAGAACTGCGCCACTATTGGTCGCCTATCAGCCCGTTCCCGTACATCTCCAAGCTCGACGGAAGCGGAAAGCAGGTTCTTGCCATCACCGCCGATTACGACCCAACCTTCTGGCCGGAACTCTCAGATCAATTCATCTCCGCGCTCCAACGCGACGGCATCCGCTGCGAATCGCTGCATTTGCCGTGCGGCCACTATTCCCTAGGCGAGCCCCCGTTCAGCTACATTGTAGGCTACCGCTTCGGCAAATTCCTTTTTCAGGCGTTGAGCTGATCGGGTGCCACGGGACCGTCGGCGAAGATCTACTGCAGCAGAGAAGCAACCTTGCCGGAGGCGATGAGCGCAGCAACGCCTGCGATATCGGCAGCGAGCGAGCGGTCTTCGGTGACGAAGGCAGACGCGCCGCGCACGAGCGCCTGCGCTTTTCGCGCCTCGGTCCCGGTCTGCAGCGGCGCCAGCAGCTCAATCCCCTGACAAGCCGAAAGCAGCTCAATCGCCAGAATATTTTCCAGATTCGCCAGCATCGGCTGCAACCGCCGCGCCGCTCCCATGCCCATCGAAACGTAATCTTCCTGATTTCCTGAAGTCGAGATGGAATCCACCGAATGTGGCGTAGCCATCGCCTTCATCTCACTAGCCAACGCTGCCGCAGTGATCTGCAAAATCATGAAGCCTGAATTCAGCCCCGCATCCTTGATTAGAAATGCCGGCAACCCGCTCGTAAGCGGATTCGTCATCTGCTCCACCCTCCGCTCCGAAACTCCCGCAAGCGTCGCAAGCGCGACAGCCAGTTGATCCGCAGCCATGGCCAGAGGCTGGCCGTGAAAATTTCCTCCGCTCAAGACTTCGCCGGTATCCGCAAAAACCAGCGGATTGTCCGTAGCGCTGTTCAATTCAATCGCCAGCGTCGCGCGCACGTTCGACAGCGCATCGCGCACAGCCCCATGCACCTGCGGAGTGCAACGAAGACTGTAGGCATCCTGCACGCGCGGATCTTTCACCGCCGAGCGATGCGATTCTCGAATGTCGCTTCCACGATTGAGCCGCGCCAGATTGCGCGCCGTAATCGCATGACCTGGATGCGGCCGGGCAGCGGCGATGCGCGGATCGAAAGCCGTAGGCGTGCCGCGCAAAGCATCAAGCGACAGCGCAGCGGCTACATCGGCGGTATCGATGAGAATCGCGGTGGAGCGCAATCCCAGCGCTAAAAGCGCCAGCATCGCTTGCGTTCCGTTGAGCAGCGCCAGCCCTTCCTTCGCTTGCAGCGCGATCGGAGCAATTCCCGCAAGCCGCATGGCCTCGCCGCCCGCCATGCGCCGCCCCTGATAAACTGCCTCGCCTTCGCCAATCACCACCTGCGCCAGATGCGCCAGCGGCGCGAGATCGCCGGAAGCCCCGACCGATCCTTGTGAAGGAATCACTGGATGCACGCGGCGATTCAGCATGGCGCACAAAGTCTCAGCCGCCACCGGTCGTATGCCGCTGAATCCCTTGGCGATGGCATTCGCGCGCAGAAGCATAATCGCGCGAACCTCAACTTCATTCAGGAGCGGTCCGACGCCGGCCGCGTGGCTGCGCACAAGATTCGTTTGCAACTGCCGAATCTGATCGTGCGAAATTCGCACCGACGCCATCTTGCCGAAGCCCGTATTGACGCCGTAAGCGACCTCATCCGATTCCACCAACCGGTCAATCACCGCGCGCGAAGCATCCATGCGCTTCCGCGCGTCGGGCGACAGGGAGGCTTCGCGGCCGTCGAGCGCCACTTCGTACACGTTGTCGAGCGTGAGATCGTTTCCGGTGAGCGCAAGCGTCATAGGCGGCAGGGAATCATTTCTTCGAAATGGAATGTGCGTCGACGGCTTCGCCGCCGTGCGGCGCCGAGGCGATGCCAAAGTACTGCCGATATTTTTCTGGCAGCGATTTCGGACGGCCGAGGCGATCGCAGATCACATGAAAAGTTTCGCCGTTGGCCAGCAGCTCGTTGGCATTGTCGCGAAAGATTTCGTAAGCAAATCGAATCGTCCGCCGCTGCGCCTCGGCCACGCGCGTTCGGATGCGGAGTACATCATCGAATTTCGCCGGCTTTCGATACCGGCAAGAGGACTCGGCCACCACGATGAAGCTATCGTCCTCCGACTCCATCTTCTTGTACTCGAATCCAAGTTGCCGGCAAAGCTCCACGCGCCCGACTTCAAACCAAAGATAATAGTTGCCGTAATAAACCACGCCCATCTGATCCGTCTCGGCATAACGCACGCGCACAGTGGTCTCGTAAAAGCGTCCATGCCCGTCGGGATGATGTGACTCACTATGGCGTGACATCGGCGAATCAGTGTAGCAGAGCCCCAGCAAGGCCGTCAGCCTTCGGTGGCAGCCCCCGCATTTATGCGGGGGAAGGAGTGCTTCAGCGCTCCGAGAATCGCTTCACCCTTAACGATGCGCTTTAGCTCTGGCTCGGGGCCACAACCCCGCGCTCAATGATCGCTCCACTTCGGCGCCCTTTTCTCCAGAAACGCCGCCAGCCCCTCGCTAAAATCCGGCGTAGATCGGATCTCCGAATTTTGCTGAATCGCCATCGAAATCTCGCGATCCAGCTCCGCCTCGGACATCTGCAGCAATAGCCTCTTGGTGGTCTCCAAGCTGGTCGGGCTGGAAGCAATCAACGTAGCCGCCAAACGTCGCGCCGCAGGGATCAAATCGTCATTCGGCACAACATCATTCACCAATCCCATGGCTCGCGCTTCGGCCGCATCAATGAGCCGCCCCGAAAGCGCCAAATCCCGCGTCCGCTTGTCGCCGATCTGCCGCCGCAGAAAAACCGACACCAGTGCCGGCACAAACCCGATGCGCACCTCGGTATATCCAAACTGCGCCGTCGGCACCGCAATCGTAAAGTCAGCCAGCGTCGCAATGCCGCAGCCACCGGCGATCGCGGCGCCGTTGACCGCGGCGATCGTCGGTTTCGGAAACGAATAAATCGTGCGGAAAAGTTGCGCCATGCGCCGCGAATCCTGGAGATGTTCCGCAGGCGAGCGCGTGGCAATCGCGCGCAATTCGTCGAGATCCATCCCGGAACAAAACGCCTTGCCCTCGCCAGTAAGAATCACCACGCGCGCCACACTTGCCTGCGCCTCAGCGAGCGCCGTGATTACGTCGTCGATCATTTGCGTGGAGATGGCGTTGCGCTTCTCAGGCCGAGTAAGCGTAAGAGTCGCGATCGAACCATCAAGATCGAGTTTTAGCGTCTTAAAATCCATCTCGCTTTGTTGAGTTCCTCCGCGTCAAAGGGCTTACAGGCCCGTAGGGGCGCGGCTTGCTGCGCCCGCTCTGAGTAATCCCTGCGAATAGGCCGACCACGTACCTCGGCGCACTCGCTCGCGCCTAAGCATGCGCACAACTCTCCCGAATCTTTCCAGTCATCGCGCAGGCAATCGCCAGCGACTTCGTATCAATTCCAGTCGCAACCCCGCGCGCCGCCAGCGTCGCGATCACCGTCTCGGTCGGGATATTCCCGACCAAATCATCTCCAGCAAACGGGCATCCGCCCAACCCAGTCAGCGCCCCATCAAATCTCCGGCATCCAGCCTCATAAGCTGCAAGCACTTTCTCCGCCGCTCCCTCAGGCCGGCTATGCAGATGCACGCCCAATTCAATCCCGTCCGCAGCGCCGCGGACTCCACTGAATAATTCCGATATCGCCTCAGGCGTTGCCGTACCCACCGTATCCGCAAGCGAAACTGTGCCGACACCTACGCTCTTCAACCAACCCAGCGCGTCTTCCACAATCTCCGGCCCCCACGGCTCCTCGTAAGGATTCCCAAACGCCATAGAAATATAAACGACAAGCCCGCGCCCAGCAGCCCGAGTCTCCTTATGAAGCTTATCGACGAGCGCCCGCGATTCATCCCGCGACATATTCGCATTCGCCCGCCGAAAATAAGCCGAGATCGAGTACGGATATCCGATCGTAGTCACTCCCGGCGTTGAAAGCGCCCGGTCGAGCCCTTGCGCGTTCACCACGATGCCAATAATCTCAGGCGGCGCACCCGCCGGAAGCGCGTGGGTCAACCGCCGCATCACGTCTTCGCTATCCGCCATCTGCGGCACATGCTTCGGCGAAACAAAACTCACCGCGTCAATATGCCGGAATCCGAGCGCGAGCAACCCGCTCAAATACTCAACTTTCGTTTCCGTAGGAATGATTTCGGTGAGCCCCTGCCAGGCGTCGCGCGGGCACTCGATGATCTTTACGGTATCGTTCGGCATGTTGTCGCGTGGGGCTCGCGCTTTACGTCTGAAGCACTCCTGTCTTGAATTCCCGCACGTCGGGATTCAACGAAGCCGCATCAAGCGCCTCGATCAGCGCCTGCCGCGTCTGCGCTGGATCGATAATCGCGTCCACCCATAGCCGCGCGGCCGCATAACGCGGATCGGTCTGATGCTCGTAAGTCGCGCGCACCGATTCGTACAATTCCTTCTTGTCCGCGTCGGTCAACTTCTTGCCTTCGCGCTCGAGCTGCTTGATCTTGATTTCCACCAACGTGCTAGCCGCCGCATCTCCACTCATCACCGCATAACGCGCCGTAGGCCACGCAAACACAAATCGCGGATCGTAAGCCTTGCCGCACATCGCATAATGCCCAGCCCCGAAACTCCCGCCGCAAATCACGGTAATCTTCGGCACCACGCTATTCGCCACCGCATTCACCATCTTCGCTCCGGCGCGAATAATCCCGCTCCATTCCGCTTCCTTGCCGACCATGAATCCATTCACGTCATGCAGAAAAACCAGCGGTATCAAATTTTGATTGCAATCGAGAATAAATCGCGCCGCCTTGTCTGCCGATTCCGTGTAAATCACGCCGCCAAATTCCAGCCGCCGCTCGCCAGTGCCCGCCGCAGCAATCTGCACGTGCTTCTTATTATTCGCGACAACCCCGACGGCCCAGCCGCCAATGCGCGTAAGCCCGCAGAGCAAGGTCTGCCCGTACTCCGCGCGATATTCATCGAACCGGCTGCCATCCGCAATCCGCGCGATGATTTCGCGCATGTCGTACTGCTTCGCCGGATCGGACGAAAAAATGCCGTAGATCTCTTCCGCCGGATGCGCCGGCAACTCCGGCTTGTGCTGATTGAACGGCGCTCCCGGCCGTCGCCCCATCTTATCCACCAGCGAGCGAATTCTCTTCAGGCACGCGTCGTCGTCGGGCTCGCGAAAATCAATCGTCCCGCTGATCTGCGCATGCATTTTCGCCCCGCCAAGCTCTTCCGCCGAAGTCTTCTGTCCGATCGCCGCCTGCACCAGCGCCGGCCCCGCGAGAAAAAGCCCGCTACCCTCAGTCATCAAAATGTGGTCGCACATCACCGGCAAGTAAGCTCCGCCGGCCACGCACATTCCCATAATCGCAGTGATCTGCGGAATGCCCATCGCGCTCATCACCGCGTTATTGCGGAACACGCGCCCGAAATCGTCGGTATCCGGAAACACATCTTCCTGCAAGGGCAGAAACACGCCAGCGGAATCGACCAGATATATCGTGGGAATGTGATTCTCAATCGCGATGTTCTGAGCCCGAATCACTTTCTTCGCCGTCATCGGGAAAAACGCCCCAGCCTTCACCGTAGCGTCATTCGCGATAATCATCATCTGCCGCCCGGCCACGCGCCCAATCCCGGTGACTGTCCCGGCCGAAGGAGCCCCTCCCCACTCCTCATACATCTCGTAAGCCGCGTACAGCCCCAACTCAAAAAAATGCCCCGGCGGATCAACAAGCTTCGCGATCCGTTCGCGCGCCGTCAGCCGTCCCTTCTTATGCTGCGCGTCGATCGCTTTCGCGCCGCCCCCCGCGCGAATCTTTTCCTCTTCATTTTTGATTTCGGTCAGCCGGTCCACCATGCCGCGAAA
>DAITPO010000001.1:67248-90166 GCA_036833535.1 Candidatus Acidiferrales bacterium | reverse complement strand
ACGAACACAAGCGCGACAGCGACAATGAGTCCGATGGGATGCGCAGTAAAAAAGCCCGCCCCATACGGACCAAACGGCTTCACATTGTCCGGTCCCAGCTCGTCGTCGCGCGCGCGATCCCGCGCCGGACGCAACTCGTGTCTGTTGATCAGATCCATGGCTACCCGCATTGTACGCCTATCCCCGGCAACGAGAGTCAAGCTCCCAGGGAGCCCCTCCTCCTCTGCGCCCTCAGCGTCTCTGCGGTAATCCTCTCTCAGTTGCTCTCCGTCTCACCCGCTTCGGCCCTTGGAAACCGCCCGTCATCCGCATATACTTTCTGCCAGCGCGGTTGATTCTGAGCCGCAACTCTCTCGTTGGAGGCGCCTATGCGCAGCGTTATTTCACAAGAGGAAAGGTCTGCCTCCGCGCCAGCCGCCAAGTAGCCGAGCCACCCGCGCTTTCGGCCGATCTTTTTCCTCCCAAGACTCTGCCGCCGTTTCGAGCTATCAAACGCTTTCCGACCCATTGCCCGGGCGTCATAGCGACGCCCTCAAGGAGGATTTTCAAATGCAATTCGTAGATCTGGAATTAGTGCGCCGCCTGGAAGCCGCCGAAGCGCAAGCCGCAAGGGAATGTGCGCAATTTCTCGCGCGCAAAAAGCCCGAAAGCGGAGCCATAAGCATCGACATCATGGGAGGAATGGCCACATTCACCGGCGTCGGCTCGCCGGTGACGCAAGCAGTAGCCCTCGCACTTCACGGCCCGGTAAGCGACAAGGAGATGGACGAACTCGAGAACTTCTATCGCACCCGCGGCTCCGAAGTGAACATCGAAGTCTGCCCGATGGCCGACATGTCTCTCTACGAACAACTCGGCCATCGTGGCTACCGGGTCATCGAGCTTTCCGATGTCCTCTATCGGCCGATCGAAGCGCCCGCGAGGCCCACGACTCTTCCACCCGGCATCGAAATCCGCCGCACCACACCAGCAGAAGCTCGTCTTTGGGCCGAAACCGTCTCGCGCGGCTTCGCCGAGCATTTCCCGGTCACCGAGGAGCTGATCGAAATCATGGAAATGTTTTCGCAGCGGCCATCAGATCGTGCCTATCTCGCCTACGCCGACGGCAAAATCGCCGGCGGCGCAGCTCTCTGCACGCACAACAACATCGCCGGCTGCTTCGGCGCCAGCACGCTGCCCGATTTCCGCCGCCGCGGCATCCAAACAGCGCTGCTAGAAACCCGCTTGGCCGATGCCGCCGCAGACGGCTGCAACATTGCCATGAGCATCGCGCAGCTAAATTCCGCCTCGCATCGCAACATCGAGCGCCAAGGCTTCCAGGTAGCCTACACGCGCTCCAAATTCATGCGGAAGTGGGACTAAGCCCTGCCGATCGGATGGATGGGCTTTGTGTGAGAACAGATAAGTTTTTTCAGGGCACGACTTCAGTCGTGCCGCAACCGCCGCGAAATCAACCCGGCTTTAGCAGCTGAGGTCATTCTTTTCGCGCTACCACGTGCGCTCGTCAGACCCGAGACCGTAATCGTTGGATTTCACGCGCCAACTTCAAGGCGTACCCGCGCGCAAGTTCCATCGCACGCGGCAAAACCTCAGTATCACTCACAATCTCTCGGACGAGCCCAATCGCCAAAGCCTCGTCCGCATCGATCACCTTTCCAGTCACTAGGATCTCGGTCGTACGCGCCGCCCCAATCAATCGCGCCAAGCGCTGCGTCCCGCCCCAACCCGTAACCAACCCCAGCGCCGCCCCACGATGCGCAAACACCGCATCTCTTTCCGCAACGCGTCCGCGGCAAGCCAGTGCCAGATCAAACCCTCCACCCATGCAATGACCTCGCACGGCAGCAATCACCGGCTTGGTCGATCGCTCAATCCGCTCCATCACGCTCTGCCCCTCGCGCGCAAACTCCAGCGCCTCCCCACCCAACAGGGAAGTGATCTCACCGAGTTCGGCCCCGGCGCAAAACGCCCGCGCGCTCCCGGTAATCACCGCGCCCACTAGCTCGCGCGCCCCAGCGAGCCATTCGATTTGCCGCCCAAGCTCGCGCAGCACAGCGCGCTCCAGTCGCGGCAATTCGCTCGGATGCTCCAGCGTAATCAAGAGAAGATCTTCGTGCCGGACGGCGCGAAGCAAAGCACTCACAGCGAAATCAAGCCTTCGACGAAGCAGCCGCAACCCGCTGCCGTATAAAATCCACAATCGCCTGCGTCGGCGTCCCCGGAAGAAAAATCTCCGCAATTCCAGCCTGCTTCAATCCGGGAATATCCGCCTCAGGAATGATCCCGCCAATCACCACGGTCGCGTCACCCATCCCTTTTTCGCGCAGCAAATCCATCAAACGCGGCCCGATCGTATTGTGCGCCCCCGAAAGAATCGACAACCCGATCACGTCCACATCTTCCTGCGCCGCCGCGGAAGCAATCATCTCCGGCGTCTGCCGCAACCCTGTATAAATCACTTCCATCCCCGCATCGCGCAGCGCCCGCGCAATAATCTTCGCCCCCCGGTCGTGGCCATCCAACCCAGGCTTAGCAATCAAAACGCGAATTCTCTTCTCAGCCATTCCAGCCTTTCTCAGCGTCTCTCTGCGCGCTCAGCGTCACTGCGGTAAACCCTGTTCGTACTGCCAAACCAGAGGCTAAGTAATCGCCACCTCGTCGTAAATTCCGAATGCATCCTTCATCGCGTCGCAAATCTCCCCCAGCGTCGCGTAAGCCTTCACCGCATCATAAATGTACGGCATAAGATTCTCATTACCCTTCGACGCCTTCCGCAAAGCCGCCAGCCGCCGCCCCACCTCATCACTCGATCGCTCCGCCCGCAATTTGCTCAATCGCTCAGCCTGCCGGTGCGCCACCGTCTCGTCAATTTGCAAGATGTCGATCGGCTTCTCTTCCGTCACGTAATCATTTACGCCGACAACAATCTTCTCCTTGCGATCCACTTCCATCTGATACTGGTAAGCCGCCTCAGCGATCTCCCGCTGCGGATATCCGCGCTCGATCGCCTTCACCATCCCGCCCAGCGCATCAATCTTCCGGATGTAATCCCAAGCCCCAGCCTCCACCTCATTTGTCAAAGTCTCGACAAAGTACGATCCCCCTAGCGGATCCACGGTATTCGTCACGCCGCTCTCATGCGCAATAATCTGTTGCGTACGCAAAGCCACAGTAGCCGCAAATTCCGTTGGCAAGGCCCAAGCCTCATCCAGCGAATTCGTATGCAAAGATTGCGTCCCACCCAGCACCGCCGCCAAGGCCTGCAGCGCCGTCCGCACCACGTTGTTGTATGGCTGCTGCGCCGTCAATGAGCAGCCTGCCGTCTGCGTATGAAAGCGCAACGCCCACGACCGCGCATTTTTCGCCCCATAGCGCTCGGTCATTGTCTTGTGCCAAATCCGCCGCGCCGCCCGGTACTTCGCAATCTCCTCAAAAAAATCGCTGTGCGCATTGAAGAAGAACGACAGCCGCGGCGCAAATTCATCCACGTCCATCCCGCGCCGCAGCGCCCAATCCACATACTCAATCCCATCGCGCAAAGTGAACGCCAATTCCTGAATCGCCGTCGAACCCGCCTCGCGAATGTGATACCCGCTGATCGAAATCACGTTGAATTTCGGCGTATGCTTCGCGCCGAATTCGATGGTGTCGATCACCAGGCGCATCGAAGGCTCAGGCGGATAGATGTATTCCTTCTGCGCGATATATTCCTTCAGGATGTCGTTCTGCAGCGTCCCCGCAACTTTCTTCCAATCCGCTCCCTGCTTCTCCGCCACCGCCAAATACATCGCCCAAATCACCGCCGCGGGCGAATTGATCGTCATCGAAGTGCTCACGTCCGCAATCGGAATCTGGTCGAACAGGACTTCCATATCCGCCAAGGAACTGATCGCCACGCCGCATTTCCCGACTTCGCCCTCCGACAGCGCATGGTCTGAGTCGTAGCCCATCAAGGTAGGCAAATCGAAAGCCACCGAAAGCCCAGTCTGCCCCTGCGCCAGCAAATAACGGAATCGCTGATTGGTATCCGCGGCGGATCCAAATCCCGCGAACTGCCGCATGGTCCAAAGCCGTCCGCGATACATCGTCGCGTGAATCCCGCGCGTGTAAGGCGGCTCGCCCGGCAATCCCAGGTCGCGTTCTTCATCCCAATCCGTAAGATCAGCCGGCGTATAAAGCCGCCGAATCGGATAGCTCGAAACGGTAGTGAACTTCGCCGCCCTCTCCGGCGATTTCTCCAGCGTCGGCCCCAGCGTCTTTTCCTCCCACGCCTTCTCCGCTGCCCCAGGCTTACGCCGCGAAGCAGGCGCCTCAGTGCCATTAATCGTGGAAGTAGACGATGGGTTCTTCGGATCAGTAGGCATGCTCAACGCTCCTGAAACGCGCGAGACATCAGTTTCAGACTATCGTAGGGGCGCTGTTTGCTGCGCCCGCCATTTTGTAGCGTAACCTCAACGGGCGCGAATGGCGAGATCTAACGATTGCCCTAATTCCCCTTGTAACTATAATTCCCCGGCTCAAACAACCGCACATTCGCAAACGCCCCCGGAATATTCGGCGTATGAAAAATATTCCCGTGCTGCGCATCCGCCACAGTAATTCGATTCGTAGTCAGCGTCCGCCCCAGCGACTGGTCGTAATTGATGAATGCCTCCACCAAGTTAATCCGCGCCCGCAATTCGTTCCCCTGTGCCGTCGTCAAGTCGCGCGATCTCAAGATCACGTTGTAACTCGTCGATGCCCCAAGCTGATACTTCTTCTGCTCGGCTTCGAGAGTTTGCTTCGCAAGTTCACCGGCCTTGATCGCCGCATCCACCTGCGCGCGATCCTGCACCAGCGCAATCTGCGCGTTGCGCACATTCACGGCCACCGTATTCTGCAATTGCAAATACGAGGCCTGCGCGGATCGTTCCATCAAAAGCGCCCGCGCGCTATCCGCCTGCGCTGCACGATTCCGGATCGGTAGCGTCAAATTCAACCCCACCGCATACGTCGGGAAGCTGTTGTGAAACAGGCTGGACATCGTATCGCTGAATCCGCCCGTACTCGTCGTCGAGACCGCGTTGAACGCCGAAGGCGTCCCCGCAAACACGGGCTGCCCGCCAATCAGCACTGGCGTGCCATTTGCGGTAAGCAGCGGGGCATTCAAATCCGCTGCAAATGCCGTAGGCGTCTCCGTTGTCGTTGTCGAATTGCCGCCCAATCCCTGGCTCTCGTACTGTCCGAATAGCGTCAGCACCGGCAGCAGCGCATCGCGCGTAGTCTTCACTTGAATCCCGGAATTCTTCAACAGCACCTCGGCCTGCTTCACGTCCGGGCGGTTCGTCAGCGCCTCCCTCACGGCATCGGGGAGCGCCGCAATAGCCACGTCGCCCGGCGTCGACAGCGTGGTCGTCGGGATGATCTCCACGTTCAGCAGCGCTGGATCCATCAACTGTTTCGTGATGTCGTTCAGCAGCACGGTCTGCTGTTGCAACTGGTTCGTCTGCGCCACGATCAAGTTCTGCCGGTCGGTCGCAACTTCGGACTCCGCCGTCAACACATCGAGCGGCGCCATCGTGCCAATTTCGAGCTGCCGCTTGTTGTCGTTGTAGAGCTTCGTGGAAGTCCCCAGCGCCGCCTCTTCCACTTTCACGTTCTCCCGCGCAAACACATACTCCCAGTAAGCCGTTGCGACCGCGGTAATCGTGGTGATCACCTGCTGCGCAAAAAAATCACCCGCCGCCTGGCGCTCGTTCTTGGCCTCGGCGATGAAGCGCGTGTTCGGCAAAGTTCCGAATCCATTCAAAAGCTGCTGCTGCACCGTAATCGTGATGTTCGACGCAACCGCCGGATTGAATGCGTTCACCGCCGAAGTGCTGCTCGACCGCGTGTTATTCCACGCCACGCTCAACTGCGTGCCGGTGTGGAATCCCTCCGTATAGGTGATATTCGCCTGCGCCGAGTGCGCCTTGAGCGCCGCAACGCCCGACGCTCCCGTTCCCGATATAAACGGGTTGTTCACCGGGATCGAAGCATCGGCAATATTGAAGCTCCCCGTAAGCGTTGGATCGAACGAGATAAACGGAATGTTGGCAAAATCCGTGGACGCTCCGATCGACGGCAGACCGAACGTCTGCTGACCCGATTTCGCGCGCAGCACATCGGTTTCCGCCTCCCAGGGCGTATAGCGCGCGATGTTGATCCCCAGGTTGTTTTCGATGGCCAGCGTGATCGCGTCTTCTAGGCTCAGCATCAACTTGCCGTTCTGAATCAATTGCTGGATCCGCGGTGAGTTCGTCAAAACCAGCGGATCGATCTTGATCTGCCGGTAGGCCGCAGTGATGTCCGGAAACACACGCGGGCCGTTCGAATAGTCGTGCCCGAACGTCACTTTCAGATTGCGCGCCGCGTCCGTCTCCGCGCTCGAAGCTGCGGGTGGCAACTGCGCTGGTGTCTGGTCCGTGCTCGGCGCTACCGGCGGCTGATACTGCCCCGGCTGCTGCCCTTGGGACTGACCCTGCGTCTGATCCTGGTTCTGTTGCTGAGGGGGCGGCTGTGATTGCGATTGAGCCGCCGCAAATCCCGGCACCGTCAGCATTGAAGCGCTGACTATCAGCGCCAAACCCGTTCGAAGTAGCCGTCCAGTCATTTTTCCTCTTCCTCTCACTAAATCGTACGCGCTATGCCTAATTTTAAAGGTTCCGTAGGAGCGCCGCTTGCTGCGCCCGCTCTCGTGTGGCAAATCGTCGATTGCTGCGATTAGGATCCGTTCCGTGCCCAACTTTCCTATCAAACTACTGAAACGTCCATACCTCTCCCTTTGTTTCACAAACCATTCCGGCTGCACGCTGAAAGCCACGTATGCCCTTTTGAAATGTGTCGGATAAGCGGGAAGCCGGCCATTCGTGTGTCCACTATCGGACACCGGCGGTTCGCAAGCGAACAGACCGAAACGTGAGTCTAGCATCGCCAGCGAGTGATTGACAACGCAGGTTTAGCAGCCTAGCCTATTCGCCTCGCGCCGTGTGATTCGACACCGTCGCGATTCTTAGCCATGAAGCGCGAAGAACTTCTCAAGCTCCTCGAAGATGTCGGCGCAGTCCGCCAGGGCCACTTTGAACTATCGAGCGGCCTTCACAGCGCCACATACATCCAGTGCGCTCTCGTTCTCCAGCATCCGCGCTATGCCGAACAACTCGGCCGCGCCCTAGCCCAGGAATTCACCGATCTCAAGCCCGCCTGCGTAGTCTCGCCCGCATTGGGCGGCGTAATCATCGGCCACGAAGTAGCCCGCGCCCTCGGCGTCCGCGCCATCTTCGTCGAGCGCGATCGCTCCGGCCAAATGGCCCTGCGCCGCGGCTTCGAGATCAATCCCGGCGAGCGCGTCCTCGTCGTAGAAGATGTCTGGACCACCGGCGGCTCGACGCGTGAAACCGTCGGCGTAGTAGAACAATCCGGCGGCCTCGCCGTCGCCGCCGGTGCCATAATCGATCGCAGCTCCGGCCGCCTAGAACTAAACATCCCAGCCCGCGCCTTACTGGACCTATCCGTCCCCAGCTACGAGCCCGACGATTGCCCGCAATGCCGCTCCGGCAGCAGCGCCTCCCGCCCGGGAAGCCGCCACTTCCGCGCCAGCTCCTAGCCGTCGTAGCGCTGTCGTCCCCGCCGGCAACTTACGACCACAATCGTGAGCAAGGACTGCGCCCGACAGCGGACCCAACACACACGCACCACCGCCGCCCCGGAAAATTCAATGCGTCACTCCCCGCCGCGCGAACGTGTCATAATCGCCCAGCACCGATGCGCAACATCAAACTCACCATCGCCTACGACGGCTCGCAATTCCACGGCTGGCAAATTCAACCGGGCCTCCCCACAATCCAGGGCCTGTTAGCCGATGCCGCCCAGCGAATCACCCAGGAAAAAATCCTGATCTTCGGCGCCAGCCGCACCGACAAAGGCGTTCACGCCCTCGGCCAGGTAGCGCACTTCAAAACCCACTCCGCACTCACAGCCGAAGATTTTCGCCGTGCCCTAAACGCCTTACTCCCGCCGCAAATCCGCATCATGGCCGCCGAAGAAGTCGGCCCGGATTTCCACTCGCGCTGGCAATCGCTGGCGAAGACCTATCGCTATCGAATCTTCCGCGCTCGCGTCCTTCCGCCCTTCGAGCACGGCCGCGCCCTGCACTATCCCTGGCCGCTCGATGAGAACGCCATGAAAGAAGCCGCCCGCATCTTCGAGGGCACGCACGATTTCACGTCTTTCGCCGCTTCCACCGGCTCCGAAGATGACGACAAAGATCGCGACATGCTCCGCGAAATCTATCGTTCCGAAACCGTCAGCCATCCGTATGCTCCGTTCGGCGCCTCGCCGAACGGCGAAACTGCCGCAGCAAACTATCAGGGATATTCCCGCAGCGACGCGCCCGAAGAAGCGGCCCAAGAGCTCGAGTACATCGTTCACGGAAGATCTTTCCTCCGTTACATGGTTCGCAAAATCGTCGGCACGCTTCTCGAAGTGGGGAAGGGAAAACTAGCCCCCGCGGATATCCCCGCAATCTTCGAAGCCAAAGATCGCTCGCGCTCCGGCGTAACCGTTCCGCCCGACGGCCTCTACCTCGTCTCGCTCGAGTATCCGGACCCGACCGCGTCGCTAGCGCACGTGCCGCGCAAGTCCGAGGCGAAAATCGGTTAGAATCAAGCCAACGATGTCCGCGCAAACTCAAGCATCGACGATCGCGCCAAATTCCGCCGCAGCGGCAACCAACGCCGGCCTCGTCGCCTCCATCGATGCCGCCTCGGGCCGCGTCGTTTCGCAAATTCCAGCCACTTCGCCCGAAGCAGTCCCGCGTCTCATGGCGCAAGCCCGCGAAGCGCAAAAATCCTGGGCCGCGAAATCCCTCCGCGAGCGCTGCGGCTACCTGAGAAAAATCCGCGACGCTATCTATGAGCGTCGCGACGAAGTCACCAACGCCATCTCTCTCGAGACCGGCAAGCCGCACGTAGAAGCCGTCTTCGCCGAATTAATGCTCGCTCTCGACAGCGCCGATTTCCTCGCCCGCCAAGCCCCCGAATGGCTGCGTCCCGAGCCGGTCCCGCACCACAATATCGGCGTAAAAGCCAAATCCGGCTCGCTCTATTTCCAACCGTTCGGCGTCCTAGCCATCATCTCGCCGTGGAACTATCCGTTCTCAATCCCGATGGCGCAAATTCTTCCCGCGCTAGTGGCGGGCAACGCCGTCCTCCTGAAGCCCTCGGAGCTAACCCCGCACGTAGGCGAAGTGATCGCCAAAATCATCTCCGCTGCAGGAATTCCCAGCGGCGTAGTTCAAGTCCTCCAAGGCGGAGGCGCAGTAGGCGCTGCTCTCGTCGAATCCAATCCCGACAAAGTCTTCTTCACTGGCAGCGTCGCCACAGGAAAAAGAATCGCCGAAGCCTGCGCCCGCCGCCTGATTCCATCCTCGCTCGAGCTAGGCGGCAAGGACGCCATGCTAGTCCTCGCCGACGCCGATCTCGAAATCGCCTCCAGCGCCGCCGTGTGGGGCGGCTTCATGAATTGCGGCCAGACCTGCATCTCGGTCGAAAGAATTTACGTCGAGCAGACCATCGCGCAGCCCTTCCTCGAAAAGTGCCTCGAGAAAACGCGCAAGCTCCGTCTCGGCCCGCCCTCAGACAAAGACGCCGAAATCGGCCCCATGATCCGCGTCACGCAACTCGAAAAAGTCGAAGAGCAATTGCGCGACGCCACGGCCCGCGGCGCGCAAGTCCTAACCGGCGGCAATCGCCGCAGCGATCTAGGCCCAAGCTTCCTCGAACCCACGGTCGTAACCAACGTGGACCACTCGATGCAACTTATGCGCGAAGAAACATTCGGCCCAGTAATCGCCATTCGCCCCGTAAAATCAGCCGATGAAGCCGTAGCCCTAGCCAACGATTCTGAATTCGCCCTAAGCGCCAGCGTTTGGACCAAAGATGCAGCCAAAGGTCGCGAAATCGCGCAACGCATTCGCGGCGGCTCGGTCATGATCAATGACGTCGCCAGCTACTACGGCATCTGCGAAGCCCCGCACGGCGGCAGCGGTGCCAGCGGTTGGGGGCGCTCGCACTCGCGCTTTGGCCTGCTCGAAATGGTCCAGGTAAAATATGTGGACATAGATCGCCTGCCGCGCACTCCGAAATCCTGGTGGTTCGGCTACAATGAGAATCTAGCCGCGGCGGCCGACAGTTTCGTAGATTATCTCTTCGCCCCGCGCTGGTCGCGCCGCATGGCCGCCCTAGCCAACCCGCGCGGCGTGTTGGGCACTGTCATTCGCAGGCACAGAATTTAGGATGGCGATTTCCGAAAGAGGACACTGACCAATGGCCGACGCCAGCACACCAGACGCAGCCCCACCATCAACTCCTCCCGCCGCTGCGCCCCCAGCCGCTCCTGCTGCTGCCGCGCCCGAAGCCGCGGCTCCGTCCGCCCCCAAAATCAAAATGAAGAAGCGCACCCAGCGCGCCTGCGACGAAAAAGACGCAAAGGGCAAACTCTGCTGCGGCCATCTCAAGCGCTGGTACGACTACCCGAAAGAAATCGAAAAACTCATCGGGCCCAAAGCAGAGATCTATCGCTGCGAATTCTGTAAAACGCTCTACAAACCCGATCTCTCATCCGGCCCGCACAGCTACACGTTGAGGTATTAGGGCGCTCGAAAAAGTTGAACCGCAAAGAACTCATCTACGATTGGAACACCGCCAAGGACGCTGAAATCCCGCCGGGCCGCCGCGTCGCGCTGAATGATGAAACTCTTCGCGACGGCTTGCAAAATCCTTCCGTCCAAGATCCCACCATCGAGCAAAAAATCGAGATTCTCCATCTGATGGAAGCGCTGGCCATCGACACGGTCAACATCGGCCTCCCGGGCGCCGGCCCGCGCGCCTACGCCGACACCGAAGCCCTCGCCCGCGAAATCGTCACCGCGCGCATGAAAATTCGCCCCAACTGCGCCGCCCGAACGCACAAAAACGATATCCGCCCCATCATCGAAATTTCCCAAAAAGTGGGCCTGAAGCTCGAAGCCGCAACCTTCCTCGGCTCAAGCCCCATCCGCCGCATGGTCGAAGATTGGACGGTAGATCATCTCAAACGCATCACCGAAGAATCCGTCGCCTTCGCCGTCTCCGAAGGCCTCCCGGTCATGTACGTCACCGAAGACACCGTTCGCACCGATCCCGAAACCGTGAAAACATTGTACGAAACAGCAATCCGCTGCGGCGCTCGCGCTGCAGTTCTTTGCGACACCGTAGGTCATGCGACTCCACGCGGCGCACACAATCTGGTGACCTTCTTCATCGAAAATGTAGTGAAGCCCTCGGGTGAGCAAATTCGCGTGGACTGGCACGGCCACAACGATCGCGGCCTTTCGATCGGCAATTCGCTCGCCGCCATCGCCGCGGGCGCAGATCAAGTCCACTGCGCGGCCCTCGCGCTCGGCGAACGCGTAGGCAACACTCCGATGGAGCTGATGCTCGTGAATCTGCGGCTGATGGGCCTGATCGATCAGGATCTGTCTCGGCTCATGGAATACTCGCAGGCCGTTTCGAACGCCACGCACATGCCCATCCCGCACAACTATCCGGTCATCGGCCGCGACGCATTCCGCACCGCCACCGGAGTTCACGCCGCCGCCATCGTCAAAGCCTACAAAAAGAACGATCGCGACCTCGCCAACGCAATCTACAGCGGCGTGCCCTCGCATCTCTTCGGCCTCGAGCAAATCATCGAGATCGGCCCGCTCAGCGGCCGCTCCAACGTAATCTATTGGCTCGAGAAGCGCGGCATCGCCGCCACCGATGAACGAGTCGACCGCATTTTCTTCGCCGCCAAGCAGGCCCAGCGCATTCTCACCGAAGAGGAAATTCTCGCGCTCGTCGAGCCTTCGCCCCAGTCGCAGTCCGCGACGCCTCGCCGCTAGTGCGCAGGAGGCGCCAGCGCAATCCGGCGATGAAACTTTCCCTCGCTTCCGGTATTCTCTTGGCCATGGCCACCATCTCCCTGCGAGCCGCGGACATCAACGTCCAGGCCCTCGCGCGCGAACCGGGCGTGATGCGCGCCTCGGATTGGCTCGCACACAACCTGGCCTGGATAACCGATCAGCAGATCCATTTGAACGAAATCCCCGCACCAGAATTTTCCGAGACCGAGCGCGGCGTAGCGCTTCGCAAACTCTTTGACGCCAGCGGCCTGAAGACGCGCGTCGACGGACTCGGCAACGTAATCGGCGAGCGTCCCGGCACAAATCACGACGACGTAATTCTTCTCGCCGCGCATCTCGATACCGTTTTCCCCGCTGGCACCGACGTTCGCGTCAAGCGCAATGGCGCGCGCCTCGAAGCTCCCGGCATCGCAGACAACGGCGCGGGCCTCGCCGCACTCGTCGCCATTTCCCGCGCGCTAGAAGAGAGCCACATCCGCACCGGCATGACCATCGTATTTGCCGGCGACGTCGGCGAAGAAGGGGAAGGGAATCTCCGCGGCATTCGTGCGCTGGTCGAAACCTACCGCTCGCGCCTCCGCGCCGTGATCGCCGTCGACGGCGCCGCCATCGATTACATCACCACGCAAGGCCTCGCCTCCCGCCGCATCGAAGCCTTCGTCACCGGCCCCGGCGGCCACAGTTGGTCCGACTTCGGCGCGCCGAATCCGATCACCGCACTCTCTCGCGGCATCGTGAAATTCTCCGGAATTTCTGTCCCCGACATGCCGCGCACTTCGTTTAACTTCGGCGTCATCGAAGGCGGCACATCCGTAAATTCCATTCCGAATCGCGCCGCCGTGAAAGTGGATCTGCGCTCGGAAGACGACACGCAACTCGCGCGCCTCGAAGCGGCCCTGCATGACGCGATCCAGAGCGGCGTCAATGACGAAATGGCCGCCGCGCAACGCGGCACGGGATCGCTCGAACCCGGCTTCCGCTCGCTAGGCGTCCGCCCTTCCGGAAAGCTCGCGGAGAATTCAGAATTGCTGGCGGCGATTACGAGCGTGGACACCTACCTCAGTAATTCATCCCGCCGCGAACGCTCCTCGACCGACGCCAACGTTCCTCTCTCGATGGGCATTCCGGCGATCGCGATAGGCGGCGGTGGTCTCGGCGGCGGCTCGCACAGCCTCGATGAGTGGTATGACTCCACAGATCGTCTGGTCGGCCTCAAGCGCATCCTTCTAACGACGCTGCTGATCGCCCGAACCACATCGTGAGCCACGGGCGCGTGTTTTCTCCCGGCGTCCGCTCAATCCATCGATTCAGTCTCGCGTTTTCGTGCGTCGCGCTTCTGTTCCTCGATTCCGGAAGCGGCATCGCTCATTCCTCGAATCCAACGGTGAATTACACTTCCATGACAGATTTGAACTTGCAGACGCCCGCATCTGATTCCGGCGCCGATTTGATTCTCACGAACGGCGACATCTACACAGGTGATCCGAATCGTCCGCGCGTGCAAGCACTGGCCGCTCGTGGCGGAGTGATTGTCGCCGTCGGATCGAACGACGAAATCGCGTCGCTGCGAAATTCCAAAACTCGGGTCATCGATCTGCACGGCCAATTCGCGATGCCCGGTTTCAATGACGCGCACGTGCATCTGGCGGGCGCGGGCCTCGCGAAACTCAGCGTCGATCTCGAAGGCACGAAATCACTCGCCGAAATGCAAGCGCGCATTCGCGCCCGGCTGAAGGATTTTAAGCCCGGCGAGTGGATGTTTGGCCGCGGTTGGGATCATACGTTCTGGCCCGGCAAAACTTTCCCGACGCGCGCCGATCTCGACGTGATCTCGCGCGACCATCCCATGTTTTTCCTGCGTGTTGACGGCCACGTCGCGGTCGTGAATTCCCGTGCCCTCGAAATCGCAGGTATCACTCGCGCGACTCCCGATCCGCCGGGCGGAAAATTCCTGCACGATCCCGCCACCGGCGAGCCCAACGGAATGCTCGAAGAAGATTCCGCCATGGACCGCGTGAACAAATTGATCCCGCCGTTCACGCCGGATCAGCGCCGCCGCGCCATCGAAATGGCGCTGGCCGAAACCTCTTCGTTCGGCGTGACTTCCATCCAGGAGAATTCCGAGGCACCACTTTTTACGCTCTACGAAGAATTTGTCGACGGCCGTTCGCGCGACGGCAAGCCCGCGCCGTCAGCGCCACCCACGGTCGATCTGCCGATTTACATTTCGCTGCACCGCGAAGGAACACTCCCGCTGCGAATTACGGAATGGCTGCCGTTCAATGCCCCGCTTGCACAGCTCGAAGAACTCCGCCGGAAGTTCGGAACCACCGACGCATGGATTAAGACCGGCACGCTGAAGGGCTTCCTCGATGGTTCGCTCGGTTCGCGCACCGCGGCGATGCTCGCGCCTTTTTCCGACGACGGAGCGACGTCGGGAATTCTTCGCGCCGATCCGGAGCAACTCAAGCAAATGGCCATAGCGCGCGACTCCGCCGGATTTCAAATCGCGTTTCACGCCATCGGCGACCGCGCCAATCGCCTGGCGCTCGATACTTTCGCCGCGGTAGCCGAAGCAAATGGCGCGCGAGATCGCCGCGATCGCGTCGAGCACGCGCAGATCCTCGCGCTAAGCGACCTCCCGCGCTTCGCAGCGCTCGGCGTGATCGCTTCGATGCAACCGTGCCATCTGCTCGATGATGAACGCTGGGCCGAATCGCGCATCGGCCCCGAGCGCATCAAAGGCGGCTACGCCTGGAATTCGCTCGAGAAAACCGGCGCGCATCTCGCCTTTGGCACCGACTATCCCGTCGAATCCGTGAATCCGCTGCGCGGCCTCTACGCCTGCGCCACTCGCGAACTCCCCGGCGGCGGACCCGCAGGCGGCTGGCAGCCGCAAGAAAAGCTGCCCATCGAAACCTGCATCCGCGAATACACCTCCGGCGCCGCCTACGCCGAATTCGAAGAACATCGCAAAGGCAACCTAGCCCCGGGAATGTTTGCCGACATCGTAGTCTTCCCGTCAGACATCACGCGCCTAACTCCACGCGAGCTGATCAACGCGAAAGTAGCCATGACCATCGTCGGCGGCAGAATAGTCTACGACGCCTCGCAAAAAAGCAGCCGCGCGCCATCTGACTGATTCCTGCTGATTGGGTTAATCGAGAAGCGCAACGCCGAGAAGCGTGCCGTCTGTCTTCGCGTCTTCGGCAGGCAAGTAATTCACTTTTGCCTGGTGGCCCTGCAGATCCGCACATGCATTGAACTTAGACTTCGCGGGACCATTCGACGAGATTTCGATTTTTCCGAAATCTCCATTCTGAAGCTCGAGCCGCGTCGATCCGAAATCGAGTGCCAGAGCGATCTCGCGCCCCGTGCAGGAAACTTTCGAAATCCTGCCCTTGGCGGAATACGCCTCGCGCTGCGGAGGCATTTCTTTCTGCGCGCCCGAATCCGGCGCGGCCGGCTCCGATGGAGTGTCTGTTTCCATCGGCCGCGGCTCGTTCTGATCGCTCTGAACTTTCTCGTCGGTGGCCGCGCCATCATCAGAAGCAGCCGGCGATTTGTCCGGCGTCACCCGGACGTGCGTCGCCGCGTCCGGATGATCGGCATCGTATCCAGCAACGCTTCGCGCGTAGGTGAGAAAACCCTTCGCGGCAGCATGATCCGCGAGTCCGCGCGCAATCATGTCCGCGCGAAGTCCGGCGGCGATTGCCTCGGAATCGCGATGCAGGCGGATGAGCACTTCTCCGAGACTAATCTGATATGCGGAGGTTCCAGGCTCGAGCTCAATCGCTTTTTTCGCGAAGCCAAGGGCTTCGTCCAGCTTTTCATCCTTCTCCGCCAAAAAAGAAGCGAGCAGTCCGTAAGCCGGAGGAAAATTTACATTGAGCGCGATCGAGCGGCGCAAGTCCGTCTCGACTTGTTCGTTCTGAGAGCTCTCCCCGTGCGCATGAAACGCCAAAAAGCTGCGGAAAAATAGCGTTCGAAAGTTCTGCGGGTCGAGTTCCACAGCTTTGGAAAGTTCGTGCAGCGCCTCGAGATGTTGCCCCGACGAGTACGCAAGAATTCCCAGGCTTTCGTGCGGCAGCGCCAGCTTCGGATCATCCTTCTCGGCTGCCTCGATCAGCGGCCGCGCGAGGTCCGCCTTTCCACGATAAGCTTCGAAGTCGCCGCGAATGGCTTCGGCCTCCGCAGCAGAAAGCGGCCGGGAAGGGAAGTGTTTCTCGGTGATCTCCGGCGCTGATTTCAGGGGAAATTCGTAGAACGACGAATTCCCGATGTACTGCGCGAGTTGCCTCTGAAATTGCCCGAGGTCGCCAAACGCCTGGCGGCCAGCGGCTACTGGGTCCGCCCCTTTTGTCAAAGCCGTTAAATAATTTGTGATGAGCGGGCGGTGCGCGCCTTTATCGCCGGCCATCAAGAAGTGAACGAGCGCCCAGGACTCGGCGTAGAAGAGCGAAGTTTTGTTCTGCTCGTTGTAATAAGGCGAGGAATGGTCCACTTGGAACAGCACGTCGAGCGGGATGAGCCGCCCGCCGCGAAGCTCGTAGAGCAATTCAGCGCTGGCGCGGCCAAGGACCGCATCCTTCCCGATCATCACCGTATTGCCGTAGAAATCCGCGAAGCCCTCGGCCAGCCACAACGGCAATCCCGGCATGTAGGGAAGCGTGAGGGAGTGAAAATACTCGTGATAGATCGGCTCGTAGGCGTTGGGGCCTTCCAGGTCCGACCGCAGCGCGACGTAATACTTGTCCATGCGAAAGAAGAATATCCCTGCCAGGTGCTCGTGGCCCTTAGCCCAGTATTCGGGGAGAAGTTCCGTGAGGGATTTTTCATCCTTTGCGGCGATGACGGTGATCACCGGGCTTTCGTGCGCGCTGGCGTAGGGCAGCGCCTTGCGGAATATTGCGCGAATCTGTTCGAATTGCACGGCAACGCGCTCGGCCGTCCCCTGCCCGCCGTTGCTAACCACAATGAAGTTCGGGCTGGTCACTTCCACCCACTGCGACTTATCCGCCGGAAGGGGAATCGCTAGCAGCGCAATCGCAAGAACGCAAGTCGCTAACCTTCGCGTCATATTAGCTATTGTTTATACACGAAGGAATATCCCGGAACAACCGGTGAGCCAACTAAAGTCGCGTGCGGCGGCCCGTCTCGCAGAGGGAGTACGCGTTGCAGCGCTTCACGAGTGCCGCTAAACTTCGTCAGTTTATTTTGATGCGCGTGCATGTTTGATGAGCCAGCGACTCAAAGCTGATTTTGCGCTTGGCGCCTGCATGTTTATCTGGGGCGCGACGTTTGTCGTTGTACAGCAGGCGCTGGCGTATGCTTCGGTGTTCGCGTTCCTCTCCGTGCGATTTGTGCTGGCTGCGGCGGTGATGGGCGCGATTTATTGGCGCACGGTGCGAAAGCTCGATCGCGCGGCGGTCGTTGCCGGCTCGATCATCGGCGTGTTTTTGTTCTCCGGCTACATCTTCCAGACCATCGCGCTGAAATTTACTACGCCATCTAAGGCGGCGTTCCTGAACGGCTCGAGCGCCGTGCTCGTGCCGATCATGCTCGCGATTTTCTGGCGCAAGCGAATCAATCGCTGGGCGTGGGCCGGCGCCGTAGCCGCGTTCTTCGGCCTCTATTTCGTAGCCGTGCCGCCGACGGGATTCGGGAATTTGAATCTCGGCGACGTGCTCAGCTTTGGCTCCGCGGTGATGTTCGCCTTTCACATCCTGGCGGTCGCGCACTACAGCACGCGCCATTCGATCATGGGCTTGAGCTTCCTGCAGATCGCGCTGACCGCGATGCTGGCAACAATTGCGCTGCCGATTGTTTCGGCTCTCGGTTGGGAAGCGCCGCGTTTCGAGATGACCTCCGGCTTGATCTTTGCCGTCGTGGTCACGGCGCTGGGCTGCACAGTGCTGGGATTCACCGCGCAACTCTGGGCGCAGCAGCATACGACCGCAAATCACGCCGCGATTCTCTTCACGCTCGAGCCGGTCTTCGCCGCGCTAACTTCATACGTCGTGCTGCACGAAAGGCTGAGCGCACGCACGCTCACGGGCGCCGCGCTAATTTTCGCCGCAATCCTCCTAGCCGAGCTAAAAGGCCCAGCCCCAGCAGCCATCGATGCCACCGGACCAGTGGCAGAATCGTCGTAGCGAGATCGTGGCGCGCATCGCAATCAGTGCGTCTTTTCGAATTTCGCCAGAAAGAAATCGCCGGCATTCCAATGCGGCCGCTCGGTTTCCTGCGCGACTTCGTAGCCGATGGCCAGATCGATGCGCGCGAATTTCGCACCCGCTTCGAAATTGAACGGCTGCTTCATATCGTCCTGCGGCGTGTGGTAAATCGTGCTCTCCCATTCGAGCGAGATGCTCTTGCCGTTCAACTTCGGATCTACCGTTTTGAATCCTTCGGAGAGAAACACCGCGGGCACTCCTTGCTGCACAAACGAATACTGATCGCTGCGCACGAAGAAAACTTCCTCCGGCATAGGATCGGGGCTCACCTCGAGATTCATATGCCGCGCAACATCTTCAAGTTCGCGGCTGAGGCTCGAGTGTTCGACGCCCATGCCCACAATATCGCGGAAATCGTAGAGCAGCGCGACGCCGTCCATGTTGATGTTCGCGGCGATCTGCGAAATGGGCACAGTCGGATTGTGCGCGAAATAATCGGAGCCCAGCAGCCCGGCTTCCTCACCGGTCACGGACAAAAACAAAATCGAACGCCGCGGCGGCGTGGGCATTTCACTGAAAGCGCGCGCGATCTCCAGCATTGCCGAAGTGCCGGAAGCGTTGTCGAGCGCTCCGTTGTAAATGCCATCGCCTTTGATCACTTCGCCGATGCCCAAGTGATCTAGATGCGCGCTGAAAACGACGTACTCATTCTTCAGCGCCGGATCCGAGCCCGGCAGAATGGCGACGACGTTGGGGCTTTCCGCGGCGGTAAATCGCGTGGTCAATCGAATGGATGCCTCAATCGGCAACGAAAAACCTTGCGGTTTGTTCTGCGACGCATCGTCGAGCGCCTGCCTGAGCGTCTTCCGCGCGCCTTCGAACAGCGCCGCGCTCGATTTTTCGCTGAGCACCGCGAAGCCGCGAATCTCCGGAACGGAATCGTTCGGCACGCCGTTCGCGTCCAGCCAGCGAAGTTGCGGCTCCTGGAAAAACCGCACCAGCCGCTCGAAGGGAATGCGCTCAGACATCGGGCCGGCCCAAACGCCGATCAGCCCGATGGCGCCGTGAGCCGCGGCCATCTTGGCTTTGACGTAACCGTCGGAGTAGTACGCCCGCGGCGCGTTCGGAAATTTCGATGGCGCGCCCCAGAGCTCGACGGCGATTTTCCCGCGCACATCCACCGCAGCGAAATCGTCGTAGTCAAATTCCGGCGCCGATACTCCGTAGCCGACGAACGCAAGCGGCCCTTCGGAAGTGCTGAACGTCGCCAGCGGATTCCCGTCGGTGATGTAATCTTTTCCGAGCGCGAGCTTTTGTATTTTCAGTCCCCGCATGATCGACACGGAAGATGCTTCGGGCACAAGCGCGATGCGCCGCAGCGGCACCGGCTGGAAATAGCTGCCGTTCACTCCCGCGGGCTTCAATCCCAGTTCTTCGAAGCGGCTGCGGACGTAGAGAGCGGCGAGTTGGTATCCGCGCGTCCCCGTTCCGCGCCCTTCGAGCAAATCATCGGCGAGATATTCCATGTTCGCGCGAATTCCGGCGGGAGTGATGCGATTCAGAAGCGCCGCCGGAGGGAAGGGCAGCGATTTTTCCTGTGCCGCGGCGATCGAGATCGTGCACAGCGCGGCAACCACGACGAGCAAGCGACGCCAGGTCATTTCCCGGCCTCCAGAACTAGTTTGACGTAGCGGATGGAATTACGTTTGAGGCTGCGCGATTTTCACGTCCACGGGATCGTACATCGGCGCAGATTTCGGATTCGACTTCTCGTAAGCCGAGATGTCGGGCTCGTGTTCGAGCGTGAGGCCGATGTCGTCGAGCCCCTTCAACAAGCACTTTTTGCGGAAGGCGTCAATCTCGAACGGAATGCGCAGGCCCGCGTCGTCTGTGACCAGTTGATTCTCGAGGTCCACCGTCAGCCGGTAGCCTTCCTGCTTCTCGGCGCGCTTGAAAAGATCATCCACCTGCACGTCGCTCAACTGCACAGGCAGAATGCCGTTCTTGAAGCAATTGTTGTAGAAGATGTCGGCATAGCTCGGCGCGATGATGGAGCGGAAGCCGTAATCGAGAATGGCCCAGGGAGCATGCTCGCGGCTCGAGCCGCAGCCGAAATTCGCGCGCGCCAGAAGTACGCTCGCGCCGCGGTAGCGCGGAAAGTTCAGAGGAAATTCCGGATTGGGTTTCTCGCCCGGCAGATAGCGCCAGTCATAGAAAAGCACGCGGCCGTAGCCTTCGCGTGTCTGCAGCTTCAAAAATTGCTTCGGCACCATTTGATCGGTGTCCACATTCACGCGATCCATCGGCGCCACAAGTCCCGTTTGTTTCACGAACGGCTGCATGCTCACTCCGCTCCGTTCACATCCCACTTGCGGATGTCCACGAAATGGCCTTCGATCGCTGCCGCGGCGGCCATCATGGGGCTGACGAGATGCGTACGGCTGCCTTTGCCCTGGCGGCCTTCGAAATTGCGATTGGAAGTGCTGGCGGAACGCTCGCCGCTCGGCAGCACATCATCATTCATCCCGATGCACATGCTGCAGCCCGCATCGCGCCACTCGAATCCCGCATCGCGGAAAATTTTGTCGAGGCCTTCTTTTTCGGCCTGCGCTTTCACCACGCGTGAACCGGGTACGGCCAGCGCCTGCTTGATGTTCTTGGCGATGTGCTTGCCTTCGATCACGTGCGCGGCGGCGCGCAGATCCTCGATGCGCGAATTGGTGCAGGAGCCGATGAAGACGCGATCTACCGAGATGTCCGTGATCGGCGTTCCGGGCTTCAGATTCATGTAAACGAGAGCGCTCTCTGCCGCTTTTCGATCCACGGGATCTGCAAACGAATTCGGATCGGGGACGCGGCTGGTCACGTCCGTGACCATACCGGGATTCGTGCCCCAGGTGACTTGCGGAGCAAGCTTCGCGGCGTCGATATCCAAGACGACGTCGTATTTCGCGCCGGGATCGGATGCCAGCGCTTTCCAGCGCGCCACCGCGTCCTGAAATTCCTTGCCGCGCGGGACGAACGGCTTGCCTTCGAGATACGCGAACGTGGTCTGATCCGGCGCGACCATGCCGGCGCGGGCGCCGCCTTCGATGGTCATGTTGCACATGGTCATGCGCGCTTCCATTGAAAGAGCGCGCACGGCGTCGCCGGCATATTCGAAAACGTGGCCGGTGCCGCCCGCAATTCCAATTTTGCCGATCAGCGCGAGGATGAAATCCTTCGAGGTGATGCCTTTGGGCCGCGCGCCATTGAAGCGCACCAGCCCGGTCTTCGATTTCGCCTGCGAGAGGCATTGCGTTGCGAGCACATGCTCGATTTCGCTGGTGCCAATGCCGAAAGCCAGCGCGCCCATGGCGCCGTGCGTGGAAGTGTGGCTATCGCCGCAGACCAGCGTTTGGCCGGGCTGCGTGATTCCGAGTTCCGGGCCGATGATGTGCACGATGCCTTGATTCTTGCTGTGCATGTCGAACAGGCGGACGCCGGTTTCTTTGCAATTGCGCTCGAGGGCTTCGAATTGTCCGCGTGCGTCGGCATCGAGAATCGGCAGCTCGCGATTTTTCGTGGAGACCGAGTGGTCCATCACCGCGAAGGTGAGGTCCGGCCGGCGCACTTTGCGCCCCGCGGCTTTGAGGCCGGCGAAGGCTTGCGGGGAAGTGCCTTCGTGGATCAGATGACGATCGATGTAAATCAGTGAGGGTTGGCCGGGAACTTCTCGAACGATATGAGCATTCCAGATTTTTTCGTAGAGAGTTTGCGGCGGCATAGGTCAGCAATGGGATTGTAACAATGTCCGCGCGTCTCGCCAATGGGCGGAAGCGGGGAATTGCGGGAAGGAGTAAGGCCATAGCGCAGGTTTCAATCGAGGCTGCTTTCCCGAAGTGAATTGCGGGGACTCCCTTCCGCGGCGAGGCTACGGGGGGCAGGGCAAGCAAAATGCGGGGGCTCATATCGGCACGCGGCGGCTCGTTGAAATGCGGGCGCAGCAAGCCGCGCCCCTACGAAGAAAGGCCGGTTGGGGCGATGCGGGATGCCGTTGTTGACCCGGAAAATGGGTTCGAATTTTGTTCGCTCTAGTCGGGACATGCGTCCGAATAGAATCGTATGTAAGTATAAGAAAACACAGGACGGGGGTCGTTTCTAAATGGGGACATTTTGCAGAGCCCCTGGGAACGTGAATTGGGGGTTTTGGCTGCGGCGCAGTAATGCGTTGAGGTTCGTTCGCGGTGATGGGTTCGGGGTGGTGAGCGGCTTGCTGTTCGCGCTCGCGGGCGGCCTGGCGCTCGCGTTCCAGGGCCTCTATACCTTCCTGACGTTTGCGTACGCTTGCGGCCAGAGAAGGGGCGAGGATGAGTTCGACCTGTTCAGGGACTGGAATTTCTTTGGCGATGAGGAATCTGCGGGTGGGTTCGACCCAGGAGCCGGAATCGTTGATGTGGGCGTAGATGCGGACGGCCTGGATGGCCGCAACGGTGTTCACCGCGGAGTCTGAGATGAGCTGGATGACGTGGTCGAGTGCGCTGCGGACGTTGCGCGAGCGGAGGTAGTAGAGTCCGGTGGCGCGGGCGTGGCGGTAGAGGATCTTGCGGCTGCGAAGATGATATTCGCGGACGATGGTTTCGGGGCGTGCCCACTGGACGAAGTCGAAGTCGATATGGTCGCGGTCTGGATGGCGGCAGATGACGCAGAGACGGGCGTGGCGATCCAGATCGGGGGTGGAATCGGGTTGGTCTTTCGTGGAGCCGTTGTTGGTGGTCATAGTGTTGATAGGGATAGCAGA
>DAITPO010000001.1:57764-67148 GCA_036833535.1 Candidatus Acidiferrales bacterium | reverse complement strand
CTGGCTACGCGGACGCAGGCTAGCAATGGGGCTACGCTGCTCGCCATCCCTGATCCGGTTTCGCTTAGCGGCACTTTTTCGGCTATCGCTGGCAAGCTCGAGCCTACCGTGGTGAACATCTCGACGACCCAGGTGATTGATCGCCCTAAGGGGCATCAGAAGCGGAAGCAGGGCGACCCCTTCGACGATTTCTTCGATCGATTCTTTGATAATCAGGATGAAGGCCCTACCGCCGAGCGCAGCTTGGGCTCCGGCGTCGTCGTCGATGCCAAGGGCTACATTCTGACGAACAACCATGTGATCGATCAGGCTACCAAGATCGAAGTGACCATTGATAAAGATCCCAAGCATTACATGGCGAAATTGATTGGCACCGATCAGCTTACCGACCTGGCGGTAATCAAGATTGATTCCGATCATGCGCTGCCTGTGGCGCGGTTGGGGAATTCCAACGGCGTGCAGGTGGGCGATTGGGTTTTGGCTATCGGCAGCCCATTTGGCTTGCAAGCTACCGTTACTGCGGGAATCGTGAGCGCCAAGGATCGCCCCAATCCTGGATTCCAATTTCAGAAATTCATTCAGACTGATGCGGCGATCAATCCTGGGAATTCCGGCGGGCCGCTGGTTAGCATGGCCGGCGAAGTGATTGGGATTAATACTGCGATTTATACGGGCGGGCGCGGATTCGAAGGCGTGGGATTTGCGCTGCCTTCGAATACGGTGATTAGCGTCTACAACCAGCTGGTGACCACCGGGAAAGTCACGCGCGGTTCGATTGGAATCAGCTTCAGCGAAGAGAACAGCGCGAATCCGGTTTTGCTGCGCGAATTGGGGGCTTCTTACGGCATCGTGGTGCAGGGCGTCGAGCCTGGGAGTCCGGCCGACAAGGTCGGGCTAAAGCCGGGGGACTTGATCACCGATGTTAATGGACATCCGGTGCGGACGGGGTCTGATCTGGTCGATCCGATTGCTGAGACGGCCGTGGGGCAGAGCGTTCAGTTGCGATATGTGCGCAACAAGGAAGCGCATGAAGTTTCGGTGGTCGTCGCGGATCGGGCGAAGCTTTTCCCGAATACTGCTGAAGATCTCGAGACATCGCCTGAGGGCATCGAGCCGGCGGAATTTGGTTTGCACGTCGAGGATTTGACGCCGGAGCTGGCGCGCAAGCTGGGCATCACCAAGCAGCCGGGAGTGATTGTTTCCGAAGTCGAGCCGGCCAGCTTTGCGGAAGACATTGAGTTCAACCGCGGCGACATCATCGTGGAAGTCAATCATGTGCCGGTGGCGAATCTGAATGAATACCGGCGCGAAGTGGCGCGGCTGAAGCCTGGGCAGGATGTGCTGTTCAAGGTGATCCGGCACGACGCGAACGATCGCGAACTGACGGTGTTTCTAGCGGGAGCGGTGCCCAACGAATGATTTCGCGAGAGGCGAGCATCCGCGAAGCCTCAGCGCGTCGCGGCCATGGATTCGTGGCTGTGGCAACGGGCGTAGCTCTCGCGGCGTCGCTCTTGCTGGCGGCGCCTGGCCTGACCGCCTCGGCGCGCGCTGCTGCGGGATCGCCGCAGTCTTCGGGCAAGTCTTCGTCGAAGAAATCGTCGTCCGCTTCCAAGAAAAATAAGAAGGGCCGCCATCATTGGGAGCCGATTCAGAAAGCTCCCACGACCGACCGCATCGAGGAAATTCAAACCGCGCTCGCTCGCGAAGGCTACTATCACGGCGATCCCACGAAGAAATGGGATTCGAACACGCAGGATGCCATGCGCAAATTCCAGGAAGACCACGGCATGACCGGCACCGGCAAACTCGACGCGACGACGCTGCAGAAACTCGGCCTCGGCTCGGACATCGCCGGAGTAAGCGCGCCGCGGCCTGTGCAGCATCCGGGTGCCACGCCTCAACCGGCTTCTCCGCCACCGACCACCGCGCCTAGCAGCGCAGCAAGTACTGACCCCGGGGATTGATCGCCCTCGAGTTGCGATTCTTCTCGACGTTTTAATTCTTGGCGGAGTCGTCTCCGGGCGCGACGTTGGCCTGCTTGTCTTCAATGGAGTTGCTTCACGGAGCCAGCGCTAAAGCGCATGTTTAGAGGCGAGGCTTTTCCCGGAGCGCTGAAGCGCTCCTTCCCCCGCATGAATGCGGGGGCTGCCACCGAAATGCAATTCTCCCAGAGAAATGCAAGGTTCCAACTGAAGGGCAAGGCTCCCACCGAAATGCTGATGTCTTCGCGGCATGACTGCGGAGCTCCGAGCGATTCGGGCGGCGTTTGACGGGCGTTGCGCTGTCTGTTACTTTTCAAGTTCGGTTTCATGTTCAGTTGAACGGACGCCGCGAAGCTCCTGCCGTCTCCACGTGGCGCCGCCTCTACGCGCGAAGAGCTGACCGATCCGGAGGAATTCCAATGGCTACCGCAGTCACGCCGAAAACTTACAAGAACTACATCAATGGGGAGTGGGTGGACGGATCTGGCGGTGCGGGGATTGAAGACCGCAATCCGGCTAATCGTGATGAATTGATCGGGACATTTCCTTCGTCTACGGCGGCCGACGTCGATGTCGCGGTGGATGCGGCCAAGGAAGCTTACAAGAAATGGCGATTGGTGCCGGCGCCGAAGCGGGCGGAAATTTTATTTCGGGCGGCCGAGCTTTTGGTGATGCGGAAGGAAGAGTATGCGCGGGAGATGACGCGCGAGATGGGCAAGGTTTTAGCCGAGACGCGCGGGGACGTGCAAGAAGCGATTGATATGACTTACCTGATGGCTGGGGAAGGCCGGCGGCTTTACGGGCAGACTACGCCTTCGGAATTGCCTGACAAATTTGCCATGAGCGTGCGGGCTTCGATCGGAGTGGCGGCGCTGGTCACGCCGTGGAATTTCCCGATGGCAATACCATCGTGGAAGATTGCTCCGGCGCTGGTTTGCGGGAATACCGTCGTGATCAAGCCGGCTGCTGAGACGCCTTTCTCAACTTACAACTACGTGCAGGTTTTGGCTGAGGCTGGATTGCCGCCTGGGGTGATGAACATCGTAAACGGGCACGGATCGGAAGCCGGGGCGGCGCTGATCAAGCATCGCGATACGAATCTTGTGAGCTTCACCGGCTCGACCGAAGTGGGGCGCATCATCAGCGAGACTTGCGCGCCCACTTTTAAGAAATGCCATCTGGAGATGGGCGGGAAGAACATCATCATCGTGATGGATGACGCGAATCTTGATCTTGCGGTGGATGGGGCGATCTGGGGAAGCTTCGGGACTAGCGGGCAGCGCTGCACGGCGACCAGCCGCATTGCGGTGCACAAGAAAATTTACAATGAGTTTGCGGCGAGGTTTGTCGAGCGGGCTAAGGCGCTGCGCGTGGGCGACGGCTTGGATCCCAAGACGGACATGGGGCCGAGCGTGAACGAGTCGCAACTGCAGACGGTGATCAAGTACGTGGAGATCGGGAAGAACGAAGGGGCGAAGCTTGCTGCGGGCGGGCATCGGCTGGATTCCGGGTCGCTGGCGCGCGGTTGGTTTCATGAGCCTACGATTTTTCTCGACGTCAATCCGCGGATGCGCATTGCGCAGGAGGAGATTTTCGGGCCGGTGGTGGCGACGATTCCCTTCGGCACGCTCGATGAGGCGCTGGAGATTGCGAACGGCGTGGAATATGGGCTTTCGTCTTCGATTTATACGCGGAACATCAATCATGCTTACCGGGCGCAGCGGGATCTCGAGACGGGGATTGTTTACGTGAATGCGCCTACCATTGGGGCTGAGACGCATTTGCCGTTTGGCGGGATCAAGAATACCGGGAACGGGCATCGCGAATCGGGGTTGGCGGCGCTGGATTTCTACACCGAGTGGAAATCGCTTTATATCGACTACTCGGACAAGTTGCAGCGGGCGCAGATTGATAACGCGTAGTGCGATTGACAGCGCGGAGATTTCAAATTTGAAATTTCAGAGAGAAGAGCACGATTGGCGGCGTTGATCTTCCGCGGTTGCACGGAGATTTGATTTGGCGGGGAGGTCGGCGGAGGGCGGAGCAAGCCCCGCCCCTACGATTGCAGGATTGATTGTGCCGAAGTAAGTCGGCAGAGCTCTTGCAAATTTCGAATATTTCCGGAGGTGTCGCCTTGAAGTATTTTTCTCGTGTGTCTGGTGGCGTCATTCTATTTGCGTTTCTGTTTTTCGCAGCGGTTGCGCAGGGGCAGCAGGCTGGTCGAGCCGACAGTGCTGGCAGCGCTGGGGCTACGCAGACTTTGCTGCCGGCTGCGGCGGATGGCTCGTGTGTTTCGCCGGCGATTGCTGATGATTCTGCGGGGCACGGATTCGATCTTGCGAATCTCGACCGGAGCGTTAAGCCTTGCGACAACTTCTTCCAGTTTGCTGACGGCGGTTGGATCAAGAGCCATCCGATTCCGCCGGAATATCCTGCGTTTGGCAGCTTTACCGAGCTTGCGGAAAGCAATCGCGAGAAACTCCACATTATCCTCCAAGCCGCGTCGAAGAATACTTCGGCCGCGCCCGGCTCGATTGAACAGAAGATCGGTGATTTTTATTTCAGTTGCATGGACGAACCGGCGATCGAAAAGGCTGGCATTGAACCGCTGAAGGATGACTTTGCGCGCATCGCCAAGATTTCGAGCGCGGCCGATTTGCAGGCTGAAATCGTCCGGCTGCATCGCGATGGAGCCGGAGCCGTCTTTAGTTTCTATGCCAATCCCGATTTCAAGAACAGCAGCGTGTACATCGCCGTTGCTGGGCAGGGCGGAATTGGCATGCCGGATCGCGATTACTACATCAAGACCGACGATAAATCGGTGAAGCTGCGGGAAGCCTACGTGAAGCACGTGGCGAATATGTTCGTGCTGCTGGGGGACGACGCGGGTGCGGCCGCCGCGGAAGCCAAGGCCGTTATGGCGATCGAGACCAAGCTGGCACAGGCTTCGATGACGCGCGTGGAGCGCCGCAATCCGGACAACGTCTACCACAAGATGGATCGCGCAGCGCTCAAGACTTTGACGCCCGATTTCGATTGGGACGCGTACTTCCATGCGATCGGGCACGACTCGATCACAGCTATCAATGTCTCGCAGCCTGAGTTTTTCAAGACTGTGAATCACGAACTGACCGCCACATCGCTCGACGACTGGAAAACTTATCTGCGTTGGCAATTGGTTCACGATGCTGCGGATTCGCTTCCAAAAAAGTTTGTGGACGAAGATTTCGATTTCTACGGACACATTCTGACCGGGACGCAGGAAATCCAGCCGCGCTGGAAGCGCTGCGTGCGGGCCACGGATGGAATGCTCGGCGAGGCGCTGGGGCAGATTTACGTGAAAGATTATTTTCCGCCGGAGGCCAAGGCCGCCGCGCTGGAGATGGTTCACAATCTGATGGGGGCGCTGCGCGAAGACATTTCTACGCTGGATTGGATGAGCCCGGAGACGCGGAAAAAAGCGAGCGAGAAGTTGGACGCCATCCAGCTCAAGATCGGGTATCCGGACAAGTGGCGCGACTATTCTGCGTTCAAAGTCGATCGCGGAATTTTTCTTGAAAACGCGCGGCGCGGATCGGAATTTGACCGGGATTACCGGCTGTCGAAGATCGACACGCCCGTGGATCGCAAGGAATGGGGGATGACTCCGCCGACGGTGAACGCTTATTACAATCCCACGATTAACGAGATTGTGTTCCCCGCGGGAATTTTGCAGCCGCCGTTCTACGATCCGAAGCGCGATGATGCGATGAATTACGGCGGCATGGGCGCGGTGATCGGGCATGAAATGACGCATGGCTTCGATGATTCGGGAGCGAAGTTCGACGCGGTGGGAAATTTGAGCAATTGGTGGACGCCGGACGATTTGAAGAATTTCCAGGCGCGCGGGGATTGCGTGGCAAAGCAATTTGATTCTTACGTGGTGGAAGAGGGCTTGCACGAGAATGGAAAATTGGTAGAGGGCGAAAGCATTGCGGATCTTGGCGGGCTCACGATTTCCTATGCTGCGCTGCAGAAAATCCTTGCTACGAAAAATCCCGGTCCGATTGACGGGTTTACGCCGGAGCAGCGATTCTTCCTGGCGTTCGCGCAGATTTGGGCCAGCAACGATCGCCCTGAATTTGACCGGCTGATGGCTAATACGAATCCGCACCCTTTGGGGAGATTCCGGGCGATTGGGCCTTTGGGGAATATGCCGTCGTTTGCGAAGGCTTGGAATTGCGGCGCGACGGACCCGATGGAGAGGCCGGAGGCGGATCGGTGCAGGATTTGGTAGGAATGCGGCCTCGAGTGGGTGAGGGGATTTAGAGCGTCGCGCTTTTTCGTCGTGTCGTGATTCGGGGATGCGAAGCGACGGCCCAGCGCTACAGCGCATCGTTAAAGGCGAGTTTTTTCCGGAGCGCTGAAGCGCTCCTCCCCCGCATAAATGCGGGGGCTGCCACCGAAGTGCAAGAACCGCCAGCGGATTGCAGGGGCTGACACGGGCTAACTTTTCCTGGAGTGGTGCGTCCAACTTTGCGAGCAAGGACTCTGTTGACTCTCTCTCCCTGACAGACCAACTGATGGCCTGCTCCGCGCCCCGAGGCCCAACCTCGGGGCGCATTTTTTTAGGCTACTGTGGCGACTTCGGGAACCGGGGCCGGCTCATCTATCGGGGCGCGCGGCAGCAAATCCTCCAGACCGTGGGCTTGGTACCAGAGAACCTCGCTGGCTCTTTGCCACCATCTCATGCCCATCCAGAAGAGCACGATGAGTTGGCCGAGTACGAAGGAAACCCGTGTCCATTCCGGCGGCACGTGGCGCACCCAGATGTGGAGCATAATCGCTTCGCCGAGCCAAGCGAGAAAGCTGATGCGGAAATAGAGCCAGAAGAGGCTGCCAAAATTCCCGCGCAACAATCGAAAACCTGCCTTCAGGCATCGCCAGGCGCCGGTTTCGCTCTCGGCAACGGCGGTCACTTCGGCCATGTCGAACCACAAGCGGACGGTCATCAGCAGGAAGAGCACGATGACTGCGCCCGCGACCTGAATCCAGACGGCGGGAAACGGCGAAATCGATTTCTTGTCCACGCTGTCTGCGACGGACGACGTGACGGCGGCAATGACTCCCACGGGAATCAGAGCGACGAGCAGAAACATCACCAGGCGGAAGAAGCGCCAAAAATAGCGGCCGCCATTCTGGAAGAATTCCATGGTGGTGAGCGTGGCGTCGCGCCAGTAGGCTTCCAAAATTCCGCCGGTGACCAGCAGCATGAAGAAGAAGAACACAAAGCCAAAGTGCATGCCCTCGTGCCCGAAACTCAACAGTGGCGACTGCCCGGACATCAATTCAATCACGGCGCCGAAACTAAATCCGTGAACGAGAAGGCGATCCGAAGCGAGGCTGCGCTGCAGGAACCAGTCGAGGCGGCCCATGGTGGTGCTGGCGGCGAAATGCGCCAGCAGGAGGCAGACAAGGTACGGCCACCAGAGCACGCGCTGGCGGCGCCAGACGAGCGACGCGCCTCCGGTAAAAACTCCCGATTTCCCCTCGCTCATCTGGTCCCCCTCACGTGAGCCACGCCAGAATCTGGCCGATCCATTGATCGAAGAAAGTGCAGAGATTATTCAGCTTTTGAAAGGCCTTGCGGCTGCCTTGCGTGGTGCGGCTGGTGTTGAACAGATCGCGATCGAGAAGCACTTGGTGTTGCGGATCGATTTCCGCGGAAACGATTTCGTCGGGCCGGTCGTAGGTGTAGCGAATCCAGCGATCTTTGCCGTCCCAGTGCTCCATCACGGCTTCGCCATTTTTGAAGTGCATCTGGACATCCACGGGCATGATGAAATCGCATTTGCGGTGCACTACCACGTAGTTGCGGTAACCGTTTTTGCCCGTGCCGCCCCCGCTTTTGACGTCGGTGGGATACCAGGGCAGGGGATCGGAGTGGAGGTCTTGCACTTCGTAATCGAGAATGGCGGTGCCGGAAACGGCTTGATCGAAATACCAGCGGAGATTTTGGCCGCTTACTTCCTCGAGCGTCTTCAGAAAATCCTCGCCCGTCGGGTGCGTGAAGCGATAACGCATGAAATACGTGCGAAGCGCGCGGCGCATGGTGTCTTCGCCGACAATTTTCTCGAGAGTCAGCAATACCGAGGCGGTCTTGCCATAGGTGACGCCGCCGTAGGCATTGCCGTTGAGGAATTTCCAGGCGGGCCGCGTCAGGGGATCGGTGTCCGCGGCGAGGTTGTAGCCGAGGCGCTGCATTTCGCGTTCACTCAAGGTTCCGTAGGGGAGATTTATTACGTCGGCGCCCGCGCCGTAGAGCGCGTCCATGATTTTTACTTCGGTATAGCTGTTGATGCCTTCGTCGAGCCAGGCTTCTTCGAATTCGTTGGTGGCGACCATGCCGTACCAATATTGGTGGCCGAATTCGTGTTCGGTGACGAGTTCGGGTTCGAGGACGGATTTGGGCGTGTACCAACTCGTGTCGAGCGTGATGAGCGTGGGGTATTCCATTCCGCCGGCTTGGAAGGCGCCGTGGGGCGGATCGACCATGGTGATGCGATCGTAGGGATAGGGGCCGTACCATTCATCGAACTTCTGCAGAGTGCCTTTCACTGTGTCGATATAGCGTGTTGCCGATCCCATGTTTCCCGGCGACACCAGCAAATGAATCTTTACCGTGCCGGCGCTGCCGGTCCAGGAATCTTCTACCGGAGTGAAGGACGGGCTGGCGGTCCAGGAGAAATCGTGGACGTCTTCGGAGTGGAAGAGCATGGTTTTGGTGCCGTCGGAATTTTCGGTGCTGGAGACCAGATCGCCGCCTGCGCCGACCACTTCGTTTTTCGGCATGGTCAGGTTCACGTCAAAGGTGCCAAAGTCGGCGAAGAATTCCGTGTCGCGGTGAAATTGGCGGCAGTTCCATGCGCCTTTCCACCAGACGCCGACTTTGGGGAACCATTGGCCGACCATGTAGAAATCGCGCATGTATCCTGTGCGCGCTACGACCTGCGGCATTTGATCTTCGAAGGCGATCTTGAATTGCACGTCAGCACCGGCCGCGACCGGCTTCGGCAGCCGGATTTGCATGACTGTGTGGTCTTCGGTGTTGGTGTCGTCGGGCTGCGTGAAGTGCATGGTGCTGGTGACGTCGCCGATTCCGACGGCTTCAATCGAGCTGACACGAATTGCGCCAAGATGTTCGGGCTTCCATTTGTATTCCGGGCTATCGAGACGCTGTTCGGCCATCCAGGAGGATTGGGGTTGGAAGGCGTTTAGGTAGAGATGAAACGGGAAGTCTTGTTGAGGCTGACCGGTCAGATTGTGGTAGGTGACCGTTTCCGTGGCGGTGATGGTGTGGGCGGCGGGATCCAGCTTGGCGTCGATTTTGTAAGCAACCACCCGAGTGGAAAGCGGGGCGCTG
>DAITPO010000001.1:54219-57664 GCA_036833535.1 Candidatus Acidiferrales bacterium | reverse complement strand
TTTCTCACAGCTACACCTCCGCTCGCCGATTGCGCGCTACACAGATACGCGATTGCCAATGGATAAGTTTCGCGCGCGAGCATAGGACAGTCCGAGCATTCCCGCAACTACGTTGCTGCGAATTTGGACTGGGCGTTTCGGGCCTGCGTGTAAGCTTTGATATCCGCCGGCAGCGGCTAAACAATTTGCAAGAAACGCGAAACGGTCGCCCTAGCGGGCATTGCCCTGAATTCAGGCCGACGCGGAGCGCAACGGTGGAAGGCTGCAGGGGAGTTGCTTCAGGGATCCAGCGCTAAAGCGCGTCACCAAATGCGAGGCTTTTTCGGAGCGCTGAAGCGCTCCTCCCCCGCATGAATGCGGGAGCTGCCACCGAAGAAGCTAAACGGTTTGCGGAAAAAAGCGAAAAGGTTGTCATCCCGAGCGAAGGGAGCGATGACAGCGGTCACGCGTTTTACCGCACTCTGTGAAAGCGTGGCCTGACGAGACTTGCGGCGTCTCGTATAACTTTTTTGGAGCCGGGCACGGGCAGGCTCGCCAGAATCTTCGTGCCGCACTTCGTGCGATGCGAGGCCTTGCTGGAACTCGAACCACTGATTAGAATTGAGTACAGGCGAGGTTCGTCAGAATTTCTTGCGATCGCTCGCAGGGCGCGCAGTACGGCTGAGAGAATGAGCACTCCATCTTTACAACAGAAGCGACATCGCGAGGTTTTGAGCGACGTGGTGCGCATCTACATTGAGACGGGGGAGCCAGTGTCGTCGCGCAGCATTGCGCGGAGGCATCCTGAGCCGCTTAGTTCCGCTACGGTGCGGAATGTGATGGCTGATCTTGAGGAGGAAGGCTTTTTGTATCAGCCGCACACATCGGCTGGGCGGGTGCCTACCGCGGCGGCTTATCGGTTCTTTGTCGAGGAAGTTGCGACGCAAGCTACCGCGCGGCCGCAGGACCTGGAATGGATTCGGCGCGAGTTGGCGACGGCCTCGACGCCGGAAGCGGTGATGGAGCGGGCTAGCAAGATTCTGTCGGATGTGTCGCGCGGGCTGGGCATCATTATTTCGCCGCCGCTGGCGCGGACCGTGGTGCAGCACTTGCGATTTTTGCTGATTCCGGATGGGCGGGTGCTGGTGGTGCTGATCGGCCCCGGCGGACTTACGCGCGACAAGTTGATTCAGACGGAGCGGCCATTCAAGCAAGAGGAACTGGATCGCATCGCGGAATTTTTGAACAGTCACTACTCCGGATGGACACTTGATGCCATTCGCGCCGATCTGCAAACGCAGGTTGCGACCGAGCGCGAGCGATACGATCGGCTGGCAACCGACGCGCTGATGCTGTGCGATCCCAAAGTTTTGGGAGAGGATACGTCACGCAATATCTATATCGAAGGGGCGGCGCAGTTGATTACCTCTTCGGAGTTTTCGAATCAGGAGCAGCTTCGCGAGTTGCTTTCTACCATCGAAGAGCGCGGACGGCTCATCTCATTGTTGACAGGCTTTATCGAGGCGCCCGAGCCGGTGCACGTGGAATTTGGATTGAAGGGCATTGCGCCGGCTGGGAGCCAGCTCGCTTTGGTCACCGCGCCGTATTCGCATGACGAACACTCGCAGGGAACACTGGGGATTCTTGGTCCGATTCGCATGCACTACGAGCGAGTGATTACCGCGGTGGCGTTCATGGCCGATTTTTTCAGCGAGGGCGAGAAGGGAAGTCAATGACGGCTAAGCATCACAATCACGAGACGACCGATCAGGCGGCTGCGGAAACTCCGGCGGCCGCGCCGGGGGCAAGCGATCCAACAGCGACGTCCGACGTTGCGTTGCTGGCTGACCAGATCGCCAAGCTGCTCGCTGAAAAAAACGAGTTGACCGAGACGTTGATTCGGCGGCAGGCGGATTTTGAGAATTACCGCAAACGCGTGGAGCGCGAGCGGCAAACCGAGCATCATCGCGGGATCGAGGGATTGATTGAGTTGCTGCTGCCGGTGCTTGACGGCTTCGAGCGGGCTCTCGCGGCTCACGCTGACCCGGGATACGAGAATTACCGCAAGGGCTTCGAACTTATTTATCGCCAGCTTGAGAACATTTTGTCCAAGAAAGGCCTCGAGCAAATTGATGCCGAAGGAAAACCATTCGATCCGAATCTGCACCATGCGGTGGAGCGGATTGAGTCGAGCGATTATCCCGATGGCACGGTCGTGGGAGTTTTGCAGGCGGGTTACATGTTTCACGGGAAAGTTCTGCGGCCGGCGATGGTGCGGGTGACGGCGAACGCGGCGCGGCAAACGTCGCAGCCGAATTGAATTCAAGAAGCGGTGAGATGGCGCCGATTCTGAAAGGGTGCGGCGTCAAGCCAGCTTCGCGGAGATTTTAGAAAAAATAATGGCGACACATAACAAACGCGATTATTACGAGACGCTGGGCGTCGAGCGCAATGCTGCCGCCGATCAGATCAAGTCGGCTTATCGCAAGGCGGCGATGAAATGGCATCCGGATCGCAATCCGGACACGAAGCACGAGGCGGAAGATCAGTTCCGTCAGGCCACGGAGGCGTATAGCGTTCTTTCTGATCCGCAGAAGCGGGCGATGTATGACCGTTATGGGCACGCGGGCGTGCAGACGAGCGGCGCGGACGGCGGCTTCAACGCCACGATCTTCGAGGACTTTCAGGACATTTTTGGCGATCTTTTTGGCATGTCGGATGTGTTTGGCGGCCGAGGCGGTCAGGGCAGACGGACGCGGCGCGGGCAGCGCGGAGCTGATCTGCGCTACGACCTCGCGTTGACGTTTGAAGAGGCGGCGACCGGAGTGCGGACGAAGGTCAAAGTGTTCCGGCATGAGAATTGCGCCACTTGCAACGGGACCGGGGCTAAGGCGGGAAGCGGGATGGCTGCTTGCCAGACGTGCGGCGGACGCGGGCAGCTTCATTATCAGCAGGGATTCTTCTCGATTTCACGCACTTGCCCTGCATGCCAGGGAGCGGGGCAGACGATTCGCGAGGCTTGCACGCATTGCCGCGGTCAGGGAAGAATTGAGCGGGAGAAAGTTCTCGAAGTTGCGGTTCCCGCGGGCGTTGATTCCGAGACTCGGCTACGGCTTGCGGGAGAAGGCGAGCCGGGGACGAACGGCGGGCCGACCGGCGATCTTTACATCTTTTTTCAGATCAAAGAGCATCCTTACTTCGAGCGGCGGAATGCGGATCTTTATTGCACGATTCCGGTTACGTTCGCGCAGGCGGCGCTGGGAGCGAAGATTCGCGTGCCGACGCTGCACGGCGATGAGGATCTCGAAATTCCCGAAGGCACGCAGTCGGGACAGATTTTCCGGAAGAAGGGCAAGGGGCTGCCGAACCCTCACGGCGGAAAAGGCGATTTGTACATTAATGTCCGGGTGGATATACCGGTGAAGTTGACGCGGGATCAGAGGCGCATTGTGGAGCAGTTGGGGCA
>DAITPO010000001.1:23900-54119 GCA_036833535.1 Candidatus Acidiferrales bacterium | reverse complement strand
ATATACCGGTGAAGTTGACGCGGGATCAGAGGCGCATTGTGGAGCAGTTGGGGCAAGTTTTGAAAAGCGAGAATAAGCCCGCCGAACGAAGCACGAGCTTTTTTGACAAGGTAAAAGATATTTTCGGGTAAGGTCCGCGGTCGTTACGATACCGGCACAAATTGATGTTGGTGTGGGTGGGCGTTACTTGGGCGGGCGCGTCGATTGCTTTGCAATCGCATAGCGATTGACCCGCGCCCCTACGACCGACCAAACCATGCTAGAACGCATCTGACAAGGTCATCCAATCGAATATGCGACGACGATTTTTTGTTGAGGAGTTTAAACGCGGGGCGGCCGTGTTGCACGGGGAGGACGCGGCGCATCTTGGGCGCGTGCTGCGGGCTGAGCCGGGGCAACTTTATGAATTGAGCGACGGAGAGCGCGTGTGGCTGGCGAAGGTTGAGGCCATCGCGTCGTCGCCGCGCAATGGCGGGTCGATTGAGTTTTCGCTGGTGGAGCCGATCGAGCAGCAAGCGCCGGCGCTAAAGATTGAATTGCTGATTTCGGTGATCAAGTTTGACCGGTTTGAATGGTGTCTCGAGAAGGCGACCGAGCTCGGCGTGAACGAGATTGTCCCGATGGCCGCGGCGCGAAGCGAGAAGAGATTGATCTCCGCGGCGCCGAAACGATCGGAGCGGTGGGAGAAAATCTTGCGCGAATCGGCGCAGCAATCGCGGCAATTGAAGCCGCCTGTGCTTGCGATTTTGACTCCGGCTGAACGGGCTTTTGCGAATTCGCGGGCTGGATGCCAGTTTCTTTTCTCCGAGCGCGAAGACGCGCGCCCTCTTCGCAGCGTGCAGATGGGTTGCTTGAGTAAGTCGATTTCTGTGGCGATTGGACCTGAAGGTGGATGGACGGATGCGGAGATTGCTGCGGCGCGGAAATCGGGGTATTTCGAGACTTCGCTTGGAGAGGGGATTTTGCGGACGGAGACGGCGGTGATTTCGGCGATTTCGATTTTGAGGTATGCGTTGGGGGAGTAAACACGGGCGAGTAAACGCGCGGCGCGTTTACAGCGTCTAAATACTTTACGATGAAGCGCACGAATTCAGCACCGTCCGGCCTATAGCGTGGTGCGCCTCGACCATGATATAAAGGCAAGAGCTTCGGAATGAGCGAAGAAACAAACGCCAGCCCCGTATCAGCGCCTCCGCCTGAATCACATTCTACATTTCCGCATGAATTGCGCGGATGGGTGCGCGATCTTGCCGTGGCGATGAGCCTGGCGCTGATCATCATTGTGTTTCTCTACCAGCCGGTGAAGGTGGAGGGCACGAGCATGGCGCCGCTGCTCTCGGATCAAGAGCGGATTTTCATCAACAAATTTGTTTACCGCTTTGAGCCGATCGAGCGCGGGGACGTGGTGGTTTTCTGGTATCCTCTCGACCGCTCGAAGTCGTTCATTAAGCGTGTGGTGGGATTGCCGGGCGAGACGATTGAGTTGCGGCGCGGGCACCTTTTTATCGATGATCGCGAGTTGACCGAATCGTACGTGCCGGCGAGCTTCTTCGATGGATCGAGCTACGGGCCGCTGCAGATTCCGGCGAGCAGTTATTTCGTGATGGGCGATCATCGCGACAGTTCGAATGATTCGCGGATGTTTGGCGCGGTGGCGCGGGAATTTATTTACGGCAAAGCGGTGTTTGCATACTGGCCGGTGGACCACTTTGGGTCAATTTCTGCGGTCGAGGCCAGCTCGAAATGACGGGACGAGGAGGAAACGCTGACGCTGTCGCACGAAGTTCGCGCTACGCTGGCGCTCGAGGACGGGCGAGTTTTTAAAGGCCGCGGGGCGGGGGCACGCACCCGCCGTGGCGGCGAAGTCGTTTTTAATACCTCTCTTACCGGTTACCAGGAAGTTTTCACCGATCCGAGTTATTCCGGCCAGGCTGTCTGCCTCACTTACCCGCACATTGGAAATGTTGGAACGAACGCCGAAGATGAAGAATCGGCGAAGCCTTATATCGAAGCGCTGATCGTGCGCGAATTTTCGACTTTGGCTTCGAATTGGCGGGCTAGCGAGACGGCGCAGCAGTATCTCGAGAGGCATGGCGTGCCGGTGATTTGGGATTTGGATACGCGGGCGCTGGTGCGGCATCTGCGGACGGCGGGGGCGTTGCGCGGGGTGATTTCGACCGATGGAGCGGCGGCGGAGCAGCTTGTGGCCGAGGCGCGCGCGCTGCCGACTATGGCGGGGCAGGAATTGGCTGGGCGGGTTAGTTGCGCGAAATCTTATGAGTGGGAGAAAGGCTCGGTGGATTTTGAGCATCAGGCTGCGGCTACGCGTGCGCGAGCGGAGAAACGCCATCGCGTTGTGGCTTACGACTACGGGATCAAGCGGAACATTTTGCGGCAGCTTGTGGATCATGGGTGCGATGTGACCGTCGTGCCGGCGCGGACTTCGGCGGAAGATGTGTTGGAGATGAAGCCGGATGGAGTGTTTCTTTCGAATGGGCCGGGGGATCCGGAGCCGATTGGATATGCGATTGAGAATATCCGGAAGTTGGTGGGGCGCGTGCCGATTTTTGGGATTTGTTTGGGGCATCAATTGTGCGGGTTGGCGCTGGGCGGGCGGACTTACAAGCTGAAATTTGGGCATCACGGTTCGAATCATCCGGTGAAGAATTTGCTGACCGGGAAGGTGGAGATTACGGCGCAGAACCATGGATTTTGCGTGGACCCGGATTCGCTGCCTGCTAGCGACGTGGAGATTACGCATGTGAATTTGAACGATCAGACGAACGAGGGGATGCGGCACCGGTCGTTGCCGCTTTTTAGCGTGCAATATCACCCGGAGGCGTCGCCCGGGCCGCATGATGCGCGGTATTTGTTTCAGGAGTTTGTGGGGATGATGAAAGAAGTGAGTCGCGGAAATTAATGCCAAAGAGAACTGACATTCGGAAGATTTTGATTATTGGCTCTGGGCCGATTGTTATTGGACAGGCCTGCGAGTTTGATTATTCAGGGACGCAGGCTTGCAAGGCTTTGCGGAGCGAGGGGTATGAAGTTGTTCTGGTGAATTCCAATCCGGCGACGATCATGACGGATCCGGAGATCGCGGACCGGACTTACATCGAGCCTTTAACGAAGGAATATTTGGAGGCGATTATTGCGCGGGAGAGGCCGGACGCGCTTTTGCCTACTGTGGGCGGCCAGACGGGATTGAATCTGGCGGTGGAATTGGCTGAGGCTGGGATTCTCGAGAAGTATGGCGTGAGGTTGATTGGGGCTTCTTTGCAGGCGATCAAGATTGCTGAGGACCGGCTGTTGTTTAAGGATGTTTGCCGGAAGATTGGGTTGGAGGTGCCGAATTCGGCGGTGGTGAATGACGGCGAAGAGGCGATACGGCTGGCCGATGAGATGGGATATCCGGTGGTGATCCGGCCATCGTTCACTTTGGGCGGGACAGGCGGATCGATTGCGTACAACCATGAGGAGTTTATCGAGGCGATTGCGCGGGCCTTGGATGCGAGTCCGGTACACGAAGCGCTGGTTGAGGAGTCGGTGCTCGGATGGAAGGAGTTCGAGCTTGAGGTGATGCGGGATTGCCGCGACAATTTTGTGGTGATTTGCTCGATTGAAAATTTTGATCCGATGGGCGTGCATACGGGGGATTCGATTACCGTGGCGCCGTCGCAGACTTTGACGGACAAGGAATACCAGCGGATGCGGGATGCGGCGGCGGCGATTATTCGCGAAGTGGGAGTGGAGACGGGCGGATCGAATATTCAGTTTGCGATTGAGCCGGCGACCGGGCGGATGACGGTGATTGAAATGAATCCGCGGGTGTCGCGGAGTTCGGCGCTGGCTTCGAAAGCTACTGGATTTCCGATTGCGAAGATTGCGGCGAAATTGGCTTTGGGGATGACGCTGGATGAGATTCCGAACGATATTACGCGGAAGACGCCTTGCTCGTTTGAGCCGACGATTGATTACGTGGTGGTGAAGATTCCGAAGTGGCAGTTTGAGAAATTTCCGGGATCGGACTCGACGCTTACTACGCAAATGAAATCGGTCGGCGAAGTGATGGCGATTGGGCGGACGTTTGCGGAGGCTTTGAGCAAGGGGATTCGCTCGCTTGAGCCGCATACGCCGTGGCGGGCGCCGGCGGAAGTTTCCGTGGCGCTGCTGCGCGAGCAATTGGCGGTGCCGCGGCCGGAGCGGTTGCATTGGTTGTTCGAGGCGTTCGAGCGCGGAATGGCGGTGGAGGAAATTCATTCGCTGACGAAGATCGACCCGTGGTTCTTGCGGCATTTGGAAGATATGGCGAAGCTGGATGGACGGCTGGCGGCGACGAGATTTGACGCGGTGACACCGGAATTGATGCTCGAAGCGAAGCGATCTGGGGCGAGCGACGATATGCTGGCGCAGCTGTGGAAGACTTCGGTGGAGACGGTGTGCGAGACGCGCGGACGGATGGGTGTGCGGCCGATTTTTAAGCGCGTGGATACTTGTGCGGCGGAGTTTGAATCGTTCACGCCGTATCTTTACTCGACTTATGAGGAAGAGGATGAGGCGGACGCGGTGGACCGGCCGAAAGTGGTGATTCTGGGGAGCGGGCCGAACCGGATTGGGCAGGGGATTGAGTTTGATTATTGCTGTTGCCACGCATCGTTTGCTTTGAAGGAAGACGGTTACGAAACGGTGATGATCAATTGCAATCCGGAGACGGTTTCGACGGATTACGACACTTCGGACCGGCTGTATTTTGAGCCATTGACGCTGGAGGATGTGCTGGCGGTAATTGAGAGGGAAAAGCCGACGGGGGTGATCGTGCAGTTTGGCGGACAGACGCCTTTGAATCTGGCCTTGGATCTGAAGCGGAATGGGGCGCCGATTATTGGGACCGCGCCGGAATCGATTGATTTGGCGGAGGACCGGCGGCGATTTGGAAAGCTGCTCGAGGAGTTGAGGATTCCGCAGCCGCGGGCTGGGACGGCGTTGGCACCGGCAGAGGCGCGGCGCGTGGCGGAAGAAATTGGATTGCCGGTGCTGGTGCGGCCCAGTTACGTGCTGGGCGGGCGCGCGATGGTGATTGCTTATGATTTGAAGACTGTTGAGGAATACGTGGCGCAGGCGGCTTTGCTGGCTAGCGGCGGAACGCTGCGGCCGATTTTGATTGATCAATTTCTTGAGGACGCGATTGAAGTGGATGTGGATGCTTTGGCGGATGGGACGGACGTGGTGATCGCGGGAATCATGGAGCACATCGAGGAGGCCGGGATTCATTCCGGGGATTCTTCGTGCGTGATGCCGGCGGTGTCGCTGTCGGATTCGGTGAAGAACCGGATACGGGATTATACGGCGCGATTGGCGCGGGCTTTGAACGTGGTGGGCGTGATGAATGTGCAGTATGCGATTCAACGCGATGTGGTTTACGTGCTGGAGGTGAATCCGCGGGCTTCGCGGACGATTCCTTATGTGAGCAAGGCTACTGGAGTGCCGTTGGCGAAAGTGGCGGCGCGCTTGATGATGGGGCGGAAATTGCGGGAGATGAAATTGCCGGTTTCGCATTCGAACGGCGTGGATGAACTGAGCGTGCGAGGATTTTATGCGGTGAAGTCGCCGGTGTTTCCGTTCAACAAGTTTCGCGGAGTGGATACGATTTTGGGGCCGGAGATGAGGTCGACCGGCGAGGTGATGGGGATTTCGACCAGCTACGGAGTGGCGTTTGCGAAGGCGCAGCTTGCGGCTGGGCAGCGATTGCCGCGAGAGGGAGTGGTGTTTATCAGCGTGAATGACCGGGATAAGCGGCAGGTGGCATCGCTGGCGCAGGATTTGGCGCGGGCTGGTTTGAAGATTATCGCTACACGGGGGACGGCGGCGGCTTTGACGGCGGCGGGGATTGCGGTGGAGACGGTTTATAAGGTGAATGAGGGGCGGCCGAACATTGTGGATTTGGTGAAGACTGGGAAGGTGGATTTGGTGATCAATACGCCTTTGGGTAGGGAATCGTTTTACGACGAGAAATCGATTCGGCGGGCGGCGATTCGGTATAACGTGCCTTGTATAACTACGCTATCGGCTGCCGTGGCTGCGGCGCGGGGGATTTTGGCGGTGGCGCAGCAGAAGATTGAGGTGGCTTCTTTGCAGGAATTGCATCTGGAGGGGCGGCAGGCGGAGAGGAAGATTGCTAGTTCGCCTGCTGGGGCGGATTAGATTGGGCGTCGAAGACGGGGGATTACCGCAGAGACGCTGAGGGCGCTGAGGACAGAGGAGAGCGGCGAAGAGGGCCGAACTGCGGGAGGGCTAAAGACCCTCCCCTACAAAAGCTATGAACCTTTCTGGAATATTTCCGCCGGTTACTACGCCGTTTGATGCTTCGGGGGGCGTCGATTTCGCGCGGCTTCGCGAGAATTTGGTGCGCTATGGGGCTACCCGCTTGGCTGGGTTTGTGATGAATGGTTCGACTGGCGAGTCGGTGCTTCTGCGTTGGCCTGAAATTTACAGGATTTGGGAAGTTGCTAGAGAGAGTGCTGCGGCTGGGAAGATTATGATTGCCGGGACAGGTGCGGAGTCTACTCCGGAGACGATTGAGCATACGAATCGGGCGGCGGGGCTCGGGTATGACTTTGCGCTGGTGCGGACGCCGAGTTATTACCGTCCGGCGATGTCGGTTGAGGCTGAGGCGAAGCATTTCTTGCGCGTGGCGGATGCAGCAAAGATTCCGGTGATGCTGTACTCGGTGCCGATTTTCACCGGGTACACGATTGAGGCGCCGCTGGTGGCGCGAGTGGCGCATCACGGAAATATTGTAGGGATGAAGGATAGTTCGGGGAGCGTCGAGCGCGTGGCGGAGATTGTGGCTGTGGCGCCGAAGAGGTTTCGATTGTTGGTGGGATCGTCTTCGACACTTGAGCCTTCGCTGGCTAAGGGAGCTTGCGGGGCGATTTTGGCCTTGGCTTGTGCGTTTCCGGAATTGTGTTGCGAGATTTACGATGCGGCGCAGGCGGGCGATAGCGCGCGGGCGCCCGAGCTGCAGAAATTGTTGCTTGCGCCATCAGCTTTGCTGGGTCCGAAGTATGGAATTGCGGGATTGAAATATGCGCTCGACCGGCTTGGGTATTTTGGCGGGCCGGTGCGGGGGCCGTTGCTGCCTGTTGACGAAGCTGGAAAGCGCGAGATTGATGCGATGCTTGCGGCGATGACGGCTGCGGCGCGCGCGTCTTGATTGCTGCGTCCTTTCTTGGCGTGTATCATCCATTCCTTCATGGAGTCTCACTGTCTGCGGCTCGCCTCGCTGCCTCATACCACTAAATTATTTGCTGCTTATCTGGAAGATTTCTCGCGCGTGAAGAAGTTCTTTGCGCATACGCCGGATGAAGCAGGCGTGGCGGAGGCGGCGCGTGGGATCGACTTGCCTGCGAGCGCGCGGCGGGCTGTGGTGGAGGTTTTGCGCGAGCAGAATCGGGGATTTGGAGCTGACGCGGCTACGGAGCGGAGTCTCGAGCGTTTGGCTAAAGGAGCTGTGGCGATTGTCACCGGGCAGCAGGTGGGATTGTTCAGTGGGCCGGCTTATAGCTTCTATAAGGCGCTGACGGCGATTCGTTGGGCGGAGAAATTGACGGGGCTGGGGATTGATGCTGTGCCGGTGTTTTGGCTTGCTACTGAGGATCATGATTTGGCGGAAGTGAATCAGTGCTTGTGGTTGACGAAGAACGGGACGGAAAGATTTTCTGTTGCCGCAGCGGAACAGTTTGCCGGGCGGCAGGTTGGTGAAATTAAATTCGGAAGCGAAATTTCGGGAGTCGTGGATACGGCGGCGCGAGGGCTGGTGGGGCCGTATGCGGCGGAGGTCGAGCGGGCGCTGCGGGAATCGTATGCGGTTGGCGAATCGTTTGGATCGGCGTTTGGGAAATTGTTCGCCAGGTTGCTTGCCGGGCGCGGGATGATTTTGCTCGACCCGTTGGACCGCAGCTTGCATCGGATTGCTGCGCCGATTTTCCGCCGGGCGATTGAAGATGCGGTGCCGCTGCGCGACGAATTGCTGGCGCGGAAGAAGGAGCTCGATAAGTCGGGATTTCACGCGCAGGTGAAGATGACGACGGAGACTACGCTGCTATTCATGAATATCGAGGGGCGCCGTGAGCCTGTGAGGATGCGCGGAGGGAAGTTTATTGCTGGCGGAAAATCGTTTTCTGCCGATGAAGTTCTTGGGGTCATCGAGAAGACGCCGGAAGTGTTTTCGCCGAATGTGCTGTTGAGAGCGATCGTGCAGGATACGTTGGTGCCGACGGCGGCTTATGTGGGCGGGCCGGCGGAAGTGGCTTATATGGCGCAGGTGGAAGTGGTCTACCGGCGGCTCGGGACGCGGATGCCGGCTATTTTGCCGCGGGCGGGATTTACTTTGATTGAATCGCACGTGGCGCGCTTGATGAAGAAATATGGATTGAGCTTGGCGGATGTTTTTGAGGGACGGCAGCGGGTGCGTGCGGGATTGGCGGCGGGGTCTTTGCCGAAGGGTTTGGCTGGGCGATTTGACGGGGATGAAAAGGTGTTACGGCGGCTTTTGAGGAAGTATGAGAAACCCTTGGGGCGATTGGATAAGACTTTGGGCGGGGCTTTGGCGACGACTGAACGGAAGATTCTGTATCAATTTTTGAAATTGCGGCGGAAGGCGGGAACGGCGGAAGGATTTCGGTCGGGAGTTCTCGAGAAGCATGAGCGGATTTTGTTGGATGCTCTGTATCCGTTGCGCGCGCCGCAGGAACGGGCGTTGTGCTTTTTGCCGTGTTTGGCTTCGGGCGGGCCGGGCTTGCTGGATGAGCTTGCGAAAGTGGCGGATGGGTCGCCGCCGCAGCATTGCGTGGTTGACCTGTGAGTGAGGCTTCGGAATACAGACGGGGATTACCGCAGAGACGCGGAGGGCGCAGAGAGACGCGGAGAGGGCTTGCTGCCCCGGCGGCATGGTAAAATTACTCGGAGTTGATGGAGAAGCGCGATTAGGGGGATTTGATGAAAGTTACGGCGGGAAAACAGAAGGGGATGCAGGCTGTGGCGAATCAGCGCGGAGTGATTGCTGCGGCGGCTATGGATCAGCGCGGGTCTTTGAAGAGCGCGATTGCTAAGGATAAAGGGATCGAGAAGAGCGCGGTTACGCCGGAGATGATGGCGGAGTTCAAAGAGGCGGTGACTCGGATTCTTACGCCTCATGCCAGTGCGATTTTGCTCGATCCGGAGTATGGATTGAAGGCGGCGAAGGCGCGGGCGAAGACGGCCGGGTTGCTGCTGGCTTACGAGAATAGCGGGTACGACAATACGCAGCCGGGGAGGTTGCCCGATTTGCTGGATCATTGGTCGGTGCGGCGCTTGGTGGCAGTGGGGGCGGATTGCATCAAGATTTTGCTTTATTACACGCCATTTGATTCTGCGCAGATCAATGAGACGAAACATGCTTGGGTGGAGAGGATTGGGGCGGAATGTACGGCGGCGGATGTGCCGTTCTTCCTGGAGTTCGTTGGATACGAAGAGGGCGGCGACGAGAAGGGGATAGCGTTTGCGAAGAAGAAGCCGGAAATCGTGGCGAAGAGCATGGAGGAATTTTCGAAGCCGCAATATGGCGTGGACGTGCTGAAGGTTGAAGTGCCGGTGAATATGGCGTTTGTGGCCGGGACGCGGGCTTGCAAGGGGGAATCGGCTTACACGCGGGATCAGGCTAAGGAATATTTCCGGAAGGCTGCGGCGGTGTCGAAGAAGCCATTCATTTATTTGTCGGCCGGAGTGAGCAATGACGTTTTTTCCGAGACGCTGGAACTTGCGGCTGAGTCGGGGACCAATTTTTCGGGCGTGCTTTGCGGTCGGGCTACCTGGAAAGACGGGATGCCGATTTACGCGAAGCAGGGATTGAAGGCGCTGGAGGATTGGCTGGCTAGCGAGGGCGTGAAGAATATTAAGAATGTGAATGATCGGTTGGCGGCGGCGAAGCCGTGGTTTAGCTTCTACGGGGCGACATCGGTTTCGGCTTTGGCGGATTGAGCGTTGTGAGGACAAGATCGAAGATAACGAGGACGATGGATCGATCGGACGGATCATCAGATTAGTCGCGCGGAGACGAATGGCAGCGTTTTCGCCGGGATTACACGGGCGGGCGCAGCAAGCAGCGCCCCTACGACCGAAAGACCTCAGCGGCTGAAGCCGATCTCTGACTAGGCGAATCCGCTCTCTACTCATCGATGGCTACACCTGGGACCAATCCGCGGCGGGAACCGCATGGGGCCTGGACTTTGGCGGTGCGATCGTCGCGGCGGACTGAATTGATCAACATTACTGCGGAGATTCAGGAGCTTGTTACGGAGTCGGGATGTAGCTCGGGCGTTTGCCACATCTACGTGCCGCACACTACTGCTGGCGTGATTATCAACGAGGGATATGATCCTGACGTGGCGCGGGATATGGAAGTTACGCTGGACCGGATGATCCCGCGGAAGGGGGATTACCGGCATGCGGAGGGGAATTCGGATTCGCATATCAAGACGGCGCTGGTAGGAACTTCGCAGTCGGTGTTTATCGAGCACGGGCGGCTTGCTCTTGGGCGGTGGCAGGTGATTTTTTTCTGTGAATTTGATGGGCCGCGGCATCGGGATGTGCGGGTGAAGATTGTTGCGGATTAGCGCGATTGTCCGCTCACGAGTGCGGTGATAACCTCTTCAGCGATGACGAGCGGGCTTTATATTCAGGTTCCTTTCTGCCAGACGAAGTGCACCTACTGTAATTTCCATTCTGGGGTATTTTCCTCGCAGCTTTATGAGCCTTATGCGCGGGCGGTTTGCCGCGAGATTGAGATGCGGGGGCGCGAGCCGTGGGGCGTGTTCGACACCGTCTATTTTGGCGGTGGGACGCCCAGTCTGCTGGCGCCTGAGAATCTTGCGCGGATTTTTTCTGCGCTGAAGGCGAATTTCCAGTGCGGCATTGATGAGGCTACGCTGGAGGCTGATCCCGAGACGATTACGCGGGAAAAGGCTGAGGCTTGGCTTGCGGAGGGTTTCACGCGCGTGAGCTTGGGGGCACAGTCGTTTAGCGATGCGGAGCTGAAGGCTGCGGGGAGGATGCACCGGCGGGCGGATATTTCTTCGGCGGTCGAGACTTTGCGGGCTGCGGGATTTCGTAATCTGACGCTGGATCTGATTGCGGGGCTGCCGCTTCAGACTAAACAATCCTGGCGCGATTCCGTTGAGAGCCTTTTGCAGCTCGAGCCGGAGCATATTTCGATTTATATGATGGAGATTGATGAGGGCAGCCGGCTGGGGCGCGAAGTGATTTCGGGCGGGGCGCGGTATAGCGCTGGGGACTTGCCTAGCGATGATGCCATGGCGGATTTTTATCAGAGCGCTTGCGCGTGGTTGGCGGATGCGGGATTTGAGCATTATGAGATTTCGAATTGGGCGCGGATGGGATCTCGGTCGCGGCACAATTTGAAATATTGGCGGCGAGAGCCTTATCTGGGATTGGGGGCTGGGGCGCATTCGTTTGATGGGCGGCGGCGTTGGGCGAATGCCCATGAGCCTGCGAGGTACGTTGCGGCGATCGAGCGTGGGGAGTTGCCAACCGAACAAGAGGTGACGGTTAGTGAGCGGGAGGCTTTGGAGGAGACAATTTTTCTTGGGTTGCGGCAATTGGCGGGGATTGATTTGGGCCAGTTGTCGAGCGCACCGGATGCGGGGTTGCTGGCGCGGATTGAGGAGATGCGGGTGGATGGATTGGTGATTGTTGAGGGTGGGCGATTGCGATTGGCGCCTGAGAGATTGGCTGTTTCAAATGAGGTGTTTGTGGGTTTGATGGAGGCCGTGGGGGCGTGAAGAAGAAAAAGGGCCGAACTGCGGGAGGGTCTTCCGCCAAAGTTCTGGCGGACGGGGAAGAGCTTGCCCTACTGGAGCGCGTCGACCTGCGCTCCGATACTGTCACTAAGCCTACGGCTGCTATGCGGCGCGCTATGGCTGAGGCTGAAGTCGGGGATGACGTTTATGGCGAAGATCCTACTGTCAACCGGTTGCAGGAATGCGCGGCGGAGATCTTCGGGCGCGAGGCGGCGCTTTTCGTGCCAAGCGGTTCGATGGGGAATTTGATTGCGATTAAGACTTGGGCGCGGCCGGGGACGGAGATCATTTGCGAGCAGCGGGCGCATACGAATCAGTATGAATTGGCTTCGATGTCGGCGGTGGCGGGGTGCTTTCCGCGGACTACTTTTGCGCCGGATGGGATTCTCAGCTGGGAATTGATTGAGCCTTTGATCCGGCCGAAGACTTATTTGTTTTCGCAGACGGGGCTGGTGTGGCTCGAGAATACGCACAACATGGCTGGGGGATCGGTGCACCCACTCGCGAGCGCAGAGGAAATCTGCGATCGGGTGCATGCGCTTGGGTTGCCGATTCATCTGGACGGGGCGCGCATTTTCAATGCTGCCGTGGCTACCGGGAAGAGTGTTGCGGAGCTTTCGCGGAAGTTCGATTCGGTGATGTTTTGTTTGTCGAAGGGGCTGGGAGCGCCGGTCGGGTCGATGGTGCTTGGCTCGCGGGAATTTATTGAGAAGGCGCATGTGACGCGGAAATTGTTAGGCGGGGCGATGCGGCAGGCTGGGGTTTTAGCGGCGGCTGGATTGATTGCGCTGGAGGAGTCGCCAAAGATTTTGCGGCGGGATCATGAGAATGCGCGGTTTTTGGCTGAGGGGCTTGCGAAAATCAAGGGTATTTCGGTTGATCCTAAGAAGGTCGTTACGAATATCGTGATTTTTGATGTGCGCGGGACTGGAAAGACCGCGGCGGAGATTTCTGGGGCGTTGGCGAAGCGGAAGATTTTGGCTAATCCAACCGAGAAATTTGCGATTCGGATGGTGACGCATTACGACGTGGACCGGGGGGCTTGCGAGAGGGCTTTGAATATCGTGGGCGAGGTGGTTTAGGGGCTTACGAAAGGCGCACCGCAGAGACGCTGAGGGCGCAGAGGTCGGAGAAACCTTACGATGATTTCAGGATTGTTTCGGGGACGTGCGTCGTTCTGGGCATTTTCGGGGGCTTGCATTTTGGGAGTCTTCTTGATGGGACTTATCGGTACCGAACCAGCGGCCGGGACTGCTGCGAACACACCGGCGACGGTCGAGGAGGCGCGGGCGTTTACGGACTCAGCGGAGAAGAAGCTGCTGGATTTGTGGATCAAATCGTCGCGGGCTTCCTGGGTGCAGCAAACATTTATCACTGACGACACGCAGCGGATAGCTGCTGATGCCGATCTCGCTGTGAAATCGGCCACTGCGGAATTGGCGGCGGAGGCGCGGCGATTTGATGGATTGAAGCTGCCGGATGATGTCGCGCGGAAACTGAGACTGTTGCGGCTTTCGGTGGACATTCCTGCGCCGCGCGATGCGGCTGAGGCGGCGGAACTGGCGCGGATCAACGCTTCGTTGCAGGCGGATTACGGAAAAGGGAAGTGGTGTCCCGACGCCGATGCGTCGAAATGCCTGAATATGGACCAACTCGAAAAAGTCATGGCCTCTAGCCGCGATCCAGAAGAATTGAAGCGGGCGTGGATCGGATGGCATGCGATTGCGCCGCCGATGCGTGAGCGCTACGAGCGAATGGTGGTGCTGGGGAATAAGGGCGCGCGGGAGCTTGGATTTGGGGACATGGGGGCGCAGTGGCGCTCGAATTACGATATGCCGCCGGAGAAATTTGCGGCTGAAATCGATAGATTGTGGGAGCAGGTGCGGCCTCTGTACGTTTCGCTGCACACTTACGTGAGAACGAAGCTGCGCGAGAAGTATGGCGCCGGGGCTGTTCCGGCGAACGGACCGATTCCCGCGCATCTTCTGGGAAATTTGTGGGCGCAGGGATGGACGAATATTTATCCGTTGGTTGCGCCTCCGAAGGCTGATCCCGGGTACGACCTGACCGAGATTTTGAAGTCTCGGAATCTCGCCGCGACAGATATGGTGAAGTTTGGCGAGCGGTTTTTTGTATCGCTGGGGTTCGATCCGCTGCCGGAGACATTTTGGAAGCGGTCGATGTTTACGCGGCCACGGGATCGCGACGTAGTGTGCCATGCGAGCGCGTGGAGCCTCGATTTTCGTGATGATCTGCGCGTGAAAATGTGCATCCAAATCAACGACGAGGATTTCACGACCGTTCATCACGAGTTGGGACACAATTTTTACCAGCGGGCTTACAACCAGTTGCCGCCGCTTTTTCAGAGTGGGGCGAATGATGGTTTCCACGAGGCGGTGGGGGACACGATCGCGCTTTCGATTACGCCGGATTACTTGCACCAGATCGGATTGCTGAGTGCGGCGCCATCGGATTCCGGGGATCTGGCATTTTTGATGAAACATGCGCTGGATAAGGTCGCGTTTTTGCCGTTCGGGCTTTTGATCGATCAGTGGCGCTGGAAGGTGTTTGACGGCGAGATCAAGGCGGCGGACTACGACAAAGCTTGGTGGGAGCTAAAGAAAAAGTATCAGGGAGTGGCACCGCCGGTGGAACGGAACGAAGCGGATTTCGATCCGGGAGCGAAGTATCACGTGGCGGCGAACGTGCCGTACACGAGATATTTTCTGGCGGCGGTTTATCAGTATCAATTTCATCGCGCGCTGTGTAAGGCGGCGGGATTTACGGGGCCGCTGCATCGCTGTTCGATTTACGGCAACAAGGCAGCGGGGGCGCGGTTGAAGAAGATGCTGGAGATGGGGCAGAGCAAGCCCTGGCCGGATGCGTTGGAAGCGATTAGCGGGGAGCGGGATTTGGATGCTTCGGCGATTCTGGAATATTACGCGCCGCTCAAGAAGTGGCTTGATGAGCAGAATGCGGGACATCCGAGCGGCTGGTGATTGCCGAGGCGTGTGCTATAAATGACAGAGTGAAATCGCGTGCGGGCTTCGCTGAATTTGCGGCGGCGATCGGCTCGATGAGGCAAACGTGGATTTTTCGCTTACAGAAGAACAGCGTCAGCTTCGGCGGAGCGTTCGGGAATTTGCGGAGGGCGAAATTGCGCCGCATGTGATGGAGTGGGACGAGGTGTCTCACTTTCCGTCTGAGATCATGCCCAAGCTGGCGGAGATGGGCTTGCTGGGCGTGATTTTTCCTGAGAAGTATGGCGGGGCGGGGCTGGGTTATGTCGAATACGCGATTGTGATTGAGGAATTGTCACGGGTGGATGGTTCAGTCGGTATCACCGTGGCGGCGCACAATTCGCTTTGCTCGAATCACATTTACAAATTTGGATCCGAGGCGCAGAGGAAGAAGTATCTGCCGGATTTGACTCAGGGGAAGAAACTCGGGTGCTGGTCGCTGACGGAGCCGGAGGCCGGCTCGGACGCCGGTGGGACGCGCACGATGGCGGTGAGGAAAGACGGCGGGTGGGTGATCAACGGCTCGAAAACTTTCACGACCAATGGGCTTTACGCGGACGTTTGCGTGGGAATGGCGGTTACCGACAAATCGAAGAAGAGCCACGGGATTTCGGCGTTCATCGTCGAGAAGGGGACGAAGGGATTCAAGCCGGGAAAGAAAGAGAATAAGCTCGGTTTGCGGGCCAGCGATACTTCGGAAGTGATCTTCAGCGATTGCTTTGTGCCCGGCGAGAATCTTCTCGGCAAAGAGGGCGAAGGATTCGTCAACAGTTTGCAGATTCTGGATGGCGGACGAATTTCGATTGCGTCGCTGGGGTTGGGGATGGCGCAGGGGGCTTATGAGGCGTCGCTGAAGTATGCGAAGCAGCGGAAGCAATTTGGGAAGACCATCAGCGAATTTCAGGCGATACAGTTCAAGTTGGCGGATATGGCGACGGAAATTGAGGCGGCGAGATTGATGACGTATCACGCGGCCTGGCTGGCGGATCGCGCGATTGCCGCGGGCGATGACGGCGGCGGACGATTTACGCGCGAATCGAGCATGGCGAAGCTTTTTGCGGGGGAAGTTGCGGTGCGCGTGGCGAACGAGGCGGTTCAGATTTTTGGCGGATATGGATTCGTGAAAGATTATCCTGCGGAGAAGTATTACCGCGACGTGAAACTCTGCACGATCGGCGAGGGGACGAGCGAGATCCAGCGGCTCGTCATCGCCCGGCAGCTTCTGGGGAAATCCTGAAGTACATGAATTGCGCCTGATGCCTATCACGACTGAAAGCTGGGCGGAGCAGGTGCGCGCGGGCGAGGTGCGCGCAATTTCGCGGGCGGTGACGGCAATCGAGAATCGCGAGCCTGAGGGGGAGAAACTTCTGCGCGAGCTTTTCCCGCATACCGGGAAGGCGTACCGCATCGGAGTAACCGGCGCGCCAGGCACCGGAAAAAGCACATTGGTGGATAAGCTGGCGGCGCATTATCGCGGCCAGAAGAAGACGGTGGGTATTATCGCGGTTGATCCATCGAGCCCGTTCACGGGCGGCGCGATATTGGGCGATCGCGTGCGCATGCAAGGGCACGCGACCGACGCGGGAATTTTCATTCGATCGATGGCTACGCGCGGATCGCTGGGCGGGCTGGCGCAGGCGACGAGCGATACGGCGCTACTCCTTGACGCGGCGGGGAAGGAATTCGTTCTCGTCGAGACGGTAGGGGTCGGGCAGGGCGAGATTGAAATTGTGCGGTTGGCGGATTGCACGCTGGTCGTGCTGGTGCCCGGCATGGGCGATGATGTGCAGAATTTGAAAGCTGGATTGATGGAGATCGCCGACATTTTCGTATTGAACAAGTGCGACCGCGAAGGGGCGGATCGATTCGAGGAACAATTGCGGGCGATTCTGGCAATTGCGCCGGAACGTGGCGGCTGGCATCCGCCTGTGGTGCGGACGATCGCTACCGAAAATAAGGGCATATCGGAATTGGCTCGGGAAATTGAGCGCTTCCGACAGCACACGTCGGGCCCGGAGAATCGCCGCGCTAGAGAGATTGAGCTGTGGAAGCAGCGCTTGGTTGATTTGTTGGAGCAGCGTTTGATCGAGCGCGTGACGCGGGCGGGGATTGACGAGGCGGCGCTGGCGTCGTTGGCGGAGAAGATTGCGAATCGCGAGACTGATCCCTATTCCGCGGTGAATGAAATTCTTGCCAAAGCTGGAATCGGAGAGTCGACGTGAGGCTGGGCGATCTGGAATTCACGATCGTGAGCGATGGAGGATTTCGCCTTGATGGCGGCGCGATGTTTGGAGTTGTGCCGAAGCCGCTCTGGGAAAAGCGCATCGCGCCGGACGAGAGGAACCGGATCCAACTTTGCATGAACTGCGTGCTGGTTCGAACTGGCGGGATCACGATACTCGTCGAGACCGGCGCCGGAGATAAGCTGGATGCGAAGCGGCGGGATATCTACGCGATTGGGGAAGGCCCACGGCTTCTCGATCGGCTCGCGGCGCACGGAGTAAAACCCGACCACGTCGATATCGTGATTAACACGCACCTGCATTTCGATCATTGTGGCTGGAACACGCGAATGGTGGATGGGCGTGGGATTCCCACGTTTCCCAATGCGCGCTACGTTGTGCAGCTCGGCGAATTGGAGCATGCCAAGCGGCCCAATGAACGCGACCAGGCGAGTTACATGTCCGACAATTTTTTGCCGATCGAGGCGGCTGGGCAGTGGATGCTGCTCGAAGGGGATCGTGAGATAGTGCCGGGCGTCGAGGTGATTCGCGTGCCGGGGCACAATGCGGATATGCAATGCGTGCGGCTATCGGGCGGCGGGAAGTCGGCGTTTTGTTTCGTGGACCTGGTGCCGACTACGGCACATGTTCCGTTCCCGTGGATCATGGGGTACGACCTGTATCCGATGCAGACGCTGGAGAATAAGAAGCGCTGGATTCCCGAGATTGCGCGGACTGAAGCGCTGGCGATATTCACGCATGATGCGAATGTCCCGTCGGCTTACTTGAGGCAACGCGGCGATCAATTTGAAGTTGAGCCGGCGCGGGTGGATTGACATGGCGATGACGGCGCGGCAGAAATCGGCGAAGCATCGCGATTCGGTGCGCATCGGGATTATCGGCGGCAGCGGATTGTATTCGATGGAGGGTCTGGCGGATACGCGGGAAGTACACGTGAAGACGCCGTTTGGCGAGCCATCGGATGCGTTCGTGATCGGGCGTCTCGAAGGGCATCGCGTCGCGTTTCTGGCGCGGCATGGACGCGGGCATCTACTATCGCCGAGCGAGATCAATTACCGCGCGAATATCTGCGCGATGAAGATGCTTGGCATTGAGAGGATAATTTCAGTCAGCGCCGTGGGTTCGCTACGCGAGGAATATGCGCCGCTGGATTTTCTGATTCCGGATCAATTTTTTGACCGGACGCGCGGCCGGGCATCAACTTTTTTCGGCGGAGGAGTGGTGGCGCACGTGGGATTTGACCGGCCGACTTGCGCGCAGCTCTCGGGCGCACTCGGAGATGCATGCCAGCGCGCGGGCGTGACCGCGCATCGCGGTGGAACGTACGTGTGCATGGAAGGGCCGCAATTTTCTACGCTGGCCGAATCGCATACCTACCGGCAGCTTCGCTTCGATGTGATCGGGATGACGAATTTGACCGAGGCGAAGCTCGCGCGCGAGGCGGAGCTTTGCTACGCGACGGTGGCGATGATCACCGATTACGATTGCTGGCATCCGGCGCACGCATCGGTGACGGTGAGCGAGATCATCGCGAACCTGACGCGGAACGCGGCGAACGCGCAGAATGTGATTCGTGAAACGGTAAAGCACATGGCTGCGCGGGAATGCAAGTGCGGCGCGGCGCTGGCTCATGCGATTCTCACGGACCGCAAATTGATTCCCGCGGCGGCGAAGAAGCGGCTTGCGCCGATTGCAGGAAAATATTTGTGATGAATTTGGGAGTGTAGATGTCTCTACTCGTGGTGGGGTCGGTCGCGTATGACGCGATCGAGACGCCTTTCGGCAAAGTGGAGCGGACGCTGGGCGGTGCGGCGAGCTATTTCGCGCTGGCGGCTAGCCGGTTTACGCCGGTGCGGCTCGTTGGCGTGGTGGGAGACGATTTCGAGAAGCGAGATGAAGCCGTGCTGCGCGGCCATCGCATTGATGTGACGGGCCTCGAGCGCGCGCCGGGTAAAACTTTCTTCTGGGCGGGGCGCTACAGTCAGAACATGAACGAGAGAACGACCCTAGCGACGGAATTGAACGTGTTCGCTGCGTTCAATCCAAAATTGCCGGCGGCGTACTGCGATTCGCCTTACGTGTTTCTGGCGAACATTGATCCGACGTTGCAACACTCGGTGCTGAAGCAGATTCGCGGCAAGCCAAAGCTGGTGGCGCTCGATACGATGAATTACTGGATAGAGCGAACGCCGGCGGAGCTTCGCGAGACTTTACGGCACACGCACGTATTGATGATCAACGACGACGAAACACGGCAACTCAGCGGTGAACACAACCTGCTGCGCGCCGCGAAGCGCATATTTGCGATGGGGCCGAAGACACTGGTGATCAAGCGCGGGGAGCACGGGGCCCTGATGGTGCACAATCGTTTCCTGTTTTCTGTTCCGGGGTTTCCTCTCGAGGAAGTGCACGATCCGACTGGCGCAGGGGACAGCTTTGCGGGCGGATTCATGGGCTATCTGGCTAGCGTGGGACGCGTGACGGACGAGGCGCTGAGGCGTGCTATGGTGTATGGCTCGGTGCTGGGGAGCTTCGCGGTGGAGAAATTCGGAGTGGAGCGGTTGACGAAGCTCACGCTGAGGGAGATTCACGCGCGCGCGAAGCGATTTCATCGCCTCACAGAGTTTGAGCTGTAACTGAGGGTGCGGCACGGCTGCCCAGCGATGCAAGCCAACCTGAAGCGGCGAAGCTGAATCCGATTGGTCTAGTGAGATTTACGGTTGCCCGGGAGTCGTGTTAAATCTGGGAAGCACAACGGGGGATGGTCTTGAGTCGATTCGGCGGTTGGCTGGCGTTGGGTGCTGTCGTTTTCTGCGGTTTGTCTGGCTGCGGCGGGAGCAGCTCTCCGACGATCAACCCGACTCCGATTATTAGCTCGATGTCTCCCGAGCATACGACCGCTGGAGGCGGCGCGTTTCAGCTGAACGTGGTGGCGCTCAACATCGAGAAGAGCTCGGTGGTGAATTGGAACGGAAGCCCTCGAACTACCACGCCGGATCCCAATACCGGCCAACTCGTGGCACAAATCCTCGCCACTGACATCGCCGCTCCCGGATCCGCGGAGATCACCGTGTTTACGCCGACGCCTGGTGGAGGGACGTCGAACAGCCTGACATTTTTCATTGATGCACCGGACAATCCTGTGCCCGCGATTTCGGGTTTGAATCCGTCCTCGGGAGCCGCGGGAGGAATGGCGTTTTCGCTGATGGTCACGGGCACCAATTTTGTGAGTAATTCGAGCGTAAATTGGAACGGTAGCCCGCGGACTACGACATTCGGCAGCGCGACGCAATTGACGGCGTCGATTTTGGCCACTGACATCGCGACGGCAGGTTCGGCGAATGTGACGGTTTCAACTCCGGCTCCTGGCGGCGGGACGTCGGCGCCGGTCGCGTTCAGTATCACGGGCGGTGCATCGGTGCCGGCGGGATCGAGGTTAGGCGCATTCACGCTTGTGTCGGTGAGTGCATTTGGCGATGCGTCGAATGGGCCCAGCGGTGCGCCGCGGATGGATGAGACGGGGCGGTTTGTTGCATTCGAGTCGGCGGCGACTAACCTGTTGGCGAGCGGAACGAAAGCGGGAGTCTTCGTTCGGGATACTTGCCGGGGAGCGGCGCATTGCATGCCGGAGACGGTGGCGGTAGATGTCGCGCGGGGCGGAGACGGGCCGAATGGCGGACTGGGCCGCGGATTGGCGATGAGCGCAGATGGGAGATACGTTGCGTTTTCTTCGCGAGCTACGAATCTCGTTTCCGGCTCATTCCATGCTGGGCCGCAGATCTTTTTGCGCGATACGTGTCTCGGCGGGGCTTCCGCGTCGAATTGCACTCCATCCACGACGTTGATTTCGGTGGGGTTGAATGGAATACCGGGAGATGCCGCCAGCGAGTTCCCCTCGGTGAGCGCCGGCGGACGTTTTGTGACGTTTGCCTCGGCGGCATCGAATCTTGTTGCTGGAGCGAGCGCTAGTGCGGCGCAGATTTATTTGCGCGATACATGTCTCGGGTCCCCGTCGGCTGATTGTGTTCCACGAACGATCTTGATTTCACAAGATGCGGCGGGCGGCGCGGGCAAGGGCGCTAGTTTGCAGGCGTCAATCTCGCGGGATGGCCGGTATGTGGCGTTTGATTCAGTGGCGCCAAATCTTGTGGCCGGGTCATTTTCGGGGTCGTCGAATGTGTTTTTGCGCGACACGTGCCTGGGGCAGACTGCGCCCGCGGGATGTGCGCCATCCACGGCGTTGGTATCGGTGAGTTTGGATGGCTTGGCCGCGGACGGGGCGAGCTTTACACCTGCCATCAGCGATTACGGGCGCTATGTGGCGTTTGTCACTCGTGCGGGGAATATCGCGGAGGGCGACGCGAGCCATGCGCAAAAGATTGTGGTGCGCGACACCTGCTTGAACGTTTCTCAAGCGGAATCCTGCGCGCCAAAGTCGTCGTTGATTTCAACGCCGAGTTCCGGGAATGCGCACATGCCTTTCATCAGCGGTGACGGAAGATTTGTGAGTTATGTTGCCGACGACGGGAACGCGCCGGGCGGAGCGATTCGCGTTTTCCTCGGCGACACCTGTATCGGTGCCAGCGCGTCGTCTGCGTGCGCCCCGCGGAACAGCTTGATTGCTACGTCAGGACCGGGAAAGGCAAGCGAGTTGACCGGCGGATTGTCTGGTTTTGGTGCGCCCGTAAGTCTCGACGGCGAGGCGATCGCGCTTTTTTCCACCGGGCCTGTTCCCGGTCTGAAGGGAATCCTCAACGGTATGGGAGACGTATTAATTGGTGTGGTGTCCACGGCCCCGTAGGATCCGGCAGTTCTTGAACTAGTCTGCCAACAATCTGCGTTGTGGCACGTCGAAATACTGAGGAGTGTGCCCGGAGGTGAGACAGATGAAGCGATTTCGGATCCAGCGCCGGAGTGTACTTCTGGCAACCAGCTTGGTGCTGGCCGCTCTCTTGGGCGGGAGTTTCTTCGTGCGTAGGTCTCGCGCGGGTGATGGTCCTCCGCTCGCGGGCGGGGAATTGACCGTTCCGCCGGTAAAGATAATCGACACCAAGCTTTCGAATGGCCTCCGAGTGCTGCTCATTGTGGATCACTCCGCTCCGGTGTATGCGATCGATGTCTGCTACAACGTCGGCAGCCGTAATGAACGGCCTGGACGCACGGGATTCGCGCACCTCTTCGAGCACATGATGTTCGAAGGTTCGGAGAATGTCGGCAAGGGCGAGCACTTCATTTTGATTTTCAACAACGGCGGCGAGATGAACGGAACGACCAATGAGGATCGGACGACTTACTTCGAGGAATTGCCGACGAACCAGCTCGATCTGGGGCTGTTCTTGGAATCCGACCGCATGAAATCATTGACGATCACGAAGGACAAGCTGGATAACCAGCGGAACGCGGTGCAGGAAGAGCGGCGGCGGGGCGTGGATAACGAGCCCTATGGCAAAGCGGAGCTTGATCTCGACAACCTCTCGTACGACAACTTTGCGTATAAGCACTCGACCATCGGCTCGATGGCGGATCTCGACGCGGCGAGCGTGGACGATGTGAGCGACTTCTTTCGGATCTATTACGCCCCGAACAACGCAGTGCTGACGCTGGTTGGGGATCTCGATCCCGACGCGACTCTTGAGAAGGTGAAGAAATATTTTGGATCGATCGCCTCGCAGACAATCCCTCCGGGGCCTGACTTGAACGAGGATGCACATTTTGGGGAGCGGCGCGAAACGGTTTACGATCAGCTCGCGCGGCTGCCGCAGGTGTTCATGGCGTATCACATTCCACGCGGAAATACTCCGGAGAGCCGTGCGTCGAGTGCGCTTTCGCTGATCCTCGGACAAGGCCGCAGTTCGCGTTTCTACCAGCATCTTGTGAAGGATAAGCAGCTCGCGATTCAGGTCGCAGCGTATTCGGATTCGCGCATCGGTCCAAGCTTGTTCTATATCAATGCGACGCCCCGGCCCGGAGTCAAGGTCGAGGATCTCGAGAAAGGGATTGATGAAGAAATTGCTGCGGTGGCGAAAGATGGCGTCACTCCTGCGGAACTGATGAAGGCGAAGGCTATCCTGCGGCGGCGATGGATCCAAATACGGTCTTCGGATTTGTATATGGCGGTTACGTTGGGGGACTTCGCGGTGAAATTCAACGATCCAAATCTGCTGAACACCATGGGCGCGAATTACGATGCCTTAACGGTTGATGAGGTGAATTCCGTGGCGAAGAAGTACTTCGAACGCGATCAGCGGTCTGTGGTGATCACGCTTCCGGGGAAAACGGAAGCGGGCGCGGCAAACGGAGGTGCACAGTGAAGGCCATCACGTGGATCGTTGGCGGTGCGTTGGTCGCGTGCGGATTGGCCCTAGTTGTTGCGGCTCCGGCGTTTGCGCAGGCTGGAGGAGGCCAGGACAAATCTGTGCCGCTATCCAAGGTGGAGCGGTTGAATCGAGCGCCGGTCAGTAAAGAAATTCTCAAGGTCAAGCTGCCGCAGGCCTCCACGCACAAACTGGCCAATGGCATGACGGTTCTGATTCTCGAGCGCCATCGGCTTCCGACGATTGCGTTGGAACTCGAGATGGAGCCCGGAGCGATTGCCGACCCTTCGCCGGGACTGGCGAAATTCACGGCGGAAATGCTGCGCGAGGGCACCGCAAAGCGGAATAGCGCGGCGATCGCGGGAGCGACAGATGAGATCGGCGCGCAACTGAATAGCGCGGCCGAATTCGGAGGAAGTGAGTCGTCGATTTACATCGCCGGGCTTACAGACTCGACTGAGACGATGTTTGACCTGCTGAGCGACATCGTCATGCACCCGTCGTTTCCGGCAGAGGAGCTCGAGAAATATAAGAAGCGGCAACTCGGGGATCTCGAGGATGAGATGTCGCGGCCCTATTTCCTGGCGGACAAGGAGTTTCACAAGGCGCTCTATGGCGACACGAATTATGCAGTGACGGCGCCGACGCCCGAGCAGGTCAACGCCGTGTCACCGGAAATGCTTGCGGAGTATCACCACAAATATTACGTGCCGGGAAATGCGGTGCTGGGAATTGTGGGCGACGTGAATACCGAAGACGTGATGAAGCTGGTCGAGAAATATTTCGGCGCGTGGCCGAAGACGGCTCCGCCGGAAGTCACGCTGGCCGCAGTTCCACCGCCTCAGGCAAAGAAAGTCGTGCTCGTGGATCGGCCGGGATCGGTGCAGACGAATATTGTTGCCGGAAATCTCGCCATCAAGCGGAACGATCCGGATTACTTTGCGTTGACGGTGATGGATCGTATCGTGGGTGGCGGACCGAGCGCGCGGCTGTTCCTGAACCTGCGCGAGGTTCATGGCTATACGTACGGCGCGTATAGTAGTGCGAATTCCGATGTGTATCGCGGCTCTTGGGCGGCGAACACCGAGGTGCGGACGGCGGTGACTGATGGCTCGTTGCACGAGCTGTTCAATGAGTTCAACCGCATCCGTACGGAGCCCGTTCCGGCAGCAGAGCTGGATGAGGCCAAGCGAGCGCTGGTAGCGAGCTTTGCTCTTTCGCTGGAAGATCAACTCCAACTTCTAGGCGACGCGCTCGATGTTCATCACTTCGGACTGCCTGAGGATTATTGGGACAAGTACCCTGAGCACATTGCGGCCATTGATGCTGCCGCAGTCGAGGCGGTTGGGAAGAAGTACGTGGATGTCGATCACATGCAGATCATCTGCGTCGGCGATGGAAAGGAAATCAAGGACGTGCTGGGGAAGTACGGCCCGGTGGAAGTGGCGGCCAGCCCAGCGCCGGAGCAGAAATAATCGCGGGCTCGTGCAAATAATTGGCATCGAGCATGACGCCCGACGGCCGCGCGCGCTCGCGGCACGCCGCGCTCGATTTGCGATTCAGGAATTCGGCGCGCCGCCTCTCTGGACTCCCTTCGCGGAATTCCTTATTCTCGATTTCTTCGATGCCTCAGCCCCTGAAACCTCGCGCACTTCGTCCGGGGGACGCGATTCGGGTGATCGCGCCTGCAAGCCCGGTGGAAGTGGAGCGATTGCGGAAGGGAATCGCGGAGATTGAGCGGCTTGGGTTTGTCGTGCGCCACGATTCGCGGCTTTTGGAGCGCGATGGTTTTTTTGCCGGCAGCGCGGAGGAGCGGCGCCGTGAATTGCTCGCGGCGTTGCGCGAGCCGGATACGCGGGCCATTTTTTGTGCTCGCGGGGGATATGGATCGAGTTATCTGCTCGACGGCGCTGCAGAGTGGGATTCGTTTAAAGGCGCGACGCCGAAGCTTTTCATCGGGTATAGCGACGTCACATCGCTGCAGGTTTTCTTCTGGCAGAAATTCGGGTGGGTTAGTCTGTATGGACCGATGGTCGCGGCAGGATTGGATCATGGCGCAGGTGCGCCGCACGGCTACGATGCCGCTTCGCTCTCGCGTGCGGTCTCGGAGACTCAGCGCAGCTGGGCGATCGAATTGCACGGGGAGACGCTGAGTGGTGGGCAAGCTGAAGGAGTTCTGCTCGGAGGATGTTTAACGCTTGTCGAGACGACTCTGGGCACGCCGTGGGAATTGGATACGCGAGGAGCGATTCTGCTGCTGGAAGACCGTGGGATGAAGCCGTGGCAGGTGGACCGGGGGCTGACGCATCTTCGCCAGGCGGGCAAACTGAAAGAAATTCGAGGCCTCGTGTTCGGGGATTTTCCGGATTGCGAGCCGCCTGCGGGCACCGCGAGCGTTCGCGACGTGGTGGCGCGAGTGTGCGCGCCGCTCGGCGTTCCGATCGTGTGGGGCGCGCCGATCGGTCATACGCAATCGCCCATGTTAACGATTCCTCTTGAAGTGCGTGCGCGGCTCGTTGCTGAGGCTTCGGGCCGGCTCGAAATTCTCGAGGCGGCATGCCGCGAATGAGCAGGGAAGGCCATTGATGATTGGAAATCACATCGCGAGCCGTTCCGGGCACATCCATTTGCTGGGGATCGGCGGAGCGGCGATGGCGCCCGTTGCCGGAATGCTGAAGGAACGCGGCTATCACGTCACGGGTTCGGATACGAATGTCTATCCGCCGGCCTCGACGCTGCTGGCGTCGCTGGGGATTCCGTGGAATGAGGGATTCAGCGCTGAGAATTTGAAGCCCGCGCCGGATCTGGCGGTTGTCGGCAACGTCATCGCGCGCGGGAATGCGGAACTCGAGCACATTCTCGACGAGAAGATTTCCTACTGCTCGATGGCGGAAGTGCTTGAGGAATTTTTCATTCCGAAGCACACATCGATCGTCGTCGCCGGAACGCACGGCAAGACGACTACGACGGCGATGCTGGCTTGGATTTTTCAAGTGGCCGGAAGGCGGCCTGATTTTCTTGTCGGAGGAGTGGCGCCGAACTTCGGCGATCGCAGCTATGGGTTGGGCGGAGGTGAGGAATTCATTATTGAGGGCGATGAGTACGAGACCGCCTTTTTCGATCGCGGGCCTAAATTCCTGCACTACCATCCCGACGAATTGATTCTCACTTCCTTGGAATACGACCACGCGGATATTTATCCCGACCTGGCTTCGATTGCGAAGCAATTTCGGTTGCTGGTGAATCTCGTGCCGCGTCGCGGAAGGATTTTGGTTTGGGGCGAGAGCGAGGAAGTGCGGCGCTGCACGGAGAAGGCGTTTTGTAAGGTTGAGACTTATGGCCTATCGGGCGAGTGCGATTGGTCGGCCGGTGACATGATTTGGGAAGACAACGCGACGGTGTTCCGCGTGGCTTACCACGGGAAAGAAGTGACGCGGATTCGCACGCCGGTTGCCGGGCGGCACATGATACTTGATGCGCTCGCGGCGATCGGATTGGCGTACGGGCGCGGAGTGGATTGCGAGGCGATCGAGCAGGCGCTTGCGACGTTTCAAAATGTGCGCAAGCGCATGGAATTGAAAGGCGACGCTGGCGGCGTAACCGTCGTCGAAGATTTTGCGCATCACCCGACGGCCATACGCTTGACGCTCGAGGCGGCGCGAATGCGTTGGCCCGGGCGGCGCATCTGGGCGGCCGTCGAACCGCGGTCGAATACCATGCGTCGCAAAGTGTTCGAGAAGGTGCTGCCAGAGGCACTAGCGCTGGCCGATGCGGCATTGATTGGCCCGGTCAGCCGAGCGCAATTGCTGAAGGACGAAGATCGCTTCTCTCCCGAGAAGGTGGCGGAAGATGTTCGCGCGCACGGGCGTCCGGCGCGGGCGTTTGACTCGGCGGAAGAAATCGCCGAATATCTCGCGGCGGAATCGCGGCCGGGGGATGTGGTGCTGATCATGTCGAACGGCAGCTTCGATGGATTGAGCGCCAAGTTGCTGGAGAAATTGGCTGCGCAAACGGGAGCGCGCGTGTGATCGGATTCGCGCGGCGACTTGTTTTTCTTGTGCTTCTTCTAGCGCCGGTCGCGGGCCGTCCTTCCTGGGCAACGATCCGGTATAAAGTCTCCTTCGAACACCCTGAAAAGCATTTATTCACAGTCGAAATTCAAGTTCCGCCGGTCCCGCTCGGGACGAAGGTGGCCCTGCCGGCGTGGAACGCGCTTTACCAGGTGCGGGATTTTGCGTATCGCGTCCGCGACTTACGTCTCGCGGTAATCGATAGTCCGGACAACAGTGGCGGCGCAGTCCGGCTGATTTCGGTGGACAAGCAGACGTGGACTATTGGGCGCAGCGATGGCGGGGCTGCCGGCGGTGTTAAAGCCGCGTACGCTATTCACTACGAAATCGAGTGGAACGATCCTGGGCCGTTCAATTCACAATTGAACAGCGAACATGCGTTTGTGAACCTTGCCGAGATCCTTATGTACTTGCCCGAGCGTCGCAATGAAGACACGCAAGTAACGTTTGAGCACGTTCCCGCCGGATGGCACCTCGCTGCTGAACTGCAAGAGGGCAAAGCCGAGAACACATTTAGTGCCGAGAGCTACGACAAACTCGTGGACGCTCCGGTGGAGGCAGGAACGTTTTCAAATTTTGGCTTCGACGAGGCCGGGGCTCATTTCCGCGTGGTGATCGACGCAAAGGAGTGGGAAAAGCCGCAGTTCGAGAGCGATCTGCATCGCATCGTGAAATATGAACTCAGCATGATGGGCGGAGCGCCGTTCCATCAGTACACGTTCTTTTTCCATCTGGGACCTTTTATGGAAGTCGGCGGCGGGGGAATGGAACATTCGAATTGTACGGCGATCGCTGCGAGCTCCGAGCCCGGGGCGATGGGCATTGCAGCGCATGAATTTTTCCATGTGTGGAACGTCAAACGCATTCGGCCGCAGGCTCTCGAGCCGGTGGACTATACGAAGGAGCAGTACACGCGAGCGCTGTGGTTCGCCGAAGGAGTGACCAGCACGTACGGGTCATTCGCGCTGGTGCGGTCAGGCGTGTGGAATACGCGGCAACTCTACGGAGACCTCGGGGAGCAGATTCAGCGCCTCGATTCTAGCCCAGCGCGGTTGTGGCAGAGCGTGGAGGAGTCGAGTCTTGACGCTTGGCTGGAGAAGTACGATTCCTATTATTCGCCCGAGCGCAGCATCTCGTATTACAACAAAGGGCAGATTCTGGGCGTGTTGCTCGATATCAAGATTCGCGACGACACGGACAATAAGAAGTCGCTCGATGACGTGATGCGCGCGATGAATGAGGAATTTGCAAAGCGCGGGCGCTTCTACAACGAGAGCGGCGACGTCCGCGCGACGATAGAAGAAGTTGCCGGGAAGCCATTCGAAGATTTTTTTCGCCGCTACGTTGGAGGCGTGGACGCACTGCCCTACGACGACTTTCTTGCGCGGGCGGGGCTGCGGTTGAATCGAGGGAGCAAGACCAGCGCCGATTTGGGGTTTAGCATGACACGCGGCCCCGGCTCGAGCTTGCTCGTCTCCGAAGTCACGCCGGGAAGCAACGCCGAGGCTGCCGGTCTGCGCCAGGGAGACATGATCGTCCAGGTCAACGGAGAAAACACCTCGCAGGCACAGTACCGCTGGATGCGCAGCCGCGCCCCGGGCGACACTTTACCGCTGCGCATCCGGCGCGACTCGCAGGAGCAGGACGTGTCTGTGAAACTTGGCTCGCGGGAAGAAAGCCAATTTTCGATCGAAGAAATCGCGAATCCCACGGAAAAGCAGCGGCGCATTCGCGAAGGCATGCTGCGCGGCTCGACGAACTGAACGGGAATGATCCGCACGATCATCGCCGTCGCGTACTTCACCCTCGCGGTATATCTGGTCCTGCCTTTCTATATTCTCTACACGGCCATCAGCGGGAAGCCCGATCCGATGTACCAGATGGCGATGAAGGCTGTGCGGCTCGGCCTGCGGTTGGCCGGGATTCGAGTGCACGTCGAAGGAGCGGAGAATATTCCGGCGCGCACGTGCATTTTCGCGTCGAATCACGTGAGCAATGTGGACCCGCCGGCGCTGGTGCCTTACATTCCGCGGCGCGTGGCGATTCTGGCGAAGAAAGAAGTGTATCGGATTCCGGTGCTGGCGACAGCGCTGCACCAGGTGCGCATCTTGCCCGTGGATCGCGGCAACAAAGATGAATCGTCTGCCGCGGTGGACAAGGCGATCGAGTATCTACGGGACGGCACTTCGTTCCTCGTGTTTGCCGAGGGGACTCGCAGCCGCGATGGGCACTTGAAACCATTCAAGAATGGGACTTTTGTGATGGCCATCGAGTCGGGGGCAATGGTCGTGCCTGTGTCGCTCGTGGGATCGCAGAAGTTGATGCGGAAGGGCGAGTGGTTTGTCCGACCGGGTGACATGACGGTGCGATTTGGGCCGGCCGTTGACGCGTCGGAATACAAATTCGAGCAGAGAGATGCGCTGCGGAAACGCGTTTTTGCGCTTGTAGCCGCGGGATTGCCGGAAGAGCAGAGACCGCTCGAGGATTAGCGGGTCTCGCGCCGGTGCGGAAGCGATTGCATTGGCAGCATCGTGATCATGGGTCGAAAACCTGGGTGCATTCCGCCGAGGCGGACGCCCCTTCGACTGGCCGAACCACACCCTTGAGTGCTAGGCCTCAGGTCCGCGAGCGCAGGCGCGCAACTTCGGCGGTCAATTCCCGCACTTGCTTTTGCAGTTCCGGTAGGCGGCTGAAGACTGCGATAGATTTCAGCCAAT
>DAITPO010000001.1:6693-23800 GCA_036833535.1 Candidatus Acidiferrales bacterium | reverse complement strand
ACTTGCTTTTGCAGTTCCGGTAGGCGGCTGAAGACTGCGATAGATTTCAGCCAATTCTTGTGTTCGATCACCGGCGAGCCTGAATAGAGAGCTCCTGCGGGCACGTCATTCGGTACGCCGCTTTGCGGGGTGATTACCGCGCCGTCTCCGATGGTGAGATGTCCTACGACGCCGACCTGGCCGGTCAGTACGCAATTATTCCCCACTTTAGCCGAGCCTGCGATTCCTACTTGCGCGCAGAGTAGCGTGTTCTCGCCTACTTTTACGGCGTGGGCTATGTGGACCAGGTTGTCGATCTTGGCGCCGTTGCCGATGTGAGTTTCGCCCATCGTGGCGCGGTCTAACGTGCTGTTGGCCTGGATTTCTACGTCGTCGCCGATTACGGCGATACCAGTCTGGGGAATCTTGTACCAAGTGCCATCGGCTTGCTTGGCGAAGCCGAAACCGTCCGAGCCGACGACGGCGCCGTTCTGCAGCGTCACGCGATGGCCGATGCGGACTCGTTCGCGCACGACGGTGTGCGAATGTGCCATGAAATCGTCTCCAATTTGAGCGCCGCGATAGATGGTGACGAAGCTGTGGAGGACGGCGTTGTCGCCGACGGCGACGTTTTCGCTGATTACGCAGTATGGGCCGATGTGGGCGTTGGCGCCGATGCGCGCTGACGCCGAGATGCTTGCCGTGGGATGAACTCCTGGCGCGTATTTCGGAGGTTGATGAAAGATGCTGAGGGCGCGGGCGAAGTCTAAGTATGGATTCTTCGAGCGCAGCACTGCTACCGGCATGGGGCCGTCGTCCGGCGCGGCCAGAATCGCCGATGCTTTCGTGCTTGCGGCCGCCGATCGATAGCGCCGATTGCTTAGAAAGGTCAGGTGACCTTTCCCGGCTTCTTCGATGCCGGCGACGTCCGTGATTTCGATCGTCGCGTCTCCTTCGAGCGTACAGCCCAGCCGTTCGGCGAGTTCGCCGAGTTTCATGGTGGTTCTCCTCTACGTCTGGCGATCAATTTACATCAGTTTGGATTGGTTGCGGGCGTTTCGAGGAACGATTCCCGATTCTGATGAGACATACGGAAGGCGGCAGGCGTGATGGCAAAAGGCTGGGCCGAACAGCGGGCGGGGCTGAAAGACACAGACCCGCCCCTACAAATGCGACGGCAACCGCAAAATTATTCTTCGAAAAGCTTGGGTTGCGCGGGTACAGCGACGGCTGCGGTTCGGGGGATTCGTTTTGCTGCGCCCACTACGCCTAGCACCTTTACCTCGGTTAGGGCGGAACGCGGGACGTAGACGCGCGAGCAGTTCCCGTGAAGGTCGGGCGGGATGAATTGGATGCCGCGATCGAGAATTTCCAGAATTTCGTTTACCACGATGCCTTCGAGCGTGTCGCGATCCCGAAACGTAAGCTTCAACCAGAGGCCTTCTAGCTTCGGGCGGCTGAGAAACGATTTGCGCTCGGGCTCGTAGGGCAGGTTTAGATCATCGACGAAATAGATGGCCTTGATTTCGCTGGCCGGGACTGCCTGGTGCTCGCCGTCCGGGGTCAGGAGGTCAATGCTATCGGTCCCGGGCAGACTCGCCGGGTTGAGGTAGCCTTTGAGGGGAGTCAGGTCGAGTAAGAGGACGACGACTTTCTTTCGCGTCGGTGTGCTGGAGCGGACTTTCACTTCAGGCCCACTTTAGCAGGAGAGTTGCGAAAATCACGAGGTTATGTTATCTTTGCCGCCAATCATTGTCAAGTTGTTGGCGATAAAAGGGTTAGCAACGGAGAACTGGGCGATTGACCGAACACCGGCAGGTCCTCCAATCCGCCTCTTCCATCACCCTCGCCACGATTATCAGCCGTATTTTAGGGTACTTACGGGACCAGAGAATCACCCTGCTGCTGGGTACTTCGGTGGCTGCGGATTGCTTCATTCTGGCGTTCCGGATTCCCAATTTGTTGCGCCGGCTCGTGGGGGAGGGGGCGCTGTCCGCGTCGTTTATTCCAGTATTCACCGGCTACGTAGCTCGAAAGTCGACGCGGGAGACCTGGGAATTCGCGGAGCGAGCATTCTGGACTCTGACTCTAGTTCTGGCGCCCATCGCCGTGCTTGGGGTCGTCTTCTCGAGGCAGGTGATCTATCTCTTTACGCTCTTTGGCTCGAACCGGCTCGACTGGGGGCTTGCCGTCTATTTGAATCGGATCATTTTTCCTTACGTGCTTTTTGTTGGGCTTGCCGCTTTGGCCATGGCGATTCTGAACAGTTTCCGGGTATTCGGATTACCGGCATCGACGCCGATCGTTTTCAATTTGACGCTGATTCTGTTTTCGACGGCGGTGGTTTACAAGCCGATCATGAATTGGGCGCCGGAGCCGTATCGAAGCCCGGCGGTGGCGCTGGCTGCGGGGGTGCTCGTAGGGGGCGCGCTGCAGTTTTTCATGCAAGTGCCGGCGCTGGTTCGGCGCGGCATGAGGTTCCGGTTTCGTCCATCTTTGACTGATCCGGGAGTGCGCACTGTGGGGCGGCTGATGTTGCCGGCATTTCTAGGTGCGGGGCTTTATCAAATTAATTTTTTCGTGAACACGATTTTCGCGATGTCGCCGAAGATGCCGGCGGGGAGTATTACCTCGCTCTATGTGGCGGACCGCGTGGTCGAGTTGGTGCTTGGCAGCTTCGCGATTGCGATTTCCACGGCGCTGCTGCCGACGCTTTCGGAGCAAGCGCAACAGGAACGATTCGGCGATATGACGACGACGTTCGGATTTGCGCTGCGCGTAGTTTCGTTCGTTACGTTTCCTGCGGCCGTTGGGCTGATCCTGCTCCGCGAGCCGATCGTGCGCGTGCTGTTTCAGCACGGGCGATTTGAAGCCAGCTCGACGGCGCTCACTTTGCGGCCGCTGCTGTTCTATTCGCTGGGATTGCCGGCCTTCGCAGCGGTGAAGCTGCTGGTGCCGGTGTTTTACTCGCTGCAGGATACGGTAACGCCGGTGCGCGTCGCAGCGATTGCGCTGGCGGTGAATATTGCGGGGAATGCGATATTTCTGCATTGGCTGTGGAGATCGCTTGCCAACGGAGGTCCGGCGCTGGCGACCTCGCTTGCGGCGTACATAAATATCGGCGCGTTGTTTGTGATTTTCCGGCGACGATTCGGGCGCGTGGGCGGCTGGATTCTGCTTGGTTCATTCGCGAAGACCTCTGCATGCGTCTTAGCCATGGCGATCGCATGCGTCGCCATGCTGCGTTGGGTACATTTTGATTCGCTGCAGCGCTACTTGGTTCAGGCAGGAACTTTGGCGGGGATGATTATCGTAGCGGTGGGAGTCTATCTTACAGCCGCGCGCGTGCTGCGCTGCGACGAGGTGGATGAAGTCATTGCGTACGCGAGGAGTGCCGTTGGCGTTCGTGGTGCGGCGTGATCGCGTAGCTCCGACCGTCGGGTGCATTCAGTACTTGAAGGGAGAATAGTTGGAAGGCGTGATTCATGCGTTTCTGAGCTATCTGCGCGTCGAGAAAGGCGTCTCGATGAACACGCATGACGCGTATCGCCGCGACGTGGAGAAGTTTCAGGAATTTACGGCCAAGAGGCGGCTGAGGCTCGAGGGTGCGACGCGCGACACCATCGTCGATTTTTTGCGTTCGCTCTACGACCGCAAACTGGACAGCCGTTCGGTCGCCCGCCATCTGGTTACGCTGCGGCAGTTCTTCCGCTTCGCGTTGATTGAAGGATTCGTGGCAGAGGACCCCACCGAAACGGTTGAATCGCCGCGCTTCCGGATGGGGCTGCCGATGTTTTTGAGCGTTGAGGAAGTAGATCGGCTGCTTGCCGCGCCGGATGCCGGGACGATCATCGGTCTGCGCGATAAAGCGATGATTGAAGTGATGTACTCCGCCGGCTTGCGCGTCTCCGAATTGTGCGGGCTTCGCCTAAGCGACATTCATTTCGATTCGGGCTACGTTCGCTGCCTGGGGAAGGGAAACAAGGAACGCCTCGTTCCCATTGGCCGCCAGGCGCTGGAGATCGTGCAGCGTTACCTGCGAGACTCGCGGCCGAAGCTTGCGCGCGAGGATTCTCCTGAGCTGCTCTTTCTGAACAGGCACGGTGGTGCGTGTTCCCGGCATAGTTTCTGGAAGACGGTGTCGGACTGCGGAAAGAAAGCGGGATTGCGGAAGAAGTTGAAGCCGCACATGCTGCGCCATAGCTTTGCAACTCATCTCTTGGATCGCGGCGCGGACCTGCGCGCGGTGCAGATGATGCTCGGTCACACGGATATTGCTACGACACAGATTTACACGCACGTCGTCGAAGAACGTCTCAAGCAGGTTTATCGCGCGCACCATCCGCGAGCTTGAGTTGCTGGAATCGAATCGCGCAGCATTTTGAAATGGGGACCCCGTAAGGAAGTTCGGCGCCCTCAGGGCGCTTCACAGTCAAACGATACATTGGCTGATCGGTGGAGGCCGAAGCTCTCATGCCTGATTACATGTTTTTGTTGGAAAGCCGGCTCTCGCCCGAGCAAAGGGCCGCGCTCGTGCGCGTACAGGAATTGGCGCGCGCGCAGGATTCGAACGTGTACCTCACGGGAGGCGCGGTTCGCGATCTGATATCGGGAATGCCAATTCGCGATCTCGATTTCACGATCGAGGGAAATCCGCAGCGGATGGTGCGCGAATTGGAAAAAGGCGGCGCGCGAATCATCTCCGAGGATGAGCGGCTGCGGCATTACGAGGTAGTGTTCGCCGGAGATGCGGACGGCTCAATCTCCGCCGCGCGCGACGAAGTGTACGAGCGGCCGGGCGCCAAGCCGGAAATCCGCTGGTCCACGGTGATGGAAGATTTGCGCCGCCGCGACTTTTCCTTGAATGCCGTGGCGATCTCGCTGAATCCCGCATCGCGCGGTTTGCTGCTCGATCCAACAAACGGCCTCGCCGATCTCGAAAAGCGCGAGACGCGCGCTCTTTCGATTCACGCTTTCACGAATCAGCCGATCCGGCTCATGCGCATCCTGCGATATGGCGTGCGCATGGACTTCAAGATGGAGCAACGCACCCAAGAATGGTTTGAACTCGCGATCGGCCGCCGCCTGCACGAGAATCTAGATCCTGCGGCCGTGGGAAAGGAAGTGTTGCAGCTCGGTCGGGAAGACAATCCGGCCGGAGTGCTGAAGCAGTGGGAAGCTCACGGCTTGATCGCAGCGATTCATCCGCAGCTCGTGCGCCGGCACCCGGATTATGACGGTTTCACGCGCCTGAGCCGTGCACGCGAGAGTTTTCTCTCTGTGGGGATTCGGCCGCGGTTGACGCTGGCGACGGTTTATTTTCTTCTGAAGCGCCTCAAGAGCCGCGAGGCCGCGGCCGCATTGCGTCATCTGGAGCTTCCGGCAAAGACGATTGACGCGATAAACGATTTGGCACCGGAAACTGAGAAGGCTCTGAAGATTCTCAAGAACCGCAAGACGGATTCGCCGAAAGAAGCATATTTCTTCCTGGAGACCGTGCCGCCCGAACGGCTGGCCTTCTTACAGGCTGAGTACGGCGATTCGAAACCAGTCTCGAAGATTCGCAACTATCTCCAGAAGTGGCGGCCGCTGCGGTCGAGCATGCCGGTGGCGGAGCTTGACTCGTTGGGCGTGCCGCGCGGGCCGAAGTTCGACAAGATCCTCGAAGATTTCTTCGAGGCGCAGCTTCGCGGGAAGGGCCGCGACCCGATTGAGCGCACAAAGATTTTGAAGAAGCTAGCCGGGATCAAGGACGAGCCGAAGAAGAAAGAAGAGAAGAAAAAACCGAAATCGAAAGAGAAGACCGAGGCGAAGGCTGCGCCCACGGCGGCGCCGAAAGCCGTAACCACAACGCCGGAGGCGAAGGCGCAGGCACCGGCAAGTGAAGCCAAACCCGCAAAGCCCGCAGCGGCGAAGGCGGCGGCATCTGCTTCTGCGGCTGCAGCTGAGAAGAAACCGCCAGCACACAAACCTCGGCCGGCGAAATCCGCTGGGAAAAAATCGAAAGCGCGGCGTTGACAACCTTCGACGGGTCATTTTCGCGAGCGCTCACGAGCGCCGTTGATGGCGAACTATTGCGCAGGGGTTTAGAATAGATTCCCGCATGGCTCACTCGAACTTTGTTCATCTCCATCTGCATACGGATTTCTCTCTCCTTGACGGAGCTTGCGATATTGGCGAACTCGTAGACGAAGCCGCGCGGCGCGGAATGCCGGCCGTTGCCGTGACGGATCATGGCAACCTATTCGCCGCGGCAAATTTCTATCACGAAGCCACGACGCGGGGCGTAAAGCCAATCATCGGCTGCGAGGTTTACGTCGCACCGGGAAGCCATAAGGCGCGCGGCGCGGATGCGGAGCGCTCGAATCATCTTGTCCTTCTCGCCGAGTCCGATGAGGGCTATCGCAATCTGATCAAGCTCGTCTCCACCGGCTTTCTTGACGGCTTCTATTACAAGCCGCGAGTGGATCACGATCTGCTCGCGCGACATAGTAAGGGCTTAATCGCGCTTTCGGCTTGCCTGCGCGGAGAAGTTTCCGAAGCGGTCAGCGAAGGAAAACTCGACAAAGCTCGAGAGTCGGCCTACCGGCTGCAGGATATTTTCGGAAAAGGCAACTTCTTCCTCGAAGTTCAGGATCAGGGGCTCGAAATCGAGACGCGCGTCAACCGCGATCTCGTGCAACTCTCCCGCGAAACCGGAATCCCGCTCGTGGCCACGAACGATTGCCACTATCTGACCCAGTCCGATGCGCGCGCTCAGGAAGTGCTGATGTGCATCCAGACCGGGAAGACCATGAGCGAGCAGAACCGCATGAAGTTCGCGACCGACCAGTTCTATTTCAAGACCGCGGAAGAAATGGCTCAGGTGTTTCGCGAGATTCCCGAGGCGGTGCAACGCACGGTGGCTATTGCCGAGCGCTGCCACGTGAAAATCGAGCGCGTTACGAACTCGTTTCCGGAATTCCAAGTGCCTGCAGGCCAAACGGCAGAAAGTTATTTTGAAGGAGTTGCGCGCGAGGGCTTTGCGGAGCGCATGACCCAGTTCGAGCGTCTCGCGGCGAAGGGAAAGCTGCGCCAGCCGCTCGAGGCCTACGAGCGACGATTGAACGACGAGATCGCCATGATCAAGAAGATGCGCTTCGCCGGCTACTTCCTGATCGTCTGGGATTTTATTCATTATGCCCGGGCGCAGGGAGTGCCGGTCGGTCCGGGGCGCGGATCGGCCGCGGGCAGTCTGGTGAGTTACGCGCTGCGAATCACGGACGTTGATCCGCTTCAGTACGACCTGTTCTTTGAGCGCTTCCTGAATCCGGAGCGAATTTCGCTGCCGGATATCGACATCGATTTTTGCGTGCGGCGCCGCGGCGAAGTAATCGACTACGTGCGGAAGAAATACGGCGAGCAAAGCGTCGCGCAAATTATTACCTTCGGAACGATGGCGGCGAAGGCGGCGATTAAGGACGTCGGACGCGCGCTCGACATGCCGTACGGCGAAGTCGACCGCCTGGCCAAGCTGGTGCCCAACCAGCTCAACATCACTCTCGAGAAGGCGCTGGAAGATTCGCCGCAACTCGCACAGCAGCGCCGCGAGGATGAGCGCGTAGCGGATCTAATCGCCGTTGCGCTACGCTTGGAGGGGCTGGCGAGGCATGCGTCCACGCACGCCGCCGGCGTGGTCATTTCACCTCAGCCGCTGACGGAGATTGTCCCGCTCTATAAGACCAACAAAGACGAAATCACGACGCAATACGACATGAACGCGCTCGAGCGGATTGGGCTGCTGAAGATGGATTTTCTCGGGCTCACTACGCTCACCGTGCTCGATGATTCCGTGAAACTGATCCGCGAAAATCGCGGCGTCGAACTCGATCTTTCCACGCTACCGACTGACGATCCGGAAGTTTACAAGCTCTTTGCCAGCGGCAATACGACCGGCATATTCCAGTTTGAATCGCACGGCATGCGCGACATTCTGCGGCGCTACCAGCCCACGCGGCTCGAGGATCTCACCGCGCTCAACGCGCTCTATCGCCCCGGTCCGATTCAGGGCGGGATGATCGATGAATTTATCGGCCGGAAGCATGGCACGAAGAAAGTCACCTACGATCTGCCGGAGCTACAGGAAATTCTGGCGGAGACATGGGGCGTGATTCTTTATCAAGAACAAGTGATGCAGATTGCCAATCGGCTGGCGGGATTTTCGCTCGGTGAAGCCGACATTCTGCGTCGCGCGATGGGCAAGAAGAAACCACAAGAAATGCGGGCGCAGCGCGAGAAATTCCTATCTGGATGCGCGGCGCGCAAAGTTCCCGCAAAGAAGGCCGAGAAGATATTCGACTTGATGGAGGAGTTTGCCGGATACGGCTTTAACAAGTCGCACTCGTGCGCTTACGCCATCGTCGCCTATGAAACGGCCTACCTGAAGCGGCACTACCCCGTGGAATTCATGGCCGCTATGTTGACGGCGGAAGCGGGGAACACCGAAAAGGTGGTGAAGTTTATCGCCGAGGCGCGCAGCATGGGGATTACGGTGCTGCCGCCTGATATTCACGAGAGCTCGCTCTACTTCACGCCGGTCGGCGATCACATCCGCTTCGGACTTGCGGCCATTAAGAATGTTGGTGAAAACACCGCGAAAGGAATCTGCGAGGCTCGCGAGAAGCGCGGGAAATTCCGCGATCTTTTCGAGTTCTGCGAATCGCTCGATCCCGGGCTTTTGAATCGCCGGGTGCTTGAAAGCCTCATCAAGTCTGGTGCGATGGATTCGCTGCCTGGGAATCGAGCCAGTCACTGGACCGACCTGGACGAAGCGATGAAGTATGGCCAGAGGCTGCATCGCGAGCGGTCGAGCGGACAAAGCGTGTTCTTCACGTCAGCCGCGACGATGGCGTCGACGGCTGAGCCGCACCGAGTTTCGAGCGTGGATGAATGGACGGAGGAAGAACGGCTCGCCGGCGAGTACGCCATGCTCGGCTTTTATATCTCCGGTCATCCGCTGGATAAATTTGCCGGGCGGCTGAAAGAGTTGAACGCAGTGGAGATCGGCTCGCTCGAAGGGCGGCGCAACGGCAGCGACATAATTGTCGCGGGAATCATCGTACAATCGCGTCCGATGCGCTCGAAAAAAGGCGCGCGATGGGCGATTGCCACGCTGCAGGATCAGACCGGAGTAGTTGAGGCGCTGGTGTTTCCGGAGGCTTTCCAGCGGCTCGAGCCGGTGCTGAAGAGCGGGACGCCACTGGTGATCAAAGGGCGTGTCAACGTCGAGGAGGTTGGGACGCGGGTTGCCGTTTCTGAAGCCCGGCCGATTGACCAGATGCTGCAACGCGCGCCGGCGCTGCTCTGTGTGCGCGTGGATTTGAAAGCTGCCGACCAGGGAATGCTCAACGAGCTCGATGAATTGATAGCGAGCCGGCCCGGACGTTGCCGCGTGGAATTTGATTTGTTGAGCGATGACGGCAGCGAAGCCAAGCTGGAATCTGCGCGCAGCGTGCAAGTCGATCCGGAGTTGCTCGAGCGCATCCGCGGAATTTGTGGGCCCGATGCGATTGTGATGCAGAACTAGCGGAGTATCCGCCCGTAAAGCTCGAATGGACGAACGCGAAAAAAGACGCCAGAAAGAGATCGACGCGCTGGAGCGTGACGTCGAGGAATTGCTGCGCCTATCTCCGAATGGGGACAACGCCGAAGAGGAAATCGAGCGCCTGCGCCGGCAAGTCGCCGAGCTTAAGCACGATTTCTATTCTCATCTCGGCGCCTGGCAGCGCGTTCAGCTCGCACGCCATCCGTTGCGCCCGTACACTCTCGATTACGTCCGCATGATTTTCGAAGGCTTCAGCGAAATCCACGGCGATCGCGCCTTTGCGGACGATCCCGCACTGATTTGTGGCATGGCGTTCTATCACGGCAACCCGGTTATGGTGATCGGGCAGCAGAAGGGCCGCGACACTAAGCAGCGCGTAGCGCGGAACTGGGGCCAGGCGAAGCCTGAAGGCTACCGCAAGGCGCTTCGTGTGATGCAACTCGCCGCCAAATTCAAACGGCCAATCTTCACCTTCGTCGATACGCCGGGCGCCTATCCCGGCGTGGGCGCGGAAGAGCGTGGGCAAGCGGAGGCCATCGCCAAAAATCTGCGCGAGATGGCGCGGCTGCCGGTGCCGATTCTGGTGACGATCACGGGAGAGGGTGGGTCGGGCGGCGCGCTGGCGATCGCTCTCGGCGATCGCGTTCACATGCTCGAAAACGCGGTGTACTCGGTGATTTCGCCGGAAGGATGCGCTTCGATCATGTGGCGCGATTCGACGAAGGCCGAAATCGCCGCCGAAGCTCTGCGCATCACCGCAAGAGATCTGCTCGAGATGAAGCTGGTGGATGAAATCGTGCCTGAACCCGAAGGCGGCGCGCATCTCGATCCCGAATCCACAGCCAGGACTCTCGATAATGTGCTTCAATCATCGCTCCGGCATCTCGCCAAGATGGCGCCGGCCGATCTTCTATCGCAGCGCTACGAAAAATTTCGCCGCATGGGCCAGTTCTTCGCCTGATTCGCTCCTCTATTTTCGTTTCCAATCGTCGAACACTGTCGCCGTGAAGGTCACAACTCGCAGCCATTGGAGAATTGGGCACGCCCCCTGTTGCCGATGTTGCTACGCCTGCGTCTCTCTCGTAAGTTTACGTTCAGACGGCCCAGGGGGAAATGTGACCATGTCCGAGGTGTTTCGTCCATTCGAGCGGCTGGTGGAGATCAACATTCTTGGGCGGACGTTCCTCGTCCCGGAGAAGAATTCGGTGCTTCGTTGTTTTCAATTCATCAGTCCGGAAACAATCCCTTACGGGCGGTTCTGCTGGAATCAAGACTGCCAGTATTGCCGCGTGAATTGCCAGTTGCCAGACGACGACCAGTCGCGGCCCATCCTGAGCTGCAAGTTCATGGTCTCGGAGGGCATGAATATCTCGGAACTCGCTCCGGAGCTGGTCGGGTGCCTGCGGTCGAAGCTCGGCCACGAGGTCAAGCCGTAGATCCATCCGTTCGCAGCCGATTTGCACCGCCCCCAGCCTGTGTCATTCCAATGTGCTATCATCAGTGACTGATATCGCGGGTTTAGGGCGGTGGTCTCTATGAAGGCTCAGACGAAGTTCGTGGTTGGTTCCGGAATCATTATAGTCACCCTGCTGTCGCTGGCCTACGTCGGCTTCACTCAAAGCAAAACGTATTATCATACGCTTTCGGAAATCGCGACCTTGCACGGATCGTCGTTGAATCAGCGTATGCGCATCGGTGGTGACGTGCGCGCCGGGTCGATCCAACACCTGCCGGGGCGCGTGGAATTTGTTCTCGAAGAGCAGGGAAGAACGTTGAATGTCAGCTACGCTGGCCGCGATCCGCTGCCTGATACTTTCAAAGACGGAGCCCAGGCGCTGGTAGAGGGACGCTTGCAGCCGGACGGGCGGTTTAACGCCGAGCAAGTTCAAGCCAAGTGCGCTTCGAAGTATGAGGCCGTGCCGCAACAGGGTGGCCAAACTTCCGGCGCGAGTGACGCTTATCCGAAGGGCCAGAGTTAATCGAGGACCATCTCTTAAGTGGATATTTTCGGCTCATTTTCCTTACTGCTCGCGTTGATCGCAGCCGGCTATGCAATTGTCGCCGGCATTCTCGCCATTCGTACCCGAAATCCTCTGCTGACGAAGAGTTCGCGTCATGCCGGCATCGCGGTTTTTTGCCTGGTCACTCTCACGGTCGCTTGCCTGGAGTATTTGTTCTTCACCGACAATTTTTCGATGGCGTACGTCGCGGAGCATAGCAATCGGGATCTTCCGGGATTTTACAAGTTCGCCGCTCTCTGGGCGGGCCAGGAAGGCTCGCTCCTCTTCTGGAGCTGGCTGCTTTCGATCTACGCATTTTTCGCGCTCTTCTTGAACCGGCGGAAGCACCCCGAACTGATGCCTTACGTAGGCGTTGTTCTCGCGTGCGTGCAGCTTTTTTTCCTCACCCTCAATAATTTCGTCGCTAGCCCGTTCCAAGTGCTCGGCCATGCCGGCGCGGGTGGCGCATTTACAGTCGTATCTCAGGCGGACGGCCACGGCCTCACGCCGCTTCTTCAGTATTCGGAAATGGTGATTCATCCTCCGATGCTGTATCTCGGCTATACGGGCTTCAGCGTGCCGTTTGCGTTTGCCATGGCTGCGCTTCTCGGACGTTATCCGGGCGAGAAATGGATTCACATCACGCGGCGCTGGACGATGATCGCCTGGGTGTTTCAGACGCTCGGAGTCTTGCTCGGCGCGCATTGGGCCTACGCCGTTTTGGGCTGGGGCGGATACTGGGCCTGGGATCCGGTTGAAAATGCCTCGCTGCTGCCGTGGATCACCGGAACGGCGTTCCTTCATTCGGTGATGATGCAAGAGAAGCGCGGAATGATGAAGGTCTGGAACGTCTGGCTGGTTTTCACCACGTTCATGCTGTGCATTCTCGGGACGCTGTTGACGCGATCGGGAATCGTCAGCTCGATTCATGCCTTCGCGCAGTCGTCCATCGGCACCTGGTTCGTGTCTTTCCTCGCGGTGACGTTTATCGCCTGCGCTTTGGCGTATTGGAAAAATCGCGATTATCTGCGAAGCGACAACCAACTCGACTCGCTGGTCTCCCGAGAATCGAGCTTTCTCTTCAACAATCTGATTCTTCTCGCGGCGTGCTTCGCGGTGCTTTGGGGAACGCTCTTTCCGGTTCTTTCCGAATGGGTGCAGGGAACGAAGATCAGCGTCGGGCCTCCATTCTTCAACAAGGTGAACGTCCCCATCGCGCTGTTCCTAATCTTGCTGACCGGAGTGGGGCCTCTGCTTGCGTGGCGAAAAACTTCTCTGGATGGCTTGAGGCGAAATTTCTTGTGGCCTTTGGCTGGTGGACTCGTTGCGGGACTGATCGCGTTCGTCGCGGGCTTCCGTCTGATCTATCCGCTGATTTGCCTGATCCTGTCGGTATTCGTTGTGCTGACCATTGTAGCTGAGTTCTGGCGCGGGGCGCGCGTGATTGCCGCGCGGAGCGGCGTGAATCTGCTCGCGGCGACCGGCCAGCTCACCATGCGCAATACGCGCCGATACGGCGGCTATGTGGTGCATTTCGGAATGGTGCTGATCTTTATCGGCATCGCCGGGTCGGCTTTCAATCGCGATGTCCAGCAGGAAATGCCGCCGGGCGCGCACATGAAACTCGGGCCGTACGACATCGTCTCTCAAAATTTCGACCAGATCCAAACGCCCAATTACCAAGCGGAGCGTGCCACCCTCGAAGTTTTCCGCGACGGCAAGTCCAAGATGATTTTGTATCCGGAGCGCCGTTTTTTCCTCGCGAGCCAAATCACGCAGACCTTGGTCGGGATCCAATCCACGCCCCTTCGCGATATCTATCTTGTGTATGACGGGCGGAGCCCGGAGACAAACCGGCCTGTGATTCACGGCTATCTGAATCCGCTAGTGAAGTGCATCTGGTTCGGAGGATTGGTCGTCGTGCTCGGCACGATCCTCGCTCTGATCCCCAGCCGCCAGGCAGTAATGGTGCTTTCTCAAGCGACCGAACTGGCACCCGCTTCGGCGGGTGGGCCGGTGCCGCATCCCGTCGGAGCGATTCATGGCAAGCATTAGGGCCACCGGCAGCCGGATTCTTCTCGCGATAATTGTGTGTGCCTACGCGGTTGCGCCCGTCGCTGTCGCGCAAAAATCTGACCGCGCCACAGAGCTCGGAAAGCGGATCAACTGCATGTGCGCGGGCTGCGCGGATTCCGCCGGTCTCTGCAATCATCCCGGCGCGTCATTTTCGGGCCCCTGCGACGTGGCCAAGAATGAGCTGAAGGAAGTGGACGAGCGCGTAGCTCGCGGCGATTCCGATGATCTCATCCTGCAATCCTTCATCCAGGAGTACGGCACAGAAGTTGTCATCGTTCCCGAAGCGAAAGGCTTCAATCGTTGGATGTGGCTGATGCCCATCGTTTTTTCGATCGTGGGAATTTTCGTTGTGCGCGCGATCTTGAAGAGCTGGCGCCTGCGCGCTGCGCACGTAAAGGCGCATCCGGCCGGTGTCTCCCCGGAACTTTTGGCGCGAGCGCGGCATGAGATAGGCCCCGATGAGTAGTACGGCGATCACCCTCGCGTGCATCCTGCTGGCCTGCGCCACGATTCTCTTTATCTTCGTGATCGAGCCGGACGCGTCCGATTCGGCGCCGCACCGCTCGAAGCTCGATTCGCTTCTCGAGCGCCGCGATACGATCTACGAGAATCTTCGCGATTTGCGTTTCGAACATCGCGCGGGTAAATTTTCCGATAAGGATTACGATGAAATGCGGCAGGCGCTGGAAGCGGAAGCCGCTCGCGCTCTGGCTGAAATGGACCAACTTACCGGCAGCGCGCCCACGGCTGCAACGCGCCAGGCCATGACGAAGAAACCTAAGACGACGTGAACGGACGAAGATGAACCGCCTCCTCTCACAAATTGCAGCTGTCTTGCTGGCCAGTGGGCTATGGGCCGCCGCTACATTCGCGGGCACCGTTTCCGGCACCATCCACAACGGCACGAACAACAAGCCCGGCGCAGGCCTCGACGTAATCATCTTTCAGTTGCAAGGCGGGATGCAGGAGCTAACCACCGTCAAATCGGACGCACAGGGCCACTATCTGGTTGACCGCCCCGAAATCGGCAGCGGTCCGATGCTGATTCGCGTGGTGTATCGCGGCGTGAATTACCACCAGCCGCTTCCGCCGGGAACGTCAAAGGTGGATATCGAGGTCTTCGAACCTACCAGTGATCCCGCGTCAGTTTCCGTCAGCCAGCACGACATCGTTGTACAGCCGTCGGGATCGAACCTGCTCGTCGGCGAGGAATTTGCGATTGAGAACAAGACGCAGCCTCCCGTCGCGTTTTTCAAGGAGGAGGGCACGTTCAATTTCGTGCTTCCGGAAGGCGCGCAATTGAATCAGGTCTCGGCGTGGTCGGCGGCAGGCATGCCCGTGGTGCAAGGCACTATTGATAAGGGCAAGAATCGCAGCTCCATCGCCTTTCCGTTCCGGCCGGGCAAGAACGGCGTGCGCATCTCCTATCAGCTTCCATACCCGTCGAACAAAGCCACGCTGAAGCTCGTCTCACCATACGCCGTGCCGGGGCTCTTCCTGGTGGCGCCACCGACACTTCAAATCAATGCGGCAGGCTTTAATCCTGGCGGAAGTCAGGACGGCTACACGATCTATGGTCGCGACGCGGTCGCAGCGAACACTCCCGTGGAAATCGCCATTTCGGGCACGGCTCCCCCTCCTCCCGCCAACGCCGGTGGTGGTGGCGGTCCGGCTGATGATTCCGGCAATCCATCCGTGAATTCGCGGGCCAGCGGCGCCGCCGAAGCCGTGAGCGCGTTTCCGGCGCGGCTCGATAGCTTGAAGTGGATACTGGTGGCGGGATTCGGCGCACTGTTCGCCCTGGGCATCTTTTACCTCTGGCGCCGGCCGCACATGGCCATTGCCGGCAATGGCGCGGCTTTACACGCGAGCGCGCCGCCGCCCACAGCAAAGGCTCCATCCCACCAGGCCGCGGAGTCCGCAGTGGCCTCGGTTGACCGCGCGGTCAGCGGCAGCCTCGATGAATTGAAAGAAAAAATCTTTCGCCTGGAGCTTCGCCATCAGGCCGGTACCATTTCCGACGAGGAATACACCCGGCAGCGCGCGCAAGTGGAACAGACACTGCGCAATCTCGTGCGCGGCTGAGCGATCCCATTGACTCCCCTGACGGGAAGCGAGCGTCTAGGGCTCGTTTTCGAACAAGTCGAAAAGCGCTACGGCGCGCTCACCGCTCTTCGCCGCGTTAGCCTCGAAATCCAGCCCGGAGAATTCGTCGCGTTGCTCGGCCCGAATGGGGCAGGGAAGACCACGCTATTAAGAGTGGCCGCGCTGCTGGTGCGCCCCAATGCGGGGCGCGTGAAAATGACCGGCTCGCCCGCGGATTCCCCCGAGCTCTTTAAAAGCCGCGTTGGAATGGTGGCGCACAGCACTCTTCTCTACGACGAGCTAACGGCCGAAGAAAATCTACATTTCTTCGCACGTCTTTACGGCGTGGCGAATGTGGCTTCGCGCACGGCCCATCTGCTCGCCGCCGCAGGCCTGGCAGAACGCGCCTCAAGTCTGGTGCGCACATTTTCGCGCGGAATGCGCCAGAGGCTGGCCATTGTTCGCGCTCTGGTTCATTCGCCGCGCATCTTGCTCCTGGACGAGCCTTCTTCGGGTCTCGACCCACAGGGCCGCGTATGGTTCGCGGAAACACTCGCGGCGCTGCAGCGGGACGGCTGTACGATCCTTGCCAGCACGCATGCCCGCGATGAAGTCCTGCGCCTCGCCACGCGCGCAGTGCGGCTCGAGGCCGGGCGCGTAGTATCCGATTCCGGCAGCGGAGGAAATCTGGAACTAATCCTGGCAGGTTTGCAGGGAACCGTGCAATGAACGCCGGACGCGCTGCCGCCGTCATCGTCGCCAAGGAAGTGCGCGCGGAATTCCGCGCCCGCGAGTTGCTGAACACCACGCTCATCTTTGCGTTCGTGGTCGTGGTCATCTTCAGCTTCGCTTTCGATCCGACGACAGCGGAATCCCGCCGGTTCGGCCCGGGCTTGCTTTGGATTGCGCTGCTCTTCGCGGGATCCTTGATGCTTCAACCTTCGTTCGCTCGCGAGCACGCTAACGACACGCTTGACGCGCTTTGCCTGGCCCCGGTCTCTCCTTTCGCCATCCTCCTCGGGAAAATTGTGGCGAATTTCGTTTTTCTCACGGCGTGCGAAGTTTTACTCCTGCCGGTTTTCGCCGTGCTTTACAATGTTGCTTTGCTGCCGGTGCTCGGGCGATTGGTGATCGTGCTGATGCTCGGCACGTTCGGCCTGACCATCACGGGCACGGTATTCTCAGCGGTGGCAGCGCAAGCGCGCATGCGCGAGCTGCTCCTGCCGCTGCTGTTGCTTCCGGTCCTGGTGCCGCTCCTGCTCGCGGCGGTGGAGGCCACGGCGGGACTTCTCGCCGATGCGCCGGAGCTACAACGCACCTGGCTCGAGATATTGATCGGCTTCGACGTCATGTTTTTTACGGCCTCGTGGCTGCTTTCTGATTT
>DAITPO010000001.1:0-6593 GCA_036833535.1 Candidatus Acidiferrales bacterium | reverse complement strand
CCGGTAATTCTCGGCGGCCAGAACTCCGGCCTCGATCCCACGATGCGCAAGGTTTTCTGGTTCTGCTGGCTGGCGATGACGGGCGTCATGGCAATCCTCATCCATCAGCGTTACAAGCTCGAGCAAGCGCGCCACGAATTCGAGGAATTGCGGCTTAGGGCCGAGCAGCTATCGGCAGAGGAACCGGGAATTTCGCCGCCGGCAGGCGCAATGCGCACCTGATTAAGGAGCAGCACGCATGAAAAACTTCGAGAGCTTGTTCATCGCCTACATGATCGTTTGGGCCATCTTCTTCGGATATCAGGTGACCATCGCCCGCCGCCTCTCGCGCCTTCGCGAAGATATCGAGCGGCTCAAAGCGCAGTTGGGAAGTAAATAGTCACCGAGGCCCGCTTGAAACGCGTCGCCATCGTGCTTTTTCAACTAGGCGGGCCTGAGAATCAGGCGGCTGTCGAGCCATTTCTCTACAATCTCTTCTGCGATCCCGACATCATCGATTTTCCGCTGGCCTGGATTGCGCGCAAGCCTCTCGCCAAGTTTATTTCCACGCGCCGTTCAAAGACCGTCGCGCATCATTACGCAGAAATCGGCGGCGGCTCGCCCATCGGCCGCCTCACAGCAGATCAGGGCCGCGCACTCGAGGCTGTCCTCGCCCCGTACGTCGAAGCGAAGACTTTCGTCGCCATGCGCTATTGGCACCCGCTCACCAGTGAGGCGCTTACAGATCTCGCGGCGTGGCCGTATGACGAGCTCGTGCTTCTGCCTCTCTACCCGCACTATTCCTACGCCACAACGCGAAGTAGCCTGAAGGAATGGAAGCGCCAGTCGCGGGGAAAGGTCACGCAAGCTGCGCGCATCGTGGAGAGTTTTTACGATCATCCCTCCTACATCGAGGCGCTACGCGCGCGAGTAGATGAAAAGCTCTTGCAACTGCAAAATCCCGGAGAGGTCCACCTCGTGTTCAGCGCCCACGGCCTGCCGATGAAGCTGATCAACAACGGCGATCCTTACCCCGTGCACATTTCGAAGACCATGAACCTCGTCCTGGAGCGCGGCGGCTGGCCGAATCCGGGCGTACTTTGCTATCAGAGCCGCGTCGGCCCGCAGAAGTGGCTCGAGCCGTCGCTGGTGCAAACCATCGATTGGCTGGCCGAAGAGGGTGTCAAGCGCATGCTCGTCATTCCAATTTCGTTCGTCACCGACCACATCGAGACGCTGCACGAGATCAACATTGAGGCGCGGGAGCAAGCCGAGAAGCTCGGCGTGAAGGAGTTCGTCATGACCGATGGCCTCAATGATTCGCCCTATTTAATCCGCGCGCTCGCGGACCTTGTCCTGAAGTCGGTTGGATTCGAGCGGGGCATGGAGACCGCGGCACAAACCGCCGGCTCCGCGCGCGCAAAATAGCCTGCGCCCACCTCCACCACATATTTGGCGCCAAAATCAGCATCGCAATTTGCCAACTCTCCCTTGACACAGAATCCCCCGGCAGACTATAAAACGTGTGCATTCGTGCGGCGAGATTTGTAAACTCTTTTTGCGTTTTCGCGGGGGTCATCCGCTCTACTTAGCGCGCCTATGGCTGATCAAACCGAGGGTAAGGTAGCACAGGCCGCGACCGCGCCTGCTGCGCCTGCCGCCGCGGATGCAAAAGCCGAAGCGGCGGCGAACAAGAAAGCGGTCGAAGAGATCAATAGAAGCCGTCGCCGCATCGTTTGGGCCTGTATTTGGGGATATCTTGGCGTCAACTTCTTGATGTTCCTCCGGTTTTTCTTTCCGCGCGCCCTATACGAGCCCAACACCATTTTCAGCATCGGCTATCCCTCGGATTTCGCTCTGGGAATCGACCAGCGCTTCCTGATGACCAATCGCGTCTGGGTGGTAAAGGAACCCGATCGGCTGTTCGTTATCTTCGCGCGCTGCACGCATCTGGGCTGCACGCCCGAATGGAAGCCGGCCGAGAATAAATTCAAGTGCCCGTGCCATGGCAGCGGCTACGACAGCGAAGGCGTAAATTTCGAAGGCCCCGCTCCGCGGCCGATGGATCGCTCGTTTGTGCAGTTAGATCCCTCGGGAAAGATCACCGTGGATACCAGCCGCTTGTACGTCGACGATCCGCGCGCGGGCGTGAATCATTTCAACGACCCGGGAGCATTCTTGAACGTGTAAAGTTTTTGGGTTTGTAGGGGCGGACCTGCGCAGTTCAGTCCCGCCCGCTTTTCGGCCCTCTCGCAAAAAGGCATCAAGGGGAGCCCTCTCAGATGGCGGAAGAGAACGGCGGAAACGGAAGCAGCGCGCCGCCCGGCGCATCCGGCAGCGGCGGCAACGGCTCGAACGGCCGCAAGTCCGGCGTCCGCGAACAAGTGGCGGTCCTGAAAGAAACCGTTCAGGCCAAGGCCAAAGAGCAGCTCGAAGAGCTGAAGCAGCCTGAGAAAACGCAGCTCTATCGCTCGATTTTCCGCGTCAAGCACGATGAAGAGCCGCGCAATCGCGCGCTGAGCGTCCTCAGCAACGTTTTCTTCCATCTGCACCCCGCCAAAGTAAATCGCGATGCCGTGCGCTACAACTTCACCTGGGGCATGGGCGGCATCACGTTTTATCTCTTCATCGTTCTCACCTTTACCGGCGTGCTGCTGATGTTCTATTACCATCCCTCCAAGGTGCAGGCCTTCCGAGACATTCTGTATCTCGAGAACGACGTACCCTTCGGCAAACTGCTGCGCAATATGCACCGCTGGGCCGCGCACTTGATGATCATTGCCGTCTGGCTGCACATGTTCCGCGTATTCCTCACCGGTTCCTACAAGCGGCCGCGCGAGTTCAACTGGTGCGTTGGCGTGCTCCTCATGGTTCTCACGCTGCTCCTCTCGTTCACGGGCTACTTGCTGCCCGACGATCAACTCGGCTTCTGGGCCGTCACAGTAGGAACGAATATGGCGCGCGCGACGCCTCTTTTAGGACACGAAGGGCCATTCGGCTCGCTGCTAGGCATGACGCCGTATAACGACGTCCGCTTCGCCTTGCTCGGCGGCTCAATCGTGGATGCGAACGCGCTATTGCGCGCCTACATCTGGCATTGCATCGCGATTCCATTGATCGCCGGAATCTTCATGGGCGTGCATTTCTGGCGCGTGCGAAAAGACGGCGGCATTTCCGGCCCCGCGCCGATCATGCTCGAATCGGAAATCAAAGAAGAGAAAGGCCCGCGACCGGTAATTATGAAACCCAGCGGGACGCCCTAATTTCTGACATGACCGGCACCGCCCATCATCGCTTGAGTGAGGTTCGCTGATGGACTGGCATCAGATCTGGGAAGTTGTCTCGACACCCGACAACGTCCCGATCGTCGCGCTTCTATTCTTGGTTCCTTTTTACACCTGGTACGCCTTCCGCCAGGCAATCGCCAACGATCAACTGATCGCCATCATTGGCAGCGACCCGGCATTTGCCAAATCGAAATATCGCAAGACGCAGCCGTGGGATCCGAAATGGGAGCGCGAAGTCCATACGTGGCCGTATTTGATGCGCATGGAATTTCTGGTGGCGATCATCATCACAATCATCTTGATGGTCTGGTCGCTCACTCTGAACGCGCCGCTCGAAGAACCTTCGAATCCCAATGTCACGATGAACCCGGCCAAGGCGCCGTGGTATTTTCTCGGCCTGCAGGAAATGCTGGTCTATTTCGATCCGTGGATCGCCGGCGTGGTGATGCCAACGCTCATCATCGTCGGTCTGATGGCCGTTCCGTATATAGATACGAATCCGCTCGGTAATGGCTACTACACCTATCGCCAGCGCCGCTTCGCCATCTGGACTTTCCTCGTCGGCTTCATCGGTCTCTGGGTCGTGATGATTGTGATCGGCACATTCATCCGCGGTCCGGGATGGATGTGGTTCTGGCCGGGCCAAACCTGGGATGCCGAACGCGTGGACTACGCCGTAAACAGGAACCTCGACGAAGTCTTCGGCATCAACGGTTCCTGGCTGGTGCATTTATTGCCGGCATCAATGGCGCCGATGGCCGCCATCTGGGCGCGCGTAATTTTTGGAATTTTCCCGCTGGCGATCTTCGCGGTCCTGGCAGGTCTGCTGATTCACAAGATCTGCATGATGACCGAATTCAGTCAGAAGATGTACAAGCGCATGAGCCTGGTTCAGCTCATCACCATGTACACATTCTTGATTTTAATGATCTCGCTTCCCGTGAAGATCCTGCTGCGCCTGGTCTTCACCATCAAATACATCTGGGTGACGCCTTGGTTCAGCATTTAGCGATCTGCAGAAACGCTTTGTCAGGGCACGACTTTAGTCGTGCCGTAACGCAGCAAAATCACCACGGCTTTAGCCGCTGAGGTAATGGCTTGCGCTCTTTAGAGTTTTCCTACGCTCCGGAGGAAGCAACGCGTGGCTGACCTGCCGCCCAACGCTCCCAAAGAAGATCCCATAGTCTCCAGCTCCTTCAGCACGCCGCTGATGATCGTTTCCGTGCTTTTGATGATCACCGTGGCCTGGTCGCTGTGGGATGAAATGTACGGCCTGCGCCCGTGGCGCGCCTATCAGACGCGATTCGCGAAGGCGTACGCTACTTACCTGGAGAAAGACGTCGCGCGCCAAAAGAAGCTCGAAAGCGACGTCTATTCCTCGCCGGACTACAAAAAACTCGCCTCCGAAGCCGATGCCCTCGAGAAATCAGCCAAAGCTAAAGACGATGCCATCGCGCAGCAGATTGCGCTTCTCGACGCGCAGCGCGCCGCAATTGGCGACGCCTTCAAAGACGCCCGCGGGAAAATCGGCCATCTCGTCTACGAAGTCGAAATCGTCCCGGAAAGCGACAAGAGCGGAAGAGCCGCGCGCACCAAGGATCTCGACGAAGCCAAGAAAGAAACCTGGAAAGTAGACTGGCCGCAGGCAGGCGGCACGATTGAGAAGGATAAGAAGTTCACCGCCGACCAGCTCAACGACACATTTACGAGCTTGATGGCCGAGCGGGCCAAGCTGGTCGCCGAGCGCGGCGATAACGATGCGGCCGGCAAGGAAGCCCGCGCCAAAGCCAATGTCTACCTAAACGATCATCTTCCGGGATTGAGCGCCGCGGCGCTCGACGGACTTCTGAATAGCGCCAAGGGCTGGGACGAAACCCTCATCCAGATCAATGTGAATCCGCCCGGAGCTTCGATCAACTATCTTGGCGGCGCCGGCCTGGTGGATCGCTGCCAGTCCTGCCACATCGGCACGAATCAAAAGCTCGTTCCTCCGCAGCTCACGCTAACCAAGGCCGATCTGGGGATGGCCAAAAGCAACGACGCGCCCTTCACAAGCCATCCCGATCCCGACCTGATCAAAATCCACACGCTGGAACGCTTCGGCTGCTCGCCCTGCCACGGCGGCAACGGCCGCGCCATCGATTCCGTCACTCGCGGTCACGGCCGCTACGAGCACTGGCTCTGGCCGCTCTACTATCGCGAGAACTACGACGCAGGCTGCCAGCAATGCCACGCGGCCGACATGGTCACCGACCACGCCGAAGTCCTCAATCATGGCCGGCAGCTTTTCCGCCAACGCGGCTGCATCGGCTGCCATCGCTATCAAGGATTCGATAATCAAGACGAACAGCTTGTCTCCGCCCGCCAGCAAATCATGCAGCTCGGCAGTGACAAGTCGCAGGACGAGCTGGAAATCCCGCGCCTGCAGAAGCTCGGCGATAACGCGCCGGACAACGACGCGGCCAACAAATATTACGCGCAGGCCACGAATCTCACGGTCAGCGTCAGCCGCATCGACGCGCAAGTCGCCGAACTCGAGCGGCGCAGCCACACGCTTCTCGAAGAAATCAAAAAGGTCGGCCCCGATCTAAAAGACGCCCGCTTGAAGCTGCGCAAAGAATGGATTCCATACTGGATCGGCCACACCCGCGAATTCCGCCCGACCACGAAAATGCCGCAATTCCGTCTGTCCGATGACGAAGTGCAATCCATCGCAGCGTTCATTTGGCAATCCGGCCTGCCCGGCCCGGCTCTCGAGCATCAGCCCGCAGGAAATGCCGCGCACGGCAAGGAACTCTTCGAAGAGCGCGGCTGCCTGGCCTGCCATTCGATCGGCGAAGGCTCCAGCAAAATGGGCGGCACTTTCGCGGCAAATCTCAGTCGAGTTGGCGAAAAGGAAAATTACGACTACATCGTCCGCTGGGTCCACAATCCGCGCCAGCGCACGCGGCCCTATTGCCCCTACGAGAAACGCGATCTCGGCCCGGAAGATTACGCCAAGCACAATCTCCCGTTCGTTTTCGATCTCGATCACTCGCGCTGCCCGAATGACGGCCACGAGCTAGTCGTCCAGCAACCAACGGTAATGCCTAGCCTGCGCCTCTCCATCGAGGACGCCCGCGATATCGCCAGCTACTTGATCACCCAGAAGCATCCCGACGCCAGCTATTCCTCCGCCGATTACATGGATGATCCGGCGCTCAAGTCCAAAGGCGAGGATCTCGTGAAGCACTTTGGCTGCGCCGGCTGCCATGAAATCAGCGGCCTCGAAGACGAAGGCCGCATCGGCACCGAGCTCACCAACGAGGGCAGCAAGCCCATCGAGCG